>NZ_JAFCWG010000006.1:21613-95007 GCF_049897445.1 Kocuria sp. LHG3120 | reverse complement strand
GCCCGGCCGCCCGGGGGGCGCCTGCCCCGGGGGGCCGCCCGGGGGGGGGGGGGGGGGCCCCCCCCCCCCCCCCGGGGGGGGGGGGGGGGCCCCGGGGCCGGGGTCCGGTCAGGCGCGGGGGCGGGTCTGGGACTCGGCCATGTCGGCCTGGACCTGCTGCATCTGCTGGGTGTGCCCGCCGAGCTGCTCGAGCTCGTGGGTGAGCTCCTCCAGCTCGGCGCCGCCGGCCATCTGGGCGGTGAGGTCCCCGAGCAGGATGTCCTTCTTCTCGTAGTAGCCGATGGACTTGCCGCGCTTGAGCAGCAGGAACCGGTCCCCCACCGGGTAGGCGTGGTGCGGGTTGTGGGTGATGAACACCACGCCCAGGCCGCGTTCCTTGGCCTGGAGGATGTAGCGCAGCACCACCCCGGACTGCTTCACGCCCAGGGCCGCGGTGGGCTCGTCCAGGATGAGGACCTTCGCCCCGAAGTGCACGGCCCGGGCGATGGCCACGCACTGGCGCTCACCACCGGAGAGGGTGCCGATGGGCTGGTCCACGTCGCGCAGGTCGATGCCCATGTCGGCGAGCTCCTGCTTGGTGATCTCCTTCATCCTCGCCACGTCCAGGTGCTTGAACGGGCCGAAGCCCTTCGTGAGCTCGGAGCCGAGGAAGAAGTTGCGCCACACCGGCATCAGCGGGACCACGGCGAGGTCCTGGTAGACGGTGGCGATCCCGGCGTCGAGGGCCTGCCGGGGGGAGCCGAAGGTGGTCTCCTCCCCGTTGACGCGCAGGGTCCCGTCGGTGTGCTGGTGCAGTCCGGCGATGATCTTGATCAGGGTGGACTTGCCGGCCCCGTTGTCGCCGAGCACGCAGGTGACCTTCCCGGCCTCCACGGTCATGGTGACCTCGCGCAGGGCGATGATGTTGCCGTAGCGCTTGCCGACGTCCTCCAGCTCGACCAGGGCCGCGGCGGTGGTGGTGCCCGTGGGCGTGTTCTGCGTCGACACGGTGGTCACCTACTTCCTCTCGACGCGCTTGCGCACGTACATGTTCACGATGGTGGCCAGCAGCAGCATCAGGCCCAGGAAGAACTTGAACCAGTCGGGGTTCCACTCCGCGTAGACGATGCCCCGGGAGGCCATGCCGAAGATCAGGGCGCCCAGGGCCCCGCCGATCGCGGACCCGAAGCCTCCGGTGAGCAGGCAGCCGCCGATCACCGCGCCGATGATGTAGAGGAACTCGTTGCCCACGCCCTCCCCGGACTGGACGGAGTCGAAGGCGAAGAGGTTGTGCATGCCCAGCAGCCAGCCGCACAGGCCCACGCCCATGAACAGACCGATCTTGGTCCTCGCCACCGGCACGCCCACGGCGCGGGCGGCGTTCTCGTCCCCCCCCACGGCGAAGATCCAGTTGCCGATCCTCGTCTTGAGCAGGATGAAGGAGGCGACGACCACCAGGGCGATCCAGTAGAACACCGTGATCCGCACGTCGACACCGAAGATGCTCACCGAGGAGGCGAAGACCGCCTTCGCCGCGTCGAACCCGTCCATGGTGCTGATCGAGGGCGAGGAGACCGAGCCGCCGATCAGCCGGGTCAGCGCCAGGTTGAGGCCGGTGAGCATGAGGAACGTCGACAGGGTCACGATGAAGGACGGCAGCTTGGTGCGCATCAGCAGCCAGCCGTTGACGAAGCCGATGGACAGGGACACCACGAGTGCCACCAGGACACCGACCCAGACGTTGACGGCGAAGAACCAGCTGAACATCGAGGCGGCCAGCGCGGAGGTGATCACGGCCACACCGGTGGAGAGGTCGAACTCCCCGCCGATCATCAGCAGCGACACCCCGACCACCATGATTCCGATGGTCGACGCCCCGTAGAGGACGGTGGAGATCGACTGGGGCTGGGTGAACGACGGAGCTGCGACGGCGAAGAACACGAAGACCACGATCGCACCGACCAGGGCGCCGACCTCTGGTCGGGCCAGGAAGGTGCCCAGCAGGCCCTTGGTCTGGATGCGCTCGTCGGCCGGGGCGCCGGCGGTGGGCGTGGGCGGGGCTCCGGAGGAGCCGCGGTCCGGCGCCGGTGCGGCGGCGGGTGTGCGGGTGGAGGACATGGTCTTCTGCTCCTGGTTCCAGGGCCCGCTCAGCGGATGCCCTCGTTGGCGAATTCGAGGACCTCTTCTGCGTTGGACGAGTCCACGACGGCGGGGCCGGTCAGCGTCGGCTGGCCGCCACCGATCCTGAAGGCGCCCCGGTGGTTCTGCCACAGCGAGTCCACGGACATGTAGCCCTGCAGCCACGGCTGCTGGTCGATGGTGAACAGCACGTCCCCGTCGACGACGGCCTGGGCGAGGTCGCCGTTCATGTCGAAGGACGCGACGGTGACGTCGCTGCCGGCCGACTCCTTCGCCTCGAGCAGGGTCATGGTGATCGGCGCGCCGAGCCCGATGATGGCGTCCGCCTCCTGGGAGGTCTGCAGCTTGGCCGTGGCGGTGGAGGACACCTGGGTCATGTCCGTGCCCTGCACGTAGAGGATCTCGGTCTCGGGGAGCTGCTCCTTGACGCCGGCGCACCGGGCCTCGAGCCCCACGTGCCCCTGGTCCTGGATGACACAGATCGGGCGCTGGATGCCCTCCTCCTTGAGCCGTTCCCCGGCCGTCTGCCCGGCGAGCTGTTCGTCGGACCCGAAGTGCGCGAACGCCCCCATCTCGGCGTACTCGTTCTCACCCGCGTTGAAGGAGACGACGGGGATGCCGGCGTCCTCCGCCTGCTGCAGCACGTCCCGCAGGGCGTCGGGCTTGGCCAAGGTCACGGCGATCCCGTCGACGTCCTGGTCGATGTACTGCTGGATCAGCTGGGCCTGCCGGCCGCCCTCGACGTCCCCCGCGTAGAGGAACTCGACGTTGTCCTTCGCCGCGGCCTCCTCCGCGCCCGCCCGGATGGTGTCCCAGAAGGTGTCGCCCGGAGGGGCATGGGTCACCATGGCGATCTTGATGGGGTCGGTCTGGGCCACCTGGCCACCGCCGCCCTCGCCCGCGGCCGTGGTCTCCCGGCCGCCCTCGGACGAGCAGCCGGCGAGCGCCATGGCCGGGACCAGCAGAGCGGCGGCCGTCAGGAGACGCCGGGGCGCCCTCGGCCGCAGGCTCTCGTGGGAAGGACGTCGTGCAGTCATGGGGAGTTCTCCTCGTGTCGTTGCGGGGCCTCGCGCCTCCGGGCGCCGCCTCGGCCGTCCGCTTGGGGATCATCCTGGGTGACCCGGATCACAGATGTCAATAGAATGTATGGACATATTCACATCTTGCCGTTCACAATGGAGGGAGTCGGCGGTCCCGCCCGCTCGGTCCCACCCCCTTGGAGGTCCACCATGTCCGGCCCACTCCGTCTCACGGTCGACAAGACCTCCCCCGTGCCCCTCTACCACCAGGTGGCGCAGGGGCTCGAGGACGCGATCCGCAGCGGCGAGCTGCCCCCGGGGACCAAGCTGGACAACGAGATCGACCTCGCCAACCGGCTCAACCTGTCCCGGCCCACCATGCGCAAGGCCATGGACCAGCTCGTGCGCGCCGGGCTGCTGGTGCGCAAGCGCGGTGTGGGCACCCAGGTGGTGGGCAGCCAGGTCCGCCGCTCGCTAGAGCTGACCAGCCTGCACGAGGACCTCCAGCGCAGCGGGGGCAGCCCCAGCACGACGGTGCTGGACTTCGCGCGGATCCCCGCCGACGACGAGGTGGCGCTGCTGCTGGGCATCGCGCCGGGCGACGAGGTCTACCACCTCGTGCGCCTGCGCAGCACGGACGGCGAACCGCTGGCCCTCATGGAGAACTGGATCCCCTGCGCGCTGTGCGAGCTCACGCGCGAGCAGCTCGAGCAGGAGGGCCTGTACTCCCTCATGCGCGGCCAGGGCGTCAACTTCCAGCTGGCCCACCAGCGGGTGGGCGCCGTCTCGGCCGACGCGTTCCAGGCGGAGCAGCTGGGCGTCGAGCCCGGCGCCGCGCTGGTCAGCATGCACCGCACCGCCATGGACGACCTCGGCCGGCAGGTGGAGACCGGCCGGCACGTGTACCGGGCCGACAAGTACACCTTCGAGCTGACCCTCGTCCAGCGCTGAGCGCAGGACCACCGTCCCGGCCCGGGACCACGCACGACGACGACACCGGAAGGCACACCGACCCATGCACACCGACAGCTCCCGCCCCGAATGGGTCCACCCCAAGGACTCCGCCGCCCAGGACGGCTGGTTCGTCTCCCTGGGCGGCCACGACTCCGCCGCCGAGGTCCCCGGCTGGGCCCACACGGGCCTGCGCGTGGCCGACCTCGGCCCGGGCGAGCGGATCGCCCTGGACGCCGCCGAGGAGGAGCGCATCGTGGTGCCCCTCGCGGGCAGCTTCACGGCCGAGACGGGCGGTGAGAGCTACGACCTCGCCGGCCGCCCCTCGGTCTTCGCCGGCCCCACCGACGTCCTCTACACCGGGATCCGCCGGGACCTGACCGTGTCCACCGCCACCGGCGGCCGGGTGGCCGTGGCCTCGGCGCCGGCCCGCGCGGAGCACCCGACGCGGCTCGTGACCCGCGAGGAGATCCCGGTGGAGCTGCGCGGGGCGGGGAACTGCTCGCGCCAGGTGCACAACTTCGGCACGCCCGCCGCGCTGGAGGCCGACCGGTTCATCGTGTGCGAGGTGCTCACCCCCGCCGGCAACTGGTCCTCCTACCCGCCGCACAAGCACGACGAGGAGAAGGACGGGGAGACCGCCCTGGAGGAGATCTACTACTTCGAGACGCAGCTCGCCGCGGGCATGCCCGTGCCGGCGGGCGGCGGCGCCGACCCCATGGGCTACCAGCGGGTCTACGCCTCGGACGACCGCCCCATCGACGTCAGCGCCGAGGTGCGCTCGGGCGACGTCGTCCTGGTGCCCTACGGCTGGCACGGGCCCGCCATGGCGACCCCCGGCTACGACCTGTACTACCTCAACGTCATGGCCGGGCCGGGCCGGGTGCGGGAGTGGCTGATCAGCGACGACCCCCACCACGGCTGGATCCGCCGGACCTGGGACGAGTCGGCGGTCGACCCCCGGCTGCCCTTCGGTCGCTGACCGGTTCCGTGCCGATCCGTCCGGGCGACCGCACCCGGAGTCGTCCCCCGGACGACGGGACCGCCCGCCCGTGGAGCCGCCGGCTCGCGCTGCTCGTGTCCACCGTGCTGTTCATGGAGCACCTCGACGGCACGATCCTCGTCACCGCGGCGCCGAGCATCGCGGCCGATCTCGGCGTCGGCAGCGCCGAGATCGGCCTCGCGATGACCGTCTACCTCGTCACAGTGGCCACGTTCATCCCCGTGGGCGGCTGGCTCGCCGGCCGGTTCGGGCCCCGGAGGGTGTTCTGCGCGTCCATCGTCGTCTTCACGCTCGCCTCCCTCCTGTGCGCCGCCGGCGGCAGCCTCCCGGCACTGGTGGCCGCGCGGGTCCTTCAGGGCCTCGGCGGGGCCATGATGGTCCCGGTCGGGCAGCTCATCGTCCTGCGCGCCACGGACCGGCGCGATCTGCTGCGGGCCATCGCCTGGATCACGTGGCCGGCGCTGCTCGCGCCCGTGCTGGCCCCGCTCGTGGGCGGGCTGCTGACCTCCTGGGCGAGCTGGCACTGGATCTTCCTGATCAACGTCCCCGTGGGCGCGGCGGCCCTCGTCGCGGCGTTGCTGCTCGTCCGCGACACGGAGACCGAACGCCGGTCCCTCGACGTGCCGGGACTGCTGTGGTGCACGGTCGCCGTGTTCGGCCTGGTCGCCGGTCTGCAGCTCGTCCCGCTCGCCGGGTGGGCCGGCGCCGCGGTCGGGCTGCTGTGCGCCGCGGCCCTCAGCGGGGCCGTCGCCGTTCGCTGGCTGCTGCGCGCCGCGAACCCCCTGCTGGACCTGCGGGTCTACCGGATCGCCGGCTACCGGGCGGCGAACTCGGGAGGCTTCGTCTACCGGGCGGTCGTCAGCTCGGTCCCGTTCCTGCTGCCGCTGCTGCTCCAGGACGGCTTCGGCCGGTCGCCCGTGGAGTCCGGTCTGCTCGTCACCGCGGTGTTCCTCGGCAACGTGGGCGTCAAGCCGGCCACCACCCCGCTGCTGCGCCGGTTCGGGTTCCGCACCGTCCTCATCGCCTCCGTGTCCGGCGGCGCGGTCTGCATCGCGGCGTTCCTGCTCCTGGCCCCTGGCACGCCCCTGTGGCTCGTCGCCCTGCTGCTGCTGACCAGCGGGGCGCTGCGCTCGATCGGGTTCACCGCCTACAACTCCCTGCAGTTCGCCGACGTGGAACCGGCGCAGATCTCCTCGGCGAACACCCTGTCCGCCACCAGCGCTCAGCTGGCCACCGGGCTGGGGATCGCCGTGGGGGCCCTCGTCCTGCAGCTGGCCTCGGCCGCTGCCGGCATTCTCCCCGAGGCCGGGGACCTGCTCCCGTACCGGGCGGCCTTCGCCGTCATGGCGGCCCTGCTCCTGCTGCCCCTGGTCAGTGCGCTGCGGCTCCCGCCCTCGGTGGCCGAGCACGTCAGCGGGCACGCCACCACCGTCGCGGCGCCACCCCGCACCCCTTCAGGAAAGGGGACACCATGACCGCCCAGCCCGAACACCCGCTCCACGACGGCACGACCCTGCCGGCCGAACCGGCACCGGAGGAGATCGCCCGCGCCCACGGCGTCGGGACCGGGCAGGTCGTGCTGCGCCGGCACTCCAGCCGAGGGTCGTCCCGATCCCCACCTGCGCGAACCCGGAGCGACGCCGCGTCGACCGGAAGCTGGACCTCGAACCCCCTCCCGAGCAGACGGCCGCCGTCGACGGGTCGGAGCAGGGTCGGATCCGGGGCAGGGACCCCGAGGAGGATGAGGAGTTCGGAGCCCCCGCTCCACCGGCCCAGGGGCGCGACACAGGGCCCCCTCCGTGTGGAGGAGGCCCTGTCGTCGTCCGTGGACGGTGTCAGCGCAGGGCGCCGACGGACGCGGCGGCGTCCTTCAGGACGCCGGCGGCGATCTCGAGGCCCTCGATGCGGCCCAGGGAGACGTCCTCGTGCTCGATGTTGACGGCCATGTCCGGGTCGACCTCGTGCAGGGCGGTGAGGAACTCGGCCCAGTAGGCGGTGTCGTGGCCGCGGCCCAGCGCCACGAAGTCCCAGGCGGAGTCCTTCGGCCACTCGTTGGCCCACTCGTCGCCGCCGAGGTTGGTGCGGTCCTCCTCGGGCGAGAGCCGGCGGAAGCTGTTGTCCAGCACACCGTAGAGCGCGGCGTTCTCCTGGTTGATCCGCACGTCCTTCGCGGCCGCGTGGAAGATCAGCGGGCCGAGTTCGCGGATCACGGCGACCGGGTCCATCTGCTGCCAGAACAGGTGCGAGGCGTCGAGCTCGACGCCCACGTGCGTGGCGCCGGTCAGGTCGATGAGCTTGCGGACGTCAGCGGTGTTGAAGACCACGTTCTGCGGGTGCAGCTCGAGGGCCACCTTCACGCCGTGATCGGCGGCCATCCGGTCGGTCTCCTTCCAGAAGTCGGCGACGATGCCCCACTGATAGTCCAGGATGTCCAGGGCCCCGGAGTTCCAGGCGTTGACGATCCAGTTGGGCACCGTGGCCCCGGGCTCCCCGCCCGGCAGCCCGGACATCGTCACCACGCGGTCCTGGCCCAGGCGATGTGCGAGCCGGATGGAGCGGCGGATGTCCTCGGCGTGCTTCTCGCCGATCGCCCGCTTGGGGTGCAGCGGATTGCCGTTGCAGTTGAGGCCGGCGATCGAGACGCCGGTGCCCTCGAAGAGCCCCAGGTAGTCGTCGCGGGCCGCGTCGCTCTCCAGGATCTGGTCCATGTCCGGGACGTGGACGGCCGGGAGGAACCCGCCCGTGTTGATCTCGATGCCGGTCAGGCCGAGGTCCGCGATGACCTTCAGCGCCTCCGGGAGCGGGCGGTCGTGCAGGATCGCGTTGTAGACGCCGAGCTTCACAGGACGACCTTCTTTCCGTGGTGGGTGGCGGACTCCACGGCCGCCTCCAGGATCTCCATGTTGTGCACGCCGTCCGCGAAGGAGGCGTTGCGGGGCAGGGACGCCGACTCCTCGAGACCGGCGACCTCCTCGAGGAAGGCGCGGGCCTGGTAGCCGAAGGCGTCGTTCTGGCCGAACCCGACGCCGGGGGCGTCCATGGCCAGTCCCTGCGACAGGTAGGCGTGGCCGGGGCCGAGGTTGACGGTGCGGTAGCCGTTGGTGGCCTCGGGTCCGTCGGTGAGGAACAGCTCGATCTCGGCCGGGCGCAGCTGGTTGAACCGCGCGGCACCCTTCTCGCAGAACACCTCGAAGGTCAGGGTGTTGGGGTGCCCGGCCGCCACCCGGGAGACCTCCAGGCTGCCGGCGCCGGTGGCGAACTCCGCCGAGAACGCGGCGTAGTCGTCGTTCTCGACCGGCTCGTAGTCGTCGCTGACCTCCACCAGGTGGTGGCCGGTCACCGCACCCAGGGGCAGCGGCCGCTCGGAGATGGCCGTGGCCAGCCGGCCACCGCTGACGGAGCGGACGTCCCCGCAGAGGAACTCCGCCACATAGGCCAGGTGACTGCCGACGTCGGCCAGCGCCCCGGAGCCCGGGCCGCCCTTGTAGCGCCAGCTCATGGGCGCCTTCGGGTTCACTCCGTAGTCGGTCCAGTACCGGCCGCTGAAGTGCAGGACCTTCCCCAGCGTCCCGCCCTGGATCAGGTCGCGGATCGCGGCGATGCCGGGGGTGCGCCGGAAGGTGAAGCCGATGCGGGCGATGGATTCGGCCTGCTCGGCGGCCCGGGCCATGGCGCGGGCGTCCTCGAGGGTGTCGCTGAGCGGCTTCTCGCACAGCACGTGCTTGCCGGCCGCCAGCAGGCCCTCGACGGCCCGGCGGTGGAAGCGGTTCGCGATGACGACGCTGACCACGTCGATCTCCGGGTCCTCCGCGACCGCCTCCCAGGACCCCAGGGCCTTCTCGTAGCCGTAGCGGCGGGCCACGTGCGCCCCCAGCGTCTCGTTGACGTCGCCGATGGCGACGTAGCGCAGCGGAGGCAGGACGGGGTCGTAGAGCGTGGGGGCCACGCGGTAGGCGGCCGCGTGGGCCTGGCCGGCCATGCCGGCGCCGATGACGGCGATGCCGATGCTGTCGGTCATGTTTCTCTCCTGGTCTGGGGACGGGTCTTGGGGGCGGGATGAGGACGGTTCGGGAACAGGACGAACACGCAGGAAGAGCGACCGTCGCGCCGGGCACTGTGGCACCGGTCACGATTGGAGCGCTCCAATGAGCGTAGGGTCTTCCCCCGAACCGGGTCAAGAGGTTTGTCAGGACACATTTCGGGAGACAATGCTCTGGTGAACACGCGTCCGCCCACCATCTACGACGTCGCCCGGAGCGCGGGCGTCTCGAAGTCCCTGGTGTCCCTCGTCCTGCGCGGCTCCCCCAGCGTCTCGGAGGCCCGGCGGGCCGCCGTCCTGGAGGCGGTGGAGCGGCTGGGCTACCGCCCCAGCCAGGCCGCCGCGGCGCTGGCCGGGGCGACGACGCGCACCATCGGGGTGGTCATCGACGACTGGCGGAACCTGTGGTTCGTGGAGCTGCTGCGCGGTCTGCAGGAGGGCCTGGCGCCGCACGGGCTGCGCATCGCGGTCGCCGACCACACGCTCAACGCGCACGTGGAGGCGCACCCGCTGGACGGCTTCCTGTCGATGCGCGTCGACGGGCTGGTGATCGCCACCGAGCCGACCGGGGCCATGCGTGTGCCCGAGGGGCTGCCCGTCGTGGTGGCCGGCCACCGGGAGGGCGTGATACCGGGTGCGGAGGTCGTCGCCAACGACGACCGGCTCGGCGCGCGCCTGGCGACGGAGCACCTGATCGGCCTCGGCCACCGCGGCATCGGCCACCTCACGGGCGGCGGCGGAGCGGCCCGGCTGCGGGCGGAGGGCTTCGCGGCGGCGATGGCCGCGGCCGGCCTCGAGCCCCGCGCCGTCGCCGGGCACGGTGCCACCACGGAGGAGGACGGCTACGCCGCCGCGGTGCGCCTGCTCGACGCCGCTCCGGAGACCACGGCGGTCTTCGCCGCCAACGACACCATGGCCATGGGGGCCCTCGCGGTGGCCGGTGAGCGCGGGTTGCGCGTGCCGCAGGAGCTCTCGGTGGTCGGCTACGACGACTCCCCCATCGCCTCCACCCACCTCCTGCGGCTGACCACCGTCGACAGCCGCAACGCGGAGATCGGCGCGGTGGCCGCCGAGCGGCTGGTGGCCCGGATCGGCGGGGGCCCGGACACGGGGGCGGCGGTCCTGCTCGAGCCGGAGCTGGTCGTCCGCGGCTCCACGGCGGCACCCCGCGCGACCGGGTGACGGCGGGGCCCCGCGAGCGCCCCGCCGCCGCGCCGGGGAGACGCGTCAGGGCGCGGTGGGGCCGTCGCCCCGCCGCGCCCTGACGCCGGCCCCCGCTGCCGCTCAGGCGCGGGCGGCCACCGGTGCCGTGCTGTAGAGCTCGGGCCTGGGCTGCATCCGCACGGGCACGATCTCCCCGCTGGCCTGCGCCCGGACGCCGGCCTCGCAGCACGCGGCCGTGGCGTAGCCGTCCCACGCCGAGGGACCGCCGATCTGCCCGCGCGCCGCGGCGTCGACCCACGCCTGGATCTCGCGGTCGTAGGCCTCGACGAAGCGCTCCTCGAAGCCCGGGGTGACGCTGCCGCCCCAGGTGCCGGCCGTGCGGACGTAGGGCTCGCTGTCGCAGCCGATGCCCACCACGCCGGTCTCGAAGGACGCCTGCGTGGCGACCTGGTAGCCGAACTGCGCGTTGACGTAGGCCTCGACCTGGGCGAGGATCCCGGACTCGGTCTCCATGAGCACCAGCTGCGGGTCCTTCTGGCCCTCCGGGGCGTTGCGGGTGGAGCGCCCGATCCGGACCTGGACCGAGGTGATCTCCTCCCCGGTGAAGAAGCGCACGGCGTCGAACTCGTGCACCACGGAGTCGTTGATGATCATCTCGTTGGTGAACCCGGGCGGGGTGGTCGGGTTGCGGTGCTGGTGGTGCAGGGTCAGCAGCTCCCCGTAGGGCTGCTCCTCGATCATCCGGCGCAGGGCGAGATAGCCCGCGTCGAAGCGGCGCATGAAGCCGACCTGGATCAGCTGCCGGCCGGCGGCCACCTCGGCCTCGACCACGCGCCAGGAGGACTCCGCGTCCGGGGTCAGCGGCTTCTCGCACAGCGTGGGCAGCCCGTGCTCGATCGCGGACAGCAGCACCTGCTCGTGCAGGAACCCGGGGGTGGCGATGAGGGCGGCGTCGATGTCGTCCCGGTCGAGCACCTCCTGGAAGTCGGTGTGGGCGACCGCGCCGGGGATGTGGGCGATGGCGGCCTCGGCCCGGGCCCGGTCGATGTCGACGACGGCGGCGATCTCGGCGCCGTTGATCCGGCGGTGGATGCGCTCGATGTGGTCGGCGCCCATGCGGCCGGCTCCGACGACGGCTACGCGCAGCGGGGTGTTCATGGTGTTCTCCTTCCGCCGCCCCTGCGGGGCGGGATGTGCGGGGCGCTCCCGCCGGTGCGGGGACCGGCGGGAGCGGGGTGGCGTGCGGGTCAGTGGTCGGACGAGGACGGGAAGGCGAAGGACGCCCCCGAGGCGTGGTGCGGCTCGGGCCACCGCTCGGTGACGGCCTTGCCGCGGGTGTAGAAGCGCACGCCGTCGGGCCCGTAGATGTGGTGGTCGCCGAACAGCGAGGCCTTCCAGCCGCCGAAGGAGTGCCAGGCGACGGGCACGGGGATCGGGACGTTGACGCCGATCATGCCCACGGTCACCTGCCGCTTGAACTGGCGGGCGTAGGCGCCGGAGGAGGTGAAGATCGCGGTGCCGTTGCCGTACGGGTTGGCGTTGATGACCTCGATGCCCTCGTCCAGGGTGTCCACGCGCAGCACCACGAGGACGGGCCCGAAGATCTCCTCCTCGTAGGCCTGCATGTCCTTCCGGACCCTGTCCAGGACGGTGGGGCCCACGAAGAAGCCGTCCTCGTGGTCCTTCACGATCAGGTCGCGGCCGTCCACGACGACGGCGGCGCCGTCCTGCTCGGCGGCGGTGACGATCCGGCGCACGCGGTCCCGGGACGCGGGGGTGATGACGGGGCCCATGTCGGAGGAGGCGTCCATGCCGTTGCCCACGGTGATGTCCTTGGCCCGCTCGGCCAGCTTGTCCACGAGCAGGTCGGCGGCCTCGCCGACGGCCACGGCCACGGACACGGCCATGCAGCGCTCCCCGGCGGAGCCGAAGGCGGCCGCCGTGAGGTTGTCGGCAGCGGAGTCCATGTCCGCGTCCGGCAGCACGATCGCGTGGTTCTTCGCCCCGCCGAGGGCCTGGACGCGCTTGCCGTGCTTGGTCGCGGTCTCGTGCACGTACTGGGCGATCGGGGTGGAGCCCACGAAGGAGATGCCGTCCACGTCCGGGTGGGTCAGCAGCCCGTCGACGGCCTCCTTGCCGCCGTGCAGCACCTGGAACACCCCGTCCGGCAGGCCGGCCCGCTGCCACAGCTCGGCGATCAGCAGGGCCGGGGAGGGGTCGCGCTCGGAGGGCTTGAGGATGAAGGCGTTGCCGGTGGCGATCGCCACGGGGGCCATCCACAGCGGCACCATCACGGGGAAGTTGAACGGGGTGATGCCCGCGACCACGCCGAGGGGCTGGCGGAAGGAGTAGACGTCGATGCCGGTGGAGAACTGGTCGGAGTACTCCCCCTTGAGCTGCTCGGCGATCCCGCAGGCGAACTCGACGACCTCGAGGCCGCGGCCCACCTCGCCCTTGGCGTCGGAGAGCACCTTGCCGTGCTCGGCGGTGATCAGGGCGGCGAGGTCGTCGGTGTGGGCGGCCACGAGCTCGCGGAACTTGAACAGCACGGCGGTGCGCTTGGCCAGGGACACGTCGCCCCACGAGTCGGCGGCCTTCCGCGCCGCGGCCACCGTGGTCTGCAGGTCCTCGTCGGTGGCCAGGTGCAGGATGCCGGACACCTGCCCGGTGGCGGGGTTGTAGATCTCCTGCGTGCGGTCACCGGTGCCGGGCGTGCGGGCCCCGGCGATGAAGTGCTCGACGTGCTGGATCTGCTGGTCGGTCCTGTCGATCTGCTGGGTCATGGGACTCCTCCTTCAGTTCCCCAGCAGCGGACGCTGCCGGGCCTTGTGCTGCTGGTAGACCTCGTAGGCCTCGTTCGTGGACTCGAGGGTGGCGGTGCCCGTGACGGGCACGTCCCACCAGGACTCGGAGCTGGGCGCGTCGATCAGCGGGTCCGACTCCACGTGCACGAGTACGGGACCGGAGCCCTCGGGCACGGCCTTGGCCTCGGCCACGGCCGCCTGCAGCCGGTCGATCACGCCCTCGCCGGGCTCGACCCGCAGCACGCGCACGCCGAGGGACTCGGCGTTGGTGGCGAGGTCGATCGGCAGCGTCGAGCCGTCGTCGAAGCTGTGCCGCCGCCCGTCGAGGTAGCGGTACTTCGTGCCGAAGCGCTGGGACCCCAGCTGCTCCGAGAGCGCGCCGATCGAGGCGTAGCCGTGGTTCTGGATCAGCACCACCACGAGCTTGAGCCCCTCGGCCACGGCCGTGACGAGCTCGGTGTGCATCATCAGGTAGGAGCCGTCCCCGACCATGACGACGACGTCGCGCGCGTCCTGCGGCGTCCCGGCCCGCTGGGCCTCGGCCACGGCGGCCCGCTTGACCCCGAGCCCGCCGGCGATCTCGTAGCCCATGCAGGAGAACGCGTACTCGACGTGGTAGCCGAAGGCGTCCTTGACCCGCCACATCTTGTGCAGGTCACCGGGCAGCGAGCCCGCCGCGCACACGACGACGTCGCGGTCGTCCATGGCCTCGTTGACGGCCCCGATGATCTCGTTCTGGCTGGGCAGCGGCAGGTGCCGCTCGGAGAACGCCGCATCCACGGTGGCGTCCCAGCGCTGCTTCTCCCGCTCGACGGTCTCGGCGAGGTCCGCACCGACCCGGTACCCGCCGAGCGCCCTCGTCAGTTCGACGAGCGTCTTGCGGGCGTCGGCGACGACCGGCACGGCGGTGCCCTGCTTGTAGGCGTCGAACGCCGCGACGTTGATGTTGACGAAGCGCACGTCCGGGTGCTGGAACGCGGTGCGGGACGCGGTGGTGAAGTCCTCGTACCGGGTGCCGATGCCGATCACCAGGTCGGCCTCGGCGACCACGGCGTTGGAGGCCGTGGAGCCGGTGGAGCCGACGGCCCCGAGGCACAGCGGGTGGTCCCAGTCCATGACCCCCACGCCCGCCTGGGTGTAGGTCACAGGGATCCCGGTGGTCTCGGCGAACTCGGCCAGCGCCTCGGTGGCGAAGGAGTAGTGCACCCCGCCGCCGGCGATGACCACGGGCCGCTCGGCCGCGCGGATCGCCGCGACGGCCGCGCGGACGTCCTCCTCCTCGGGCGCCGGCCGGCGGATCCGCCACTCCCGGGGGGCGAGGAACTCCTCGGGCACCTCGAGCGGCTCGGCCTGCACGTCCTGCGGGAGCGCGATCGTCACGGCGCCGGTCTCGGCCGGGTCGGTGAGCACCCGCATGCCGTTGAGCAGCGCCGAGAAGAGCTGCTCCGGCCGCCAGACGCGGTCGAAGTAGCGGCTGACCGGCCGGAAGACGTCGTTGACGGTGATGTCGTTGGCGTCGGGCCGCTCGAGCTGCTGGAGCACCGGGTCCGGGCGCCGGGAGGCGAACTGGTCCGAGGGGAACAGCAGCGCGGGCAGCCGGTTCGTGGTGGCCAGGGCGGCGCCGGTCACCATGTTGGTGGCACCGGGGCCGATCGAGGTGGACACCGCGAAGGTGGCCCGGCGCCGGGTGTGCCGGGCGTAGCCGACGGCCTGGTGCACCTGGGCCTGCTCGTTGCGGCCCTGGTAGTAGGGCATCAGGGCGGGGTCCTGGGCCTGGTACTGCTTCAGGGCCTGGCCCACCCCGGCCACGTTGCCGTGGCCGAAGATGCCGAACATGCCCGGGATCGTGCGCTGCCGGTACTCCTCGGCACCGATCCGGTCGACGGTCCACTGGTTGGCCAGGAACTCCACGAGCGCCTGGGAGACGGAGAGGGTGCGGGTCCTCATCGGGCGGCTCCTTCCTCGACGGTGTGCCCCTTGAGCAGGGACGCGGCGGTGGCCACGGCGCCGGCGACGTCGCCGTCCTCGGGGTAGAGGAGGGTGCGTCCGACGGTCAGGCCCTGGACGCCGGGCAGCGCGAGGGCGGCCTCCCAGGTCGCGAAGACCTCGTCGGGCCGGCTGCTCGGGTCGCCGCCCAGCAGGACCGTGGGCAGGGTGGTGGCCGCCATGACGCGCTCCATGTCCTCGACCACGGGCAGCTTCATCCACGTGTGCGCGGAGGTTCCCCCGAGCCCCTGGGCGATCGCCACGGACTGGATCACGGCGTCGGCGGAGAGGTCGTTGACGATGCCGGTGCCGGTGATCCGGGAGATGAACGGCTCCACCATCGCGATGAGCCCCAGGGCGGCCAGGGAGTCCACCGCCCTGGCGGTGTTCTCCAGGACGGAGGTGGTGTGCGGGTCCTCGAAGCAGATGCGGGTGAGCATCTTGCCGCCGTCGGCGCCGATCCGGTCCAGGGCCTCGGCCGTGTGCCCCGTGAAGCGGTCGTCGATCTCGTTGACGAGGCCGGGCAGACCGCCGCGGTTCATGGAGCCGAAGACGAGCTTGCCCTCGAGCGCCCCGAGCAGCAGCAGGTCGTCCAGCACGTCCGGGGAGGCGAGCACGCCGTCCACCTGGGGGTCCGCCAGGGCGATCTGCAGCCGGTCGAGCAGGCTGCGCCGGTCGGCCATGGCGTCGGCCTCGCCGCGCACCCGCAGGGCGCCGCGGGCCGCGTGGTCCGCGGCGACGACGAAGTTCTGCCGCCCGTGCACGGGTCCGGGGTGACGACGGCGGGAGTCGGCGGCGCGCTGGACGGCGCGCGGGTCCTCCAGCCGGACCCGGGTCAGGTGCTCGTAGCGGCGGGGGTCCGCCGTGTCGAGCTCGAGGGGGGTGGTCGTGGTCATCGGGTGGCTCCTTCGGGTACGGCGCGGCCGCGCTCGCGCAGCAGCTGGAAGACCTCGGCGGGGGTGGGCATGGCGTCGGAGCAGGAGATCTTCGAGGCCACGATCGCGCCGGAGGCGTTGGCGTAGTCGAGGACCTGCTCGAGGCTCCAGCCCTGGTTGATGCCGTGGCAGAAGGCCCCGCCGAAGGAGTCGCCGGCGCCGAGGCCGTTGACGGTCTCCACCGGGACGGGGGCCGAGACCACGCGCTCGTCGCGGGTCTTGGCCATGACCCCCTCGGGGCCGAGCTTGACCACGGCGATCCGCATGCCGGCCTCCAGCAGCCGGTCGGCCTGCTCGTCGGGGGTGCCCTCCCCCACGGCCACCGCGCACTCCTTGTCGTTGCCGATGGCGATGGTCACGTGGCCGAGCAGCTCGTGGACCTGCGCCCGGGCGTCCTCCTCGGACTCCCAGAACATGGGCCGGTAGTCGAGGTCCAGGATCGTGTGCTGGTCGGCCCGCAGCTGCTCGCGGGGACGGGCCTCGTGGGCGGCGAAGTGGGCCGCCCGGGACGGTTCCTGGCACAGGCCCGTGACGGTGGACCACAGGATCCGCGTGTCGGCCACGACCTCGGTGTCGATCTCCTCGGGCCGGATCTGCAGGTCCGGGGCCGTGGGGAAGCGTCCGTAGAAGTACAGCGGGAAGTCCTCTGGCGGGCGGATCGCGCAGAACGTGGCGGGGGTCTGCAGCCCCGGCACGGCGCTCACGAACCGGTCGTCCACGCCGTAGCGGGTGAGCTCGCGGTGCAGGAAGGTGGCGAACGGGTCGTCGCCGGTGCGGGTGATCACCGCGGTGGACTCGCCGTGGCGGGCCGCGGCGACCGCCACGTTGGAGGGCGATCCGCCGAGGTACTTGCGGAACGTGGTCACGTCCTCGAGTCCGACGCCCACGTCGTCGGGGTAGATGTCGACGCTGATGCGTCCCAGGGTCACGACGTCGTAGCTCACGCGTGGGCCTCCGTCCTCTGCTCGGTGTGCTGCGGGGTGCGGGCGGCGGCCTTCCGGGCCGCCTCGGCGCGCTCGGTCATCTGGGCCAGCTGGTAGCGGGAGACCTCCATCGCGCTCTCGTCCTCGGCGAAGACCGAGGAGACCATCACGGAGTCCGCCCGGTCGAGGAAGCCGTTGGTGGCCAGCCCGCCGAAGAACTCGTCCCAGTCGACGTCGCCGTCCCCGATCTTCAGGTGCTGGTGCACCCGGGCCGCGTTGCCCGGGGGGTTGGTGATGTAGCGCAGCCCGTGCGAGCGGTGGTGGTCCATCGTGTCCGCCACGTGCACCACGCGCAGGCGGTCGCCCACCGCGGCCATGATGTCCAGGGGCGCGTCCTCCATGTGGAAGGTGTGCGGGGCCACGTAGGCGAAGCCGAGGTTCGGGGAGTTCACGCCCCGGATCACCCGCCACGCCGCCAGGCCCTGCTCCACGAAGTCGTCGGGGTGCGGGTCGATCGCGATGTGCACGCCCTCCGCCTCGACGAGCGGCACCAGCTCCTCCATGGAGCGGTAGAACGCGCGCTCGGACTCCTCGGACAGCTCGGGCCGGCCGGAGAACTCGGTGTTCATCTGTTGCACCCCGAGGTCCACCGTCATCCGGACGGCGCGCTTCCAGTACCGCACGGCGGCCTCACGGGCATCCGGGTCCGGGGAGGACCAGCGCAGCACGGGCAGCACGGAGGCGATCTGCACCCCGGCGGCGCGGCAGGCCGCCCGCAGGTCCGCGACGAGCCGGTCGTCGGCCTTGGGGTGGCCGAAGAAGGGCAGGAAGTCGGCGTGCGGCGTGAGCTGCAGGTGGTCGTAGCCCAGGTCCGCGGCGAGCTGCGGGAACTCGAGCAGGGAGTGGGTGGCGTGGAACGGGGTGGGGTCGAGGGCGATCTTCATGGGCGGATCTCCAGGTCTGTGGTGCGCGGACGGGTCAGCGGACGCGGGTGCGGGAGCCGCAGCCCAGCAGGTAGGAGCGCGTGCGGGTGGCGATGGGCAGCGGGACGTCGAAGGAGGAGACGGGGTACATGTCCTGCTCGACGATGCCGAAGACCGGCCGGTCCAGCTTCTCCACCTCCGCGATGACCTCCGCGAGGTCCGGCAGACCGGCGGGCGGCTCGACCATGACACCGGCGAGGTTGGCCGCGGCCCAGGTCAGGTTCTCCCGGCGCACGCGTTCGAGGACCACGGGGTCGATCTGCTTCAGGTGCAGGTAGCCGATCCGCTCGGGGTAGCGGCGGATGAGGTCCACGGAGGACGCTCCCCCGTACTCGGCATGGCCGGTGTCCAGGCAGAGGGTGACCAGCTCGGGGTCGGTGCGCTGCAGGAAGGTCTCGATGTCGGGCTGGCCGCACACGTGGGAGTCGGCGTGGGAGTGGAACTGCTGCTGCAGACCGAAGTCCTCGCGCAGCACCTTCCCCAGCCGGTCGTGGCCCTCGCACAGCGCGTTCCACTGCTCGGTGCTCAGGTGCTCGTTCTCGAGCGCCTGACCCGTCACGTCGTCCCGCCACATGGCCGGGATCACCACGATGTGCTCGCCGCCCATGGCGGCAGTCAGCTCGGAGACCTTCCGCGCGGGCTCCCACGCCTCCTGCCACTGGCCGGCGCCGCGGTGGAACGCCGTGAAGACGGTGCCCGCCGAGACCTTCAGGTTGCGCTGGGCGAGCTCGTCGGCGAGCCGGGCGGGGTCCGTGGGCAGGTAGCCGTAGGGACCCAGCTCGATCCAGGAGTAGCCCGCCTCGGCGACCTCGTCGAGGAAGCGCTCCCAGGGGGTCTGCTTCGGGTCGTCGGCGAACCACACGCCCCAGGAGTCGGGGGCGGTGCCGATGAGGACGGGGTTCTGCTGCTGTGCCGCCGCGCCGGCGGTCGTGGAGGTCGCGCTTTGCTGCGCCATGGTGCCCTGCTTTCTGGTGCTGGACCGGCGTCACGGTGCGGATCCCGTGCGCCCGGCCGATCAGTGGTCCGGATCACAACCAGAATACGACATCAGGTCAGTTTGTAAAGACATACCGTCTAACTGCGCGCCCGGCGATCCCCGAGACCCGATTCGTGGCCACCGGAGGGGGCAAGGGACGCCCATCAGGTCTATTCTTTGTCGTAATGTGTTGACATACTTTCGAGCATGGTGGAACAGTCATCCACCACGTGCCATCCACCGGAAGGACCCACCCGTGCCCCTCGTGCGCATCGACGTCACCGAAGACCGTCGAACCCCCGAACAGCTCCGCGAGCTCGCCGACACCGTCCAGGACGTCATGCTCGACACCTTCGCGGCCCCGCCCCGCGACCGCTACCAGATCATCACCGAGCACCGGCCCGGCCAGATCATCGCCGAGGACACCGGCCTCGGCTTCACCCGCACCGACGACCTCGTCATCGTCCAGGTGGTCCAGCAGGGCCGCAGCGAGGCCCAGAAGCAGGCCATGTACCGGGCCCTGGCCGACCGCCTCCGCGCCCGCACCGGGCTGGACCCGCAGGACCTCATCGTCTCCGTCACCGAGAACACCCGCGAGGACTGGTCCTTCGGCGAGGGCGTCGCGCAGTTCCTCGAAGGCCGGCTCTGACTCCTCGGCCGGCTCGGCGCACAGGGAAGGCCCCGTCCACGGTGTTCGCGGACGGGGCCTTCCCCGGGTGCTGGGTCGACGGGCCGGAGCCCGCCGGATCACTTCGTCTCGAAGATCTCCCGCATCAGCTGGGCGGTCTCGGACGGGGTCTTGCCGACCTTCACGCCCGCGGCCTCGAGGGCCTCCTTCTTGGCCTGCGCCGTGCCCGAGGAGCCGGAGACGATGGCGCCGGCGTGGCCCATGGTCTTGCCCTCGGGAGCGGTGAAGCCGGCGACGTAGCCGACGACCGGCTTGGAGACGTTCGCCTTGATGAAGTCCGCGGCGCGCTCCTCGGCGTCGCCGCCGATCTCGCCGATCATCACGATGGCCTCGGTCTCGGGGTCCGCCTCGAACGCCTCGAGGGCGTCGATGTGGGTGGTGCCGATGACCGGGTCGCCGCCGATTCCGATGGCGGTGGTGAAGCCGATGTCGCGCAGCTCGTACATCATCTGGTAGGTCAGGGTGCCGGACTTGGAGACCAGGCCGATCTTGCCCTTGCCGGTGATGTTCGCCGGGGTGATGCCGACGAGCGACTCGCCCGGGGTGATGATGCCGGGGCAGTTCGGGCCGATGATGCGGGTGGTCTGCTGGCCGTCCGCACCGGTCCTCGACTTCGCGTAGGCCCAGAACTCGGCGGAGTCCTGCACCGGGATGCCCTCGGTGATGACGACCACCAGCGGGACCGAGGCGTCGATGGCCTCGATCACGGCGTCCTTCGTGAAGGCCGGCGGCACGAAGACGATCGACACGTCCGCGCCGGTCTTCTCGACGGCCTCGGCGACGGTGCCGAAGACCGGCAGCTCGACGCTGTTGCCGTCCTTGTCCTGGTGGGCCACGGTGGTGCCGGCCTTGCGGGCGTTGACGCCGCCCATGACCTGCGTCCCCGCCGCGAGCATGCGGCCGGTGTGCTTGGTGCCCTCGCCGCCGGTGATGCCCTGAACGATGACCTTGGAGTCCTTGTTCAAAAAGATTGACATTGCTGTTCGTTCCTTAGAAGTGTTCGTCCGGTCGGCGGATCAGTTGGCGGCGTGGGCGAGCTCGGCGGCCTTGTCCGCGCCCTCGTCCATGGTCTCGGCGAGGGTGACGAGCGGGTGGTTGGCGCCGGCCAGGATGCGCCGGCCCTCCTCGACGTTGTTGCCGTCCAGGCGGACCACGAGCGGCTTGTCCTCCTCGTCCCCGAGGATCTCGAGGGCCTTCACGATGCCGTTGGCCACGGCGTCGCACGCGGTGATGCCGCCGAAGACGTTGACGAACACGGACTTCACCTGCGGGTCGTTGAGGATCACGTCCAGGCCGGCGGCCATGACCTCGGCCGAGGCCCCGCCGCCGATGTCCAGGAAGTTGGCCGGCTTGACGTTTCCGTGCTTCTCGCCGGCGTAGGCGACGACGTCCAGGGTGGACATCACCAGGCCCGCGCCGTTGCCGATGATGCCGACCTCGCCGTCGAGCTTGACGTAGTTGAGGTCGTGCTCCTTGGCCTTCTCCTCGAGGGGGTCGGCGCTGGACTTGTCGGCGAGGGAGGCGTGCTCCGGCTGGCGGAACTCCGCGTTCTCGTCGAGGGTGACCTTGCCGTCGAGGGCGATGACCTGCCCGTCGCCGGTCTTCACCAGCGGGTTGACCTCGACGAGCGTGGCGTCCTCCTTCTTGAAGACGTCCCACAGCTTCACGAGCACGGGGACCACCTTCGCGGCGGTCTCGTCGTCGAACTTCGCCTCGCGGACGATCTCCTGGGCCTTGGCCTCGGTGATGCCCTCGGTCGGGACGACCTCGACGCGGGCGAGGGCCTCGGGCCGCTCGACGGCGAGCTGCTCGATCTCCACGCCGCCCTCGACGGAGCACATGGCCAGGTAGGAGCGGTTGGCGCGGTCCAGCAGGATCGAGAAGTAGTACTCCTCGGCGATGTCCGCACCCTGGGCGATCATGACGCGGTGGACGGTGTGGCCCTTGATGTCCATGCCGAGGATCTGCTGGGCGTACTCGTAGGCCTCGTCGGCGGTCTTGGCGACCTTGACGCCGCCGGCCTTGCCGCGGCCTCCGACCTTGACCTGCGCCTTCACGACGGTGACCCCGCCGATCTTCTCGGCGGCGGCCCTTGCTTCTTCGGGGGTGGTCGCGACGATGCCCTGGAGCACGGGGACGCCGTGCTTCTCGAACAGGTCGCGTGCCTGGTATTCGAACAGGTCCACGGGTGAATGCCCTTCTTCGTCGAAGTCGTGGGCGGCGGCGACCCGGGCAGTGTGCGGGTCGTCCTCCGACCTGGTGGTGAACGGAGCACTCCGCATCCTCCCGGCCGGGGCCGACAGGACGCGTCCGGGCCGTTCCGCGGAGCCGTTCCGGGCGCGGGACGTACCGGTGCACTCCCTGTACGAGACTGTAGTGCATGCTGAAACTGCGGCCACAACCGGGGACGCGCGCGTGCGGCCCGGCGATTCTTGATTGACTGGCCCCATGAGCTCTGTCGACTCCCCCGAGAACCGGGCGTTCGCCCCCGCCGATGCCGGCTTCCTCGTCTCGATCGCGACCTTCGCGTTCGTGGCCCTCGGGCTGGAGGCCGTGGTCGACGGCACGGTGCTCACCTTCACGGGCGGAATCCCCGACGTCTACCCGCTGGGCTGGCAGGTCGTCACCTGGCTGACCCTCGGCGCGGCGTGGCTCGGGATCCAGCGGGGCCTCGTGGCGTGGCTGCGCCACCGGGCGGCGGACCCCGCGGTCCCTGCGCCCTCGGACCCCTCCCCCTCGTCCGCGGTCGACCACCGGCGGACCACCACGGCCCTGGTCGTCTTCGTGCTGGCCGTCCTGCTCGGGGTGATCCTGCCCGTCTTCCTCGTGGGCGAGTGGCGCGTGCAGCCGATCCAGCTCTACCTGGACCTCTACGCGGAGTACGGCGCGGGCGCGTGGCTCGGCATGGTGGGCTTCGCCGCCTACCACGTGGGGCGGGCCCTGCTCCTCGCGCTGGTCCTGACGTGCGTGCAGCGGGCCGTGGAGCTGCGCCGGCCGGCCCCCTGGACACGGGTCGCCCCGGTGGGCGGGCTCGTCCTCGGGCTCCTGCTCGCCCTGCCCGGGCTGGTCCTGGGCGGCTGGGCCTCCGTCGCCACGGCCGTGGTCTGCTGCACGCTGCTGGGCGTGGTGCACAACCTCACCGGCAGGTCGCTGCGCTGGACGGCCCCCGCGGCCGTGGCGGTGCTGCTGTTCGTCTGACGGCGCCGACCGGGCCCTCGGTGCCGCAGGGCTCTCCGGCCCCTGCTCGGCCCGGCCTCGGGGGCGGATGTTGCGGCGATCACAAAAACTTGCCCACCGGGGTTCCTCACCCCGGTCATATGTCCTAACATAATGACATCAGGACCACTGAGACGTGCGTCACCCCTCGTGTGGCCCGTCCGCCCCGTCACCACCGTGAAGAGCGCACCGGTTGCGCCCGAGCAAAGGAACTCCCGATGGCCACCTCCTCACCCCGGGAAGCAGCCGCCGCGCTGCCTCCCCTCACGTCCGGACCGCATCGCAAGCGCCTCGGTCTCATCTCCGTCGTCGCCTGCTTCGGCGGACTGCTCTTCGGCTACGACACCGGGGTGATCAACGGCGCGCTCCGCCCGATGTCGGCCGAGCTCGGCCTCACCCCCTTCACGGAGGGCGTGGTCACCAGCTCGCTCGTCTTCGCCGCCGCCGCCGGCGCGCTGTCCGGCGGTCGCCTCTCGGACGCCTGGGGGCGCCGGAAGACCATCCTCCTGCTGGCCGTCCTCTTCTTCGTCGGCACGATGATCGTCGTCTTCACCCCCAGCTACGAGATCCTCGTGGTGGGGCGCATCTGCCTGGGCCTGGCCGTGGGCGGGGCCTCGGGCGTGGTGCCCGTCTTCCTCGCGGAACTGGCCCCCTACGAGATCCGCGGCTCGATCGCGGGCCGCAACGAGGTGGCCATCGTCATCGGCCAGCTCTCGGCGTTCGTGATCAACGCGATCATCGGCAACGTCTTCAGCGATGTCACCGGCGTGTGGCGGATCATGTTCGCGATCTCCGCCCTGCCGGCGGTGGCGCTGTTCATCGGCATGCTCCGGATGCCGGAGTCCCCGCGCTGGCTCGTCGAGAAGGGCCGGCACGCCGAAGCCCTCGAGGTGCTCAAGACGGTGCGCTCCGAAGACCGGGCGATCGCCGAGCTCGGCGAGGTCGAGCACATCACCGAGGAGGAGCGCGCCGAGAACCAGATCGGCCTGGGCGCGATCCTGACCAACAAGCACCTGGTCCGCATCATGCTCGTCGGCATCGGCCTCGGCATCGCCCAGCAGCTCACCGGCATCAACTCGATCATGTACTACGGGCAGATCGTGCTGATCGAATCGGGCTTCAGCGCGAACGCGGCCCTGATCGCCAACATCGCCCCCGGGGTCATCGCCGTGGTCGGCGGCTTCATCGCGCTCTACATGATGGACCGGCTCGACCGGCGCAAGACCTTCATGATCGGCCTCACCCTCACCACCACCTGCCACCTGCTCATCGGGATCGCCGCGATGACGCTGGACGAGGGCAACCCGCTGCGGCCCTGGGTGATCCTGGCGCTGGTGGTGGCGTTCGTGGGCTCCATGCAGACGTTCCTCAACGTCGCCGTGTGGGTGTACCTCTCCGAGGTGTTCCCCCTGCACATGCGCGGCTTCGGGATCGGCGTGTCCATCTTCGCCCTGTGGGTCGCCAACGGCGTCCTCTCGCTCTACTTCCCCTCCCTGGTCGCCGCGGTCGGCATCACCGGCACGTTCTTCCTCTTCGCCGGGGTGGGTGTGCTGGCGCTGATCTTCGTGTACACGCAGGTCCCGGAGACCAGAGGGCGCACGCTCGAGGCCCTCGAGGAGGACGTCTCGACCGGTGCGATCTACACGGTGAAGGCGAAGTCCTCCTAGGAACAGCCCGAGAGGTCAGCGGCGGGGACACCCTGTCGTGCCGAGAGCCTCCGGCCGGACGCGGTCAGGAACCACGTCCGGCCGGAGGCTCTCCGCACGTTCCGCCCCCGCCCCGCTCCCGGACGGGACCGGGGCGACGCCTGCCGGCGCGGCCTGTCCCGGGGCGCACCGGGAACCGGGGCGGCTCAGCCGACCTTCGTCAGCGGCGCGTAGCGCAGCAGCAGCCGCTTCTCGTCGGCCCCGAACCGCACCTTCGCCACGGTCTTGTCGCCGGCGCCCTCGAGGGACACCACGGTGCCCTTCCCGAACGCCGTGTGGTCCACGGTGTCGCCGACCGAGAGGCTGGGGATCTCCTTATTGGGCTGGACCCGTCCCGCCGTGGTGGCCCGGGACGGCGCCATCCGCTCGAAGGCCGCGTTCGACGCCGCGGCGGCGCCCCAGTACGAGCCTCGCATCGGGTCCCGCTGCCCGGAGCCGCCGTGCAGCGCGGAGCCCCACGACGCCGGGGCCGAGGACCCCTCGCGCTTCCAGTCGAGGAGCTCCGCCGGGATCTCGTCGAGGAACGGGCTGGCCGGGTTGTACTGGGACTGCCCCCACATGGAGCGGAACTCGGAGCGGGTGAGGTAGAGGCGCTCGCGGGCCCGGGTGAGCCCCACGTAGGCGAGCCGCCGCTCCTCCTCCATCTCCTTCTCGTCGGTGAGGGAGCGCTGGTGCGGGAACAGCCCGTGCTCCATGCCGGTCAGGAAGACCACGGGGAACTCGAGGCCCTTGGCGGTGTGCAGGGTCATGAGCGTGACCACGCCCTGGGCGCGGGCCTCGGCGACCTCCGCCGCGATCTGCTCGGCGCTCGGACCGCCCTCGGTGCCGGCGGCGGGCCGGTTCGGGATCTGGTCGGCATCGGCCACGAGGGAGACGTGCTCGAGGAACTCGGGCAGCCCGGCGTCGGGGTGGTCCCGCTCGAACTCCCGGACCACGGCCACGAGCTCCGCGAGGTTCTCGACCCGGGACTCGTCCTGGGGGTCCTGCGACTGGCGCAGCGCGGCGAGGTATCCGGACTGCTCCAGGACGGCCTCGAGGACCGTGGCGGCCCCCGAGCCCTCGGCGACCGAGGCGAGGTCGTCCATGAGCTGGACGAAGGCCTTGACCGCGTTCAGGGAGCGGGTGGCCATGCCGGGCGCCTCGTCGGCGCGGCGCAGCGCGGCCATGAAGGAGACCCGCTCACGCTCGGCGAGGGCCGCGGCGGCGCCCTCCGCACGGTCGCCGATCCCGCGCTTGGGCTCGTTGACGATCCGGCGGACGTTGATGTCGTCGTCCGGGTTCACGATCGCGCGCAGGTAGGACAGGGCGTCCTTGATCTCCTTGCGCTCGTAGAAGCGGGTGCCGCCCACCACCTTGTAGGGCAGGCCCACACGCATGAGGATCTCCTCGAGGGAGCGGGACTGCGCGTTGGTGCGGTAGAACACGGCGACGTCGCCGGGGCGGTACCCGTCCTCGTCCTGGAGACGGTCGATCTCCTCGGCGATGAAGCGGGCCTCCTCGTGCTCGTTCTCGGCGGCGTAGCCGGTGATCTTCTCGCCGCTGCCGGAAGCCGTCCACAGCCGCTTGTCCCGGCGGCCCTTGTTCTTGGCGATCACCGCGTTGGCCGCGGTGAGGATGTTCTGGGTGGACCGGTAGTTCTGCTCCAGCAGGATGGTGCGGGCCTGGGGGTAGTCCTGCTCGAAGTCGACGATGTTGCGGATGTCGGCCCCGCGGAACGCGTAGATCGACTGGTCCGAGTCGCCCACGACGGTCAGCTCGGCGGGCGGCACGAGACTCGCCCCCGGTCCGGTCCCGGCGGCGTCCGCCCCCGTCCCGACGAGCTCCCGGACCAGCGCGTACTGGGCGTGGTTGGTGTCCTGGTACTCGTCGATGAGCACGTGCCGGTACCGCCGCCGGTAGTACTCGGCGACCTGCGGGAACGCCCGGAGCATGTGCACGGTCTGGGCGATGAGGTCGTCGAAGTCCATGGCGTTGGCCGCGCGCAGCCGCTCCGTGTAGCCGCGGTAGACCTGGGCCACGGCGCTCTCGAAGGGGTCGGTCTCGGAGACCCGGGACAGGTACGTCTCGTCGTCGACGAGCTCGTTCTTCAGCGCGGAGATCCGGTGCTGGATGCTCTTGGGCGCGAAGCGCTTGGGGTCGAGGTCGTGCTGCTTGGCCACGAGGGTGAGCAGCCGCAGGGAGTCGGCGGAGTCGTAGATGGAGAAGGTCGACTTCAGGCCCACGCTGGCGGCCTCCCGCCGCAGCACACGCACGCAGAAGGAGTGGAAGGTGGAGATCGACATCGACCTTGCCGAGTCCCCCACCAGCTCCACCACGCGCTCGCGCATCTCGGCGGCGGCCTTGTTCGTGAACGTGATCGCCAGGATCTCGCCCTGGTGGGCGCGCCCGGTGGCCAGAAGGTGCGCGATCCGGTGGGTCAGCACCCGGGTCTTGCCGGAGCCGGCGCCGGCGACGATCAGCAGCGGTGAGCCGGAGTGCTCCACGGCTGCCCGCTGTGGGTCGTTGAGCCCCTCCACCAGGGCGTCGGCGGAGACGGTGCCCCGCCGCGGGCGGGTGTCGGTGCCGGGGCGGGCCACGGAAGCGGAGGGCAGGAGCGGGTTGTCGAAGAGGTAGTCCATCGTGGACCCAGTCTACCGAGGCCCGGCGACAGCCGGGCCGGGCGGGGGACGGCCCTCAGACGAAGTGCAGTTCGAGCCGGTGCCGGCCGTTGTCGTCCTCGACCCACAGCTCCGAGTCGGCGACCGTGACCCGGACGGGCCGCTTCAGCTCGATCTCGTCGTCGAACTCGACGGAGCCCTCGGTCCCTCCGCCGTAGACGGTGTCGAGCTCCCGGCTGGCCGGGTCGAGGTGCCTGATGGCGTCGTTTCCGGTGTCGGCGATCACGATGGAGCCGTCGTAGAGGATCTGCAGGTCCTCGGGGTGGTCCAGCTGGGCCACGTCCGCGGACCCGTCCGCGAACCCCGCGCCCGCCCGGCCGACCACGGTGCAGACCTGCGGGGCGCCGTCGGGCTTGTCGGTGTCGATCTCGATGCAGCGCAGGGACGAGGAGTCCCGGTCGATGAGCCACAGCGTGCCGTTGCCGTCCTCGGTGATGGAGACGGTCGCGGCGAACTTGGCCTGCGCCGCCTTCCCGTCCCGCCGCCCGGACTCGCCGGTGCCCGCGAACTCGTACAGCACGTCGGTGTACGGGTCCCATCGGAAGAGCCGGTGCAGGGAGGGCACCGCCACGATCACGGCCGAGAGCTTGTGCGACCACACCATGTCGGCGATGGGGGCGCCGCCGAGGACGGAGCAGTCCACCGTGCGGCGCACCGTCTCGTGGTCCTTCTCGAACAGCGTCAGCACGTTGCCCTCGGTCAGCCGCATGAGCAGGCCGTCCGGGAGTCCGATGGACAGTTCCATGACCGGCACCTCCGTGTCGTCCTCGTCGAGCGCCCGGTCGTCGTCGGCCGGTCCGCCCCCCGTGCGGCCCGTCAGGGCCGGTGCGGGTGGCCCCAGCCTACCCCGCGGTCCCGGCGTTGGGCGGCGGGCGCGCGCCGGATAATGGGGGCATGGGACTGACACGCGCACAGAAGGCACGCAAGCACGGCGGCACCGCGGCACCCCCGGGACCGGCCCGGGGCACCCGCCTGCACGAGGCGGCTCCCGGTGAGCTCCGCCCCGAGCCCACGAGGTCGAGCTCGGGCCTCGTGGTGGGCGTGGCCATGTCCGTCTCGGCGCTCCTGTGGCTCTGGGTGCACGCCGGGGTCCTCCCCCGGTTCGGCGCCGCCGCGGCCGGCGGGCTGACCCTGCCCGAGTGGATGCCGGGCGGTTTCGACCAGGCGCACGCCCAGCGGCTCGCCGCGGCGCTGGGCGAGGAGGGGCTCGCCCAGTACGAGGCGGTGCACGGCTCCTCCGGGCTGCTGGCGCCGCTGTTCGTGGGGCTGGCGTGGCTGCTGTTCGTGGCGGTCAACACGCAGTCCCGCGCCCGGCGGTGGCTGCGCTCGGCGGTGGTGCTCGGCTTCGCGGCCGTGTCCCTGGCCGGCAACGCGGCCATCGACGCCGCTCTCGCGGACCCCGGGGACGGGGCCGCCGTGACCACGGCGTCCGTGCTGGTGATCGCCCGCTGGGTGCTGCTCGTGCTGCTGCTCGCCGTGACCGGGGCCGTGGCCGTGGAGGCCCTGCGGCGCCGGTCGAGGACCGCCGGCGCCCCGCGGCAGGACCCGCGCTCCGGGCCGCGGGGGTGAGCCCGGCTCGGGCCGCGCGGAGGCCGCCCGGCCCCGCCGGTTCCGTTCCGGACAGCAGGACGCCCCGGACCGTGCGGTCCGGGGCGTCCGTGCGTGCCCCCGATTGGATTCGAACCAACGACACCGGCTTTAGGAGAGCCGTGCTCTATCCCCTGAGCTACGAGGGCGACGCGAACAGTCTAGGGGGTCCCCCGGACCCCTGCTAACCGGCCCCGTTAGGATCGGTCGCATGCCCGTCTACATCGATCCGCCGCTCTGGCCCGCCCACGGGACGCACTTCTCGCACCTGGTCTCCGACACGTCCTACGAGGAGCTGCACGACTTCGCGGACCGGCTGGGCGTGGCCCGGCGTGCCTTCGACCGGGACCACTACGACGTGCCGGAGAGCCTGTACCGGCGGGCGGTGGCCGCGGGCGCGGTGCCGGTCGACGGGCGGCAGCTCACGCGCCTGCTCGTGCGCAGCGGGCTGCGCGTCCCGGCGCGGGCACGCCTGGACCGGATCGCCCGGGTCCTGCTGCGGCGGTGGGCCGCCCGCTTCCCGGGGCACCCGGCGCTGGGCGAGGAGCTCGTGGACCGGTGGAGCGAGCCGCACCGGCACTACCACGGTCCCGCTCACCTGCTGGCGGTGCTCGAGGCCGTCGACCTGCTGCGGCCCGGCGTCGACCTCGATCCCGACCGGTCCGCCGCCCTGGTCCTCGCCGCGTGGTTCCACGACGCCGTCTACCGGGGCCGCCCCGGGGCGGACGAGCGGGAGTCGGCGGAGCTGGCCCGCACCCGGCTGGGCGCCGCCGGCTTCGCCGAGCCGCTCGTGGCGGAGGTCGAGCGGCTCGTCCTGCTCACCCTCGGGCACCGGGTCCCGGACGAGGACGCCGCCGGACGGGTGCTCCTGGACGCCGACCTCTCCGTGCTCGGCGCGGACCCGGACGAGTACGCCGCCTACACGGCGGGCGTGCGGAAGGAGTACGCGCACGTGCCCGGCCCGGTGTTCGCCCGGGCCCGGCTGGAGGTGCTGGAGGACCTCCGGGGCCGGCAGCCGCTGTTCCGGACCGCCGCGGCCCAGCGCCGGTGGGGTCCGGCGGCGGCCCGCAACCTCGACGAGGAGATCGACCGGCTGCGCGTGGCCGCCGAGGAATCCCCGGACGCTCCCCCGGCGGACGCCGAGGTGCTGACCATCACCGCCGTGTGCCTGCGGGACGACGACGGGGCGCTGCTGACGGTGCGCAAGCGGGGCACGGAGCGCTTCATGCTGGTGGGCGGCAAGCTCGACCCGGGCGAGTCCCCGGCGGCCGCCGCTGTGCGGGAGTCGGCGGAGGAGGTGGGGCTGCGGCTGGACGCCGCCCAGCTGCGCCCGCTCGGGGTGTTCGTGGCGCCGGCCGCGAACGAGGCGGGCACGTGGGTGCGGTGCACGGTGTTCACAGCACCTCTCACGGGGCGGCCGGTGCCGCTCGCGGAGATCGAGGAGCTGCGCTGGCAGCCCGTCGACGAGGACTCCGCCGGAGCGCTGCCCGCGGACCTGGCCCCGCTGCTGCGGGAGCATGTCATTCCGGCGCTGCGCCGCGCTCCCGAGGGTCCTCGGTCACGGTCGCAGCGTGCCGCCTCCGGTGGAGCAGGATCCCGGTGATCAGGCCGAGCACGATCCCGATGCCGCCGAAGACCGAGAGCCACATCGCGGCGTGCCCCACGAACGCGGCGACGACGAAGCCGGCCACGATGCCGGGCACCGCGCCGCCGATCATGCCGTAGGCCATGTAGGCGTACTCGCGATCCAGGCTCGTGCGGGCGTTGCGGCTGAAGTCGGTGGACATGGGCCCAGTCTATCGGCCGCCGGCGGGGCGCCGTGGTGGCCGGCGCGGTGGGCGCCGGGACGACAGCGGGTGCGCGGTTCCCGTCTGGCCGACCAGGAACCGCGCACCCGAAGCGGTGCTCTCGCGTGCGGTCAGCGCACGCGGACGAAGACGGGGCCGGAGCCCACGTTGACGCCGGAGATCGCGGTGGTCCCGCCGTTCCAGCCGCCGTGGACGGCCTTGCCGCCACCGATGTAGACCGCGATGTGGGCCGCGCCCATGCCGCCGTCGGCGTAGTAGACGAGATCGCCGGGCTGGGCCTGGCCGGCGGAGACCTGCGTGCCGAGGCTCAGGTAGGAGGCCGGCCAGCCGTGGTGGTTGATGCCGGCGGCGCGCAGCGCGTTCGTGACGAGCGCGGTGCAGTCCTGGCCCACACCGAGCTGACCCATGGCGGCGGAGGAGATGGTCGCGCCCTTGCCGGAGGCCGAGCTCTGCGGGGCGACGGTGCGCTGGGCGGCCGGAGCGGCCTGCACGGCCGGCTTCGGGGCGGGCGCGGCGGCGGGCTTCGGCGCCGGAGCCGCCTGCACGGCCGGCTTCGGAGCGGCGACCGGAGCGGCCTTCGGGGCCGGGGCGGGCTTCGGGGCCGGAGCCGCCTGCACGGCCGGCTGCGGGGCGGCGACCGGAGCGGGCGCGGCGGAGGCCTTCGGCGCCGGAGCGGCCACGGCGGGAGCCGCGACGACCGGGGTCTCGACCTTCTCCTTCTCGACCTTCTCGGTTTTCTTCTCGGCCTTCTTCTCGGTCTTCCGGTCGGACTCGGCCTTCTGCACGTGGGCGACGGGCTCGAGGGACACGGTGGGCGCCGCGGCGGGGGTGGCCGCGGCCACGGCGGACAGCGGGGCGTCGGCGGAGGCGTCCTGGGCCGGAGCGGCCTGCACGGAGACGGTGGTGGCGAGGGCCAGCCCGGAGAAGGCGGCCACGGCGGCCACGGTGCGGGCCTTGCCGGAGAAGAGCGTGCCGATGCCGTTCGAGGAGGTCAGATCACGGGTCATGAGGAGTTCAGACGACTTTCTTTCGGAGCCGGGCCTGCCGGAGGGCGCGGGAGACAGCACGGATCACCCCGGGCAGTGCGCGGGGTGGACCGGTGTCCGGCAGGGGTGCGTTCCGGGATCGGGAACGACGGCCGGGCGTGCGGAGGAGGGGGGGCCGTCCGGTCGGACAGCAGGCACCGCCGGGAACCGGGAGAGCGGTTCTCGGCTTGCGGGGTGGGGGGTGATCGGGTGCCGCCCGCGACGAGCGGGGTCGTCGCGGGCGGCGGACCGGATCAGAAGGTGTAGTAGCCGTCCAGCTGCATGGCGTTGACGGAGTGGACCTGGGTGCCCTGGGTCGGGTTGAGGGCGGAGATCATCTTGCCGCCGCCGATGTAGATGCCCACGTGGGCGCCGCCGTTCTGCGAGACGAGGTCACCGGGCTGCGGGTTGGCGGTGGGGGTGCCCGCCGCGAACTGGGACCAGGTGGTCCGGGGCAGGTCGATGCCGTTCTGGGCGAAGACCCACTGGGTGAAGCCGGAGCAGTCCCAGGCGCCGTAGGCGGTGCCGCCGTAGACGTAGCCCGCACCCTGCGCGGACATCGCGGTGCCCACGACGCCGCCGGCGGCCGGGGCGATCTCAGTGGTGGCGGTGGACTGCGGGGTGACGCTCGAGGTGGCGGCGGTCTGCTGCGGGGCCGGAGCCGGAGCCGGGGCCTCGTAGGCGGGAGCGGCGGGCTGCGCGGCGACCGGGGCCTGGTAGGTGTACGAGGAGTACTCGGCCAGCGAGGCGGAGGCCGGGGCCGAGTAGGCCGCGCCGGTCTCGACGGGAGCCTGGGCGAAGGCCTGGGCCGGGGCGACGGAGCCGATCATCGCGGCGCCGGCAGCGGCGGCGATGGTGGTGTTGCGCACGACGTGCGAGGTGGTCTCGGCACGGTGGCGGGCAGCGTTCAGCGTGAAAAGCGACATGGTTGAGTTCCTCCCTTTGCCTACGAGGTGAGCTGTCGGATTCGGGTGGGAGACACCCGGCCGCAGAACGCACGCGCTCTGACGACTTAACCCCAAGGACCCGGATCACCGGGACCGAAAGTGGTTCCCCCGCTTCTGCCAAGCAGTTTCTGTGTAGAGGCCACGGGCACCGGCAGAATTCGGCGATGTGCTCCGAGGGCGCCGATCCGACCAGTGATCGGCACGCGTTGAACAGTACATGACAGATTACGGAAGTGTCACGTTTTGATCACGACAGATAACAGCCGGACAACGCCTCAAGTTTCAATGCTATGCCATTGAGACGCGTGGGACGATCAATTCGCACCTGTGACGAGCTGTGCAGTGCCTTCGAGCGCCCTGACAATCCGCCTGTCACCAGGGAAGCCGCGCCTCCGGGGTCCGGCCCGGGCCGGACTGGCCGAAAGTGGCTTGTGAACGTCCCCACACCCGGGACGAACCGTCCGCCGCCCCGCTCCGGGAGACGGCGGCGCCTCAGGGAGCGAGGACGCGGATGGCCGCGGCGGTGCGCAGGTCGATCTCCGCGGACCGCCCCGTGGCCGCCACCTCGATGCGCACGAGCTGACCATCCACCCGGGCCGTGACCTCCGCCCCGGTGAGCACTCCCACGTCGCTCAGCACGCCCAGGAGGTCCGCGTCCGCCTGGACCACCTCCGGCAGCAGCGCCACGGTGTGCGACCCGTCCGGGTCGTGGCGGGCGGCGTCGAGCAGGGAGGGGTGCGCCGCTGCGGGGCTCTCCTCGACCCCGAGGGCGGCCAGACCGGGGATCGGCGTGCCGTACGGCGAGTACCGGGGGCTGTGCAGCAGGTCCACGAGCCGCCGCTCGACCTGCTCGCTCATCACGTGCTCCCACCGGCACGCCTCGTCGTGCACCTGGGCGAGGTCCAGGCCGATGACGTCGGCGAGCAGCCGCTCCGCCAGCCGGTGCTTGCGCATCACCTGCACCGCACGCTCACGGCCGGCAGGGGTGAGCAGCAGCGACCGGTCCTGGCCCACCGTCAGCAGCCCGTCCCGCTCCATCCTGGACACCGTCTGCGAGACCGTGGGCCCGGAGTGGTCGAGGCGCTCGACGATCCGCGCCCGCATCGGCGTGATCCCCTCCTCCTCGAGCTCGAGGACGGTCCGCAGGTACATCTCCGTGGTGTCGATCAGGTCGCTCATGCCTCAGTCATCCTTCGTCCGGCCGTCCCGGCCCGGGGATCCCGCCCGGTCCGGTCTTCCCGCACGAGCTTAGTGCGCGCGCCCTCCGGCCGCCCGGAGGGAGGAGGCGCCCGCGGGGCCCGCCGTCCGCGGGTGGGGCAGAATGGGCCGAGTCGCGAACGGCGCGAGCGGCCTCCGCGGCGGCCGTGCCCGTCGCGCACCACCCGCCGCACGTCACCCACGAGGGAGCGCCCGTTGCCCGCACACGTCACCATCCCCCAGCACCTGTTGCCCGCCGACGGCCGCTTCGGCGCCGGCCCCTCCAAGATCCGCCCGGCACAGGTCGAGGCCGTGTCGCGCGCCGGGGCCGGCCTGCTCGGCACCTCCCACCGTCAGGCGCCGGTGCAGGAGCTCGTGGGCTCGGTGCGCGAGGGCCTCGCGCAGTTCCTCGGCCTGCCCGCCGGCCACGAGGTGCTCCTGGGCCTCGGCGGGGCCACCGCATTCTGGGACGCCGCCGCGTTCGGGCTGGTCGAGCGGAGGGCCCAGCACCTGGTGTTCGGGGAGTTCGGTGCGAAGTTCGCCCAGGCCACCGACGGCGCACCGTTCCTGGAGCCCTCCTCGATCGTGGAGTCCGCCCCCGGCACCCGCCCGGAGGCCCGGGCGGAGGAGGGCGTGGACGTCTACGCGTGGCCCCAGAACGAGACCTCCACCGGTGTCGCCGCGCCCGTGCACCGGCCCTCCGGGATCGCGGACGACGCGCTGGTGCTGGTGGACGCGACCTCGGCCGCCGGGGGGGTGGCCGCGGAGGTGGCCGCGGCGGACGTCTACTACTTCTCCCCGCAGAAGAACTTCGGCTCGGACGGCGGACTGTGGCTGGGCGCGTTCTCCCCCGCGGCGATCGAGCGGATCGAGCGGATCGGCGCCTCCGGGCTGTGGGTCCCCGACTTCCTGCGGCTGACCACGGCGCTGGAGAACTCCCGGAAGAACCAGACCTACAACACCCCGGCCCTGGCCACGCTGGTGATGCTCGACGAGCAGGTCCGGTGGCTCAACGACCAGGGCGGCATGGCCTGGGCCGCGGCCCGCACGAAGGCCTCCTCGGACCTCGTCTACGGGTGGGCCGAGGCCTCGTCCTTCGCGTCCCCGTTCGTGGCCCGCCCCGAGGACCGCTCCACCGTGATCACCACCGTGGACTTCGACGGCGCCGTGGACGCGGCCGCCGTCGCGGCGGTGCTGCGCGCCCACGGCGTGGTCGACGTCGAGCCCTACCGCAAGCTGGGGCGCAACCAGCTGCGGATCGCCACGTTCGTCTCCATCGAGCCCGAGGACGTCGCCCGGCTGCTGGCCTGCGTGGACCACGTCGTCGAGCAGCTCCGCGGAGGAGCCGGGCGCTAGCCGGAGTTCTCGGGCGCGGAGCGCTCCGCGCGCAGCCGCAGCCAGACGACGAAGCCCACCAGGGCCCCGCCGAGTCCCGCCGCCACGGCGACCCCCATGCCCCAGCGCGCCCCGAGGGCGTCGGTGATCCAGCCGACGACCGGCGCCCCGATCGGGGTGCCGCCCATGAAGATGGCCATGTAGAGGCTCATGACGCGCCCGCGCATCACCGGCGAGGTGGTGGACTGCACGTACGCGTTGGCGGTGGTCATGATGGTCAGGGAGGACAGCCCGCAGGGGACCAGCCACAGCGCGAACAGCGGCAGGGTGGGCGCCGTCGCCGCGCCCAGGCAGCTGAGGGCGAAGACGGCGCTGCCCCCGTAGACGTAGCGCAGCCGGGCGCTGCGGCGCCGGGCCGAGAGCAGGGCCCCGGCCACCGTGCCGACCGCGAGCACCGAGTTGAGCAGCCCGAAGGTCTCCGAGCCCCGGCCGAACTCGGGTCCGGCCATGGCGGCCAGGAAGACCGCGAAGTTCAGCCCGAAGGTGCCGATGAGGAAGATGGTGACCAGCACCGCCACGATGTCGGGGCGGCCGGCCACATAGGCCAGCCCCTCCCGGATCTGGCCCCGCCCCCGGCCGGAGCGCGGCATCCCGCGCAGCTCGTCGGCGCGGATCGCCAGGACGGCGGCGAGCATCGCGCCGAAGGTCAGCGTGTTGAGGAGGAACACCCAGCCCGAGCCGATGGAGGCCACGAGCACGCCGGCCACCGCGGGCCCGATCATCCGCGCGGCGTTGAACGAGGTCGCGTTCAGGGCCACGGCGTTGGAGAGGTAGGCGTCGTCGACCATCTCCGAGACGAAGGTCTGGCGCACGGGGGCGTCGAGGGTGGAGACGACGCCCAGGGCGAGGGCGAAGCCGTAGACGTGCCACAGGGTGGCCGCGTCGGCCAGGACCAGCGCCCCCAGACCGGCCGCCAGCACCGCCATGGCCGTCTGGGTCCACAGCAGCAGGCGCCGCCGGTCGAGCCGGTCCGCGAGCACGCCGGCCCAGGGCGCGAGGAAGAGCTGGGGCAGGAACTGCAGGGCCGTCACCACGCCCATGGCGGTGGCGTCGTGGTCCGAGAGCTCGTCGAAGACCAGCCACGACTGGGCCGTGCGCTGCATCCACGTGCCGATGTTGGACACGAGCGCGCCCAGGAACCACAGCCGGTAGTTGCGGAACCGGAAGGACCGGAACATCCCGCGCGCGGGCTCCGGGGCCTCGTCCGTCCTCGCGGTCCCCGGCGGGACGGTCAGAGCTCCTCGCCCTCCTGCGGCGGGACCGGCCTGTCCTCGGCCCGGTCACCGGACGCCGGCTCGCCGTCGGAGGCGCCGCCGGAGCCCTCGGGCCCGCCGGCCGCCGCGGTCTCCCCGGCCTCGTCCTCGGCCCGGTCCTGCTCCTCCTGGGCCTTCTCCTCGGCGCTGACGCGGGCGGACCACGGGACCCACTCGGGCGCCAGCAGGGCGTCCTCCCCCGGCAGCAGACCGACCTCGCAGACCGTCACCGCCTTGCTGCGCGGGGCGCGGGCCAGGCTCGCGAACCAGTTCCAGCCCCGGTACCCGGGCAGGGTGCACTCGAAGTGGTGGACGACCAGCCGGTCCTCCTCCACCGTCACCCGGTGACCGGCGCCGATCTGCGAGGGCTCCGCGATCTGCTCCACCCCGGCGCGAGCCGTGGCGACGTCGGCCACGAGCAGGGGGTCCTGCTTCGGGGCCCGGCGACGACGGGGCGCCGCTGCCACCGGTGCCGCCTGCTCGGGCGCCGGCGGCACGGCCTCGGCGGGCGCGTCCTGGACGGTCTCCTCGGTCACTGCTGGTCTCCCTCGGGTGGGTGCCGGCGGGGGCCGGCGGGTGGGTGCTCGGGATCGGTGGACGGCAACGGCGCGGCGGCCTCAGACGTCCAGGTTGTCGGCCACCGTGCGCAGGATGGCCGCGATCTTCTTCCCGTGCGCTGAGTCGGGGTAGCGGCCCCGGTGCAGCCCGTTGGACATCTCGTCCAGGAGCTTGATGAGGTCCTCCGTGATGACCGCCATCTCGTCGGCGGGCTTGCGGACGTTCTTCGCGACCGACGGGGTCCGGTCGAGGATCCGGACGGAGAGCGCCTGCGCGCCGCGCCGCCCCTGGGCCACCCCGAACTCCATCCGCGTGCCCGGCTTCACCGTGGTGGCACCGGAGGGCAGCGCCGAGGAGGGCAGGAACACTTCCTGGCCGTCGTCGGCCGCCAGGAAGCCGAAGCCCTTCTTCGCATCGAACCACTTGACCTTGCCGGTGGGCACGCTGTCTCCCTCGTCCTCGTGTTCGTGGAGGGGCGGCCCGTCGGTCCCTGCCGCCGAGCCACCCTGTGGAACCTCCCATTCTAGCCCTGCTCCGGGGGCGGGGACCGCCGGGGCGCGGTCAGCGGCACACCGTTGCGCTCGGTACCCTGGAGGCATGCCTGCCTCCGACGACCGCGCGCCCGCGCACCGCACCGCCCGACGCCCCGGGATCGACGTCCTCGGCGTCTCCGCGGTCGTGCTCGGCCTGGTGTGCGCCGTGTGCCTCGCCCTGCTGCTCGTGCTCACGGCCGTCGGGGCGGACCCCTGGGACGGGCTCACGGTGGTGCCGTGGTTCGCGTTCCCGGTGGCCTTCCTGCTGTTCTGCGCGGTCCTCGTGCGCTCCCTGCTGCGCCGCCGCCGGGCCTGATCCGTGCTCCCGGACGGGCTGCTCCGGGATCTCGCGTCCCGCTCCCCCGCCGAGCTGGGCGAGCTGCTCGCCGCCCGGCCCGACGCCGCGCGCCCGGGCACGGAGTTCCTCGAGGACCTCGCCGAGGCCCTGCTGTCCCGGGCGGGGCTGCGCCGGGCCCTCGACGCCCTCTCCCGGCCCGAGCTGGACGCCGTCGAGCGCGCCGTGCTGCTGGGCCCGCCGGAGGATCCCGCCGCGCGGCTGCTGGCCGGCCCGCCCTGGGACCGGCTGCACCGTCTGGGCCTGGTCCACCGGGACGACGACGCGCTCCGGCTCGTGCCCGGCCTGGCGGAGGCCCTCGGCCGCTATCCGGCGGGCCTGGGCCGTCCGCGGCCGGTGCTCGCCGCCCTCGCCGCCCGGCTGCGCGGCGGGGCCCCGGACGCGGCGGGGGCCGCGGCCCTGCCGCGCACCGCCGAGGACCTCGCGCAGTGGTCCGCCCCCGCGCGGGAGGTCCTCGAGCGGTTCCGCTCCCGTCCCGTGGGCGCTCTGCCGGACGCCCTGCGCCGTGTCGACCCGGCCGTCGACGCCGGTACCCGGCCCGTCGACTGGCTCCTGGCCCACGGCGTCCTCCTCCCCGTGGACTCCCGCCACGTGGAGCTCCCGAGGGAGGTCGGGCTGCTCCTGCGCGGGCCCGACCCGTGGGCCGCGACCTCCCCGGAGCCGCCGGTCGGGCCGGCCCTCCGGGTGCCCGACCGGCTGCGGGACAACGCCGCCGCGGCGGCGGTCGAGCAGCTGCTGCGCCGGACCGCGGCCCTGCGCGCCGAGCTGCGGGCCCGCCCGCTGACCACCCTGCGGGCGGGCGGGATCGGCGTGCGCGAGCTGCGCCGGCTGCGCTCCGCCCTCGGGATCGAGCACCCCGAGCTCGTCCGGCTCCTCGGTCTGGGCGAACTGGCCGGGCTCGTGCGGCTGGACCCGGACACCTCGGCCTGGCGCCCCGCGCCGGCGCCCTTCGAGGACGCCGAGCGCGCCGGCCAGTGGCGGCACATGGTCCGGTCGTGGCTGGCCTCCGACGTCGTCCCCTCCGCGGTGGGCCTGCCCCTCGCGGACGGCACGGTCGTCGGCGTCCTCACCCGCGGCACGCACGCCCCGGAGGCCCCGGTGGTGCGCCGGGCGCTGCTCGCCGCCCACGCCGAGCTCGCCGAGCGGGCGCCGGGGGGCCACGGCCCCGAGGACGTGCTGGCGCTCGCCCGCTGGCGGCGCCCGCGGCTGGCCCGCGCCCTGGACCGGTGGGGCCCGGGGATGCTGACGGAGGCCGCCGAGCTCGGCCTGGTGGGCGCCGACGCCCTCACCGAGCCCGGCCGGGCGCTCGCGGAGGACCGGCCCGAGGACGCCGTCCGCTCCGTGGCCGGGTGGCTGCCCGCGCCCTCGCGGACGGTGCTGCTGCAGAGCGACCTCACGGCGACGGCCACGGGCCACCTCGCCCCGGACGTGGCGCGCGCCCTCGACCGGCTCGCGGAGCCGGAGGGCCACGGGCCCGTCCCGCGGCACCGCTTCAGCGAGCGCTCCCTGCACCGGGCGCTCGACGCCGGCTGGACCCCGCCCTCGATCCTGGCCTGGCTCGAGGAGCACGGCAGGGGCCCGGTGCCCCAGGCCCTGGCCTACCTGGTCGAGGAGGCCGGCCGGGGGCACGGGCGGATCCGGATCACCCGGGCGGACTGGGTGCTCACCGGCGAGGAGGAGCTGCTGGAGGCGCTCGCCGGCTCCCCGGACCTCGCGGGGCGGCGGCTGCGGCGGCCCGCCCCCGGCGTGCTCGTGGTCGACGCCGGGGAGGAGGCCCCCGGCCGGCGCCGGGGACCCGCCGGCCGGGAGGGCGGGCTCCGGGAGCTCGCGGCGGCCGTCCGGGCCACCGGCACGGAGCCGGCCCTCGACGTCGCCCCCGCGGAGCCCGCGCCGCAGGTCCCCGCCGCGGACCCGACCCTGCTGCTCGAGGTGCCCGCCCCGCGCCTGCCCGTCCGCTCCGCGGAGGAGATCGAGGACCTGGTGGACCGGCTCACCGGCCGGGACCGCGCGCGGCGCCCGCCGGACGACCCGGCCGAGGACCTGACCGACGACCCGACCGACAGCGGAGGAGCCGCCACATGGGACCCCTGATCGTCCAGAGCGACCGGACCGTGCTGCTCGAGCTCGACCACGAGGACGCCGACGACGCCCGGCGGGAGCTCGCGGCCTTCGCGGAGCTCGAGCGCGCCCCGGAGCACGTGCACACCTACCGCATCACCCCGCTGGGCCTGTGGAACGCCCGGGCCGCCGGGCTGGACGCCGAGCAGGTGCTCGACGTCCTCCTCACCCGCTCCCGCTTCCCGGTCCCCCACGCCCTGCTCCTGGACATCGACGAGACGATGTCCCGCTACGGCCGCCTGGTGCTCGAGCAGGACGCGGTGCACGGGCTCGTGCTGCGCTGCCACGACGCCCCCGTCCTGGAGGAGATCGCCCGGCACCGGAAGATCGCCCCGCTGCTCGGTCCCCGCATCGACGGCTCCACCACGGTGGTGCACGCGAGCGCCCGCGGCCAACTCAAGCAGCTGCTGCTCACCGTGGGGTGGCCGGCGGAGGACCGGGCCGGCTACGTGGACGGCACGCCCCACCCCGTCGCCCTGACGGAGACGGACCCCGTGACGGGCGAGGCCTGGGCCCTGCGCCCCTACCAGCGCCACGCGGTGGAGAACTTCTGGGCGGGCGGCAGCGGCGTCGTCGTCCTGCCGTGCGGCGCCGGCAAGACACTGGTGGGCGCCGGGGTGATGGCCGCGAGCTCGACGACGACGCTCGTCCTGGTCACGAGCACGGTCTCGGCGCGGCAGTGGAAGGCCGAGCTGCTGCGCCGGACCACCCTGACGGAGGACGAGATCGGCGAGTACTCCGGGGCCGTCAAGGAGGTCCGCCCGGTGACGATCGCCACCTACCAGGTGCTGACGGCGCGCCGCGGCGGGATCCACCCGCACCTGGAGCTGCTCGACGGGCACGACTGGGGGCTGATCGTCTACGACGAGGTGCACCTGCTGCCCGCCCCCGTGTTCCGGATGACCGCCGAGCTGCAGGCGCGGCGCCGACTGGGCCTGACGGCCACCCTGGTGCGCGAGGACCACCGCGAGGGCGAGGTGTTCTCCCTCATCGGCCCGAAGCGCTACGACGCGCCGTGGCGGGAGATCGAGGCCCAGGGCCACATCGCCCCCGCCGACTGCGTCGAGGTCCGGGTGGAGCTGCCCCTCGCGGACCGGATGGCCTACGCCTCCGCGGAGGACGCCGACCGGCACCGCCTCGCCTCGTCCTCCGCGCACAAGCTCGACGTCGTGGCCCGGCTCGTGGCCCGCCACCGCGGGGAGCCGGTGCTCGTGATCGGGCAGTTCCTGGACCAGCTCGACGAGCTGGGCGCGCTGCTGGCCGCCCCGGTGCTCAACGGCAGCACCGGCACGGCCCGGCGGGAGAAGCTCTTCGCCGCGTTCCGGGCCGGGGAGCTGCCGGTGCTCGTGGTCTCCAAGGTCGCGAACTTCTCGGTGGACCTGCCGGAGGCCTCGGTCGCGGTGCAGGTCTCGGGGGCCTTCGGCTCCCGCCAGGAGGAGGCGCAACGCCTGGGCCGGCTGCTGCGGCCCAAGCACGACGGCCGCCCGGCGACCTTCTACACCGTGGTGGCCCGCGACACCGTGGACGCCGACTACGCGGCCCGGCGCCGCCGCTTCCTCGCGGAGCAGGGCTACGCCTACCGGATCGTCGACGCCGCCGCCGTCGAGGCCCCCGGCGAACTCCCCGAGGACCGGTGAGCGCCGTTCAGGCGGCATTCAGGGTGTTCCGAGAAAATGGGCGGCGTGAAGAACGACAACCCCGAAGCGAAACTGCTCGTCGTCGACGACGAGCCCAACATCCTCGAGCTGCTGGCCACGTCCCTGCGCTTCGCCGGCTTCGAGGTGGTCACCGCCGCCAACGGCCGTGACGCCCTGGCCAAGGCGGAGTCCGAGAACCCGGACCTCGCGGTGCTCGACGTCATGCTCCCGGACATGGACGGCTTCACCGTGACCCGCAAGCTGCGCGCGTCCGGGCAGCACTTCCCCATCCTCTTCCTCACGGCGAAGGACGAGACCGAGGACAAGGTCACCGGTCTGACCGTGGGCGGCGACGACTACGTCACCAAGCCCTTCAGCCTCGACGAGGTCGTCGCCCGCATCCGCGCGGTCCTGCGCCGCACGCAGCCCGCCGAGGAGGACGACTCCCGGCTGCGCGTGGACGACCTGGTCCTCGACGACGACGCGCACGAGGTGTTCCGGGGCGAGCGGGAGGTCGACCTGTCCCCCACCGAGTTCAAGCTGCTGCGCTACCTCATGCTCAACCCGAACCGGGTGCTGTCCAAGGCGCAGATCCTCGACCACGTGTGGGAGTACGACTTCAACGGGGACGCCTCGATCGTGGAGTCCTACATCTCCTACCTGCGCCGCAAGATCGACAACGACCCCGAGCTGCCCCCGCTGATCCACACCAAGCGCGGCGTCGGCTACCTCCTGCGCTCCCAGCACAAGAACCACTGACCCGGTCCCGGGATGCACACCCTGTCCTCCCGGTGGCGCTCGGCATCGCTGCGCTCGCAGCTCATGGTGCTCACGGGACTGCTCCTGGCGCTGTCCATCCTGGTGACGAGCTTCGTGGCGATCTCGGTGCTGCGCACCTCGCTCCTGAACGACATCGACCGCGGGCTGCGGGACTCCGTCCGGCCGGTCTCCACGGTGCTGGTCGCCGACATGGGCGGGGCGCAGGGCGTCCAGGTGCCGCACGCCGGGTTCCTGCTCGACGCCGACGGCGAGACCCTCGCCGAGGCGGTGCACACCCCCGAGGGCGTGCTCGAGCGGCGGCCGGACCTGTCGCAGGTCGACCTCGAGCACGTGCGGGAGAACCCCTTCGAGCCGACGACCGTGGGCTCCGTGGACGCCCCGGACCGCCGGTGGCGGGTGGTCGCGGCCGAGACGGAACGGCTGAACCTCGTGGTGGCGGTCGCCGAGCCGCTCGACGACATGAACGCGATGCTCAGCGCGGTGACCCTCCTGACGCTGAGCTTCGGAGTGGCGACCCTGTTCGCGGCCATGGCGGTCGGCTGGATCCTGGTCACCCGGGCGTTCGCGCCCCTGCACCGGGTGGAGCAGACCGCCGCCCGGATCGCCGAGGGCGACCTCTCCCAGCGCATGGAGGGCTACAACCGGCAGACCGAGATCGGCCAGCTCTCGGCGTCGCTCAACGCGATGCTCGGCCACATCGAGGACGCCTTCGACGCCCGCACCCGGTCCGAGACCAAGCTCCGGCGGTTCGTGGCCGACGCCTCCCACGAGCTGCGCACGCCCCTGGTGACCATCCGGGGCTACTCGGAGCTCTACCGGCACGGCGCCCTGCAGGAGCCCGAGGACGTGGCCGGGGCGATGTCCCGGATCGAGTCGGAGGCGAAGCGGATGACGCAGCTCGTGGAGGACCTGCTGATGCTCGCGCGCCTCGACGAGCGGCGGCCCGCGGAGAACGTCGACGTGGACCTGCTCCACCTCGCGTTCGACGCGGCCGGGGACGCCCGCGCCTCCGCCCCCGACCGGCGGATCGAGGTGGGCGGCCTGGGGGGCGGGGGCCCGGTCTCGGCATGGGTGCACGGCGACGAGTTCCGGCTGCGCCAGGTCGTGGCGAACCTCGTGACCAACGCCCTGCGCTACACCCCGGAGGGCACGCCGATCGAGATCGCGGTGGGCGTGGAGCGCTCGGTCGACGACTCCTTCAACGCCGTCCTGCAGGTGCGCGACCACGGCCCGGGCATCCAGGGCGAGGACGCGGAGCGCGTCTTCGAGCGCTTCTACCGGGCCGACTCCTCCCGCACGCGCGAGACCGGCGGGACGGGGCTGGGGCTGTCCATCGTGGCCGCGATCGTCCAGCAGCACGACGGCACGGTGCGGCTCACCGAGACCCCCGGCGGCGGGGCGACGATGACCGTGCGCGTGCCGGGCATCGAGCCCGCCGACGACGCCCCGGAGGTGTGAGCGGGCCCGTCAGGACTCGTAGGTGCCCTGGTGGAAGCGCAGCTGCCAGGGCCCCAGCTCGTTGCGGGAGTCCTCCCGGACCCACAGGGAGCTGCGCAGGCTCGTGCGGTCCCCCGCCGTGAGCCGGTAGACAAGGTGCACGGCCGCGGGGCCGAGCTCGGTGGCCTCCAGCACGTGCACGTCCACCGCGCCGAGCCCGGGTTCGCGGGGCAGCCGGTCGAGGACGTCCGCCCGGGAGCGCCACGACCCCGAGGCACCGACCTCGGCGAAGGCCTCGTGCAGCAGCTGGCCCAGCCGGCCCGGGTCCGCCCTGACCTCCGGGCGGAGCAGGTCCCGCTCGAGTTCCTGGACGGTCTCCCCCGCCGTGCGGCCGCGGGCGAGCTCCTCCTCGTGGGCGAGCAGCTCGCTCAGCAGATCGGGGTCGTGCCGGTCCTCGAACGCGCCGGGATCCGTGTCCTCCCCCGGCCCTGGGGCCTCCACCAGCGGCGCGGCGTCCACCGGCTCCGGGGCGTCCAGCAGCTCCCGGGCCGGGGTCCGGGTGCCCGCTCCGTCCGGGTGCCGGGCGGCGCCGTCGAACCCGGGTCCCTCGGGCGCGGGGCGACCGGTCTGGAACGCGGTGGCCACGGCCCGGGCACGGATGTCGGCGGCCTCGTTGAGCTCGTGGCCGGCGTGGCCCTTGACCCACTCGAAGCGCACGTCGCGGCCCGCCATCGCGGCGTCCAGGGCCTTCATGAGCTCCACGTTGAGGACGGGCTTGCCGTCCCTCTTCTTCCAGCCCTTCTTCTTCCAGCCGGGCATCCACTTCGTGATCGAGTTAATGACGTACTGGCTGTCGCACAGCACCCGCAGGGGCTCGTCGGGGCGGTGTGCCGTGGCCTCGAGCAGGTCCAGGACGGCCTTGAGCTCGCCCATGTTGTTGGTGCCGTGCGGCCATCCGCCGGCCCGCCAGGTGTTGTCGTCGATGTACCAGGCCCATCCCGCGGGACCGGGATTGCCCAGCGCGGAGCCGTCGGCGGCAGCAGTGATCGTCATGGCACTCATCTTTTCACGGCGCCCGGACGCCGTGCGCCACGGGCCGCGTGCACCACCGGCTCAGTCGCCGGGCTCCTGCTCGAGCTGCTGCTGGGCGACGTCGCGCACCCCGGCGACCCTCGACACCTGCACGGCCGCCGTGCGCAGGTCCGTCTTGCCCTCGAGCCGCAGGAGCAGCTCCACCTCGGTGCCCTCGGACCCCTCGACCGTCCGGCTCGAGACCACGGAGGCGCTCAGCTGCAGCTCGTCGACCACCGTCAGGACCTCCCGCAGCACGCCGTGCCCGTCCTCGTAGCGCAGCCGGAGTCCCTGCGGGGCCACCATCCCGGGCAGGCGGCGGGAGAGCGGGGTCAGCAGGATCGCGGAGACGAAGTGCAGGCCCGTGGCGACGACGGCGAGCGGCACGAGCCCGGCCCCGCAGGCCATCCCGATGGCCGCGGAGAGCCAGATGCTCGCAGCCGTCGTCAGGCCGTGCACCACGTCCCGGTTCGTGAAGATCACGCCCGCGCCCAGGAAGCCGATGCCCGTGATGATCTGGGCCGCCACGCGGGAGGGGTCGGGACCGGCGTCGATGCCGGGCAGGACACCGAAGCCGTAGGCGGACACGAGGGTGAACACCGCCGACCCGGTGCCGACCAGGGCGTGCGTGCGCAGTCCGGCGCTCTTGCGCCGCAGCCGCCGTTCGAGGCCCACCAGCGAGGTGAGCCCGAAGGCGATCAGCACGAGCGAGACCTGGACGGGGACCGCGTCCCACACGACGACGTCCACGGCACCTCCTCCGGCAGCTGGTGCTCACGATTGAACACCACTTCCGGCCCTGCGGCACCAGGTGCGGGACGACGACGGGCCGGGCACCTCCGCGAGGTGCCCGGCCCGTGCCGGATGCGTGCTGGGCACGCTCGACGGGTCAGCCGTCGATCACATCATGCCGCCCATGCCGCCCATGCCGTCGTCGGCACCGGCGCCGGCGCCCGCGGGCTCCGGCTTGTCGGCGACGACGGCCTCGGTGGTGAGGAACAGCCCGGCGATGGACGCCGCGTTCTGCAGCGCGGACCGGGTCACCTTGACCGGGTCGTTGATGCCGGCGGCCATCAGGTCCTCGTACTCGCCGGTGGCGGCGTTGAGGCCGTGGCCCTGGGCCAGACCGCGGACCTTGTCCACGACCACGCCGGCCTCGAGGCCGGAGTTGATCGCGATCTGCTTCAGCGGGGCGTCGATGGCGACCTTCACGATGTTCGCGCCGGTGGCCTCGTCGCCCGTGAGCTGCAGCTTGTCGAACGCCTTCTGGCCGGCCTGGATCAGGGCCACGCCGCCGCCGGCGACGATGCCCTCCTCCACGGCGGCCTTGGCGTTGCGCACGGCGTCCTCGATGCGGTGCTTGCGCTCCTTGAGCTCGACCTCGGTGGCGGCACCGGCCTTGAGGACGGCCACGCCGCCGGCCAGCTTGGCCAGGCGCTCCTGCAGCTTCTCGCGGTCGTAGTCCGAGTCCGAGTTGTTGATCTCGGCGCGGATCTGGGCCACGCGGCCCTCGATCTCCTCGGCGGTGCCGGCGCCGTCGACGATGGTGGTCTCGTCCTTCGTCACGACGACCTTGCGGGCCTGGCCCAGCAGGTCCACGGTGGCGGTCTCGAGGGAGAGCCCGACCTCCTCGGTGATGACCTGGCCACCGGTGAGGATGGCGATGTCGGCCAGCTGCGCCTTGCGGCGGTCGCCGAAGCCGGGGGCCTTGACGGCCACGGACTTGATGGAGCCGCGCATCTTGTTGAGCACCAGCAGCGCCAGGGCCTCGCCCTCGACGTCCTCGGCGATGATCAGCAGCGGCTTGCCGGCCTGCATGACCTTCTCGAGCACGGGGACCAGGTCCTTGACCGCGGAGATCTTGGAGTTGACCACGAGGATGTAGGGATCCTCGAGGACGGCCTCCTGGCGGTCGGCGTCGGTGACGAAGTAGCCCGAGAGGTAGCCCTTGTCGAAGCGCATGCCCTCGGTCAGCTCGAGGTCCAGCCCGAAGGTGTTGGACTCCTCGACCGTGATCACGCCCTCCTTGCCGACCTTCTCCATCGCCTGGGCGATGAGGCGGCCGATCTCGGGGTCGCCGGCGGAGATCGACGCCGTGGCGGCGATCTGCTCCTCGGTCTCGACCTCCTTGGCGGAGGCCAGCAGCTCCTCGGTGACCGCGGCGACGGCCTTCTCGATGCCGCGCTTGAGGCTCAGCGGGTCGGCGCCGGCGGCCACGTTGCGCAGGCCCTCCTTGACGAGCGCCTGGGCGAGCACGGTGGCGGTGGTGGTGCCGTCGCCGGCGATGTCGTCGGTCTTCTTGGCGACCTCCTTGACGAGCTCGGCGCCGATCTTCTCGAACGGCTCGTCGAGCTCGATCTCCTTGGCGATGGACACGCCGTCGTTCGTGATCGTGGGGGCGCCCCAGGCCTTCTCGAGGACCACGTTGCGGCCGCGCGGGCCGAGGGTGACCTTGACGGCGTCGGCCAGGGTGTTCAGGCCCCGCTCGAGTCCGCGGCGTGCCTCTTCGTCGAAAGCAATCATCTTTGCCATGTGACTTCGTCCCTCCTGGACGGTAGACAAACGGTCGACCTCCACGGTGCCCGCGACGGACGGCGCGCACGACGGCGGACTCTTCCCGACGCCGTGCGGCACCTCACCGTGGTGGTTGAGGTGTCACTCCTGTGCCGGTGGCTGCCCGGGTCGGGCCGGGGACCGAGCCATTAGCAGTCCACACGACTGAGTGCTAATCGCAATCTTGGCACTCGTCCCCGGAGAGTGCAAACCCCTGAGCCGATTCCGCTCAGCCCTGCCACTCCTCGCGCAGGACGCCGTAGACCATCCGGTCGTAGTACTCGCCGCCGACCCTGCGGGCCCGGCGGATCCTGGCCTCTTCGGTGAAGCCCAGCTTCACCGCCACGCGGCACATCCCCGCGTTGCCGCTCCACGTCTCCAGGTCGAGGCGGTGGGAGTCGGAGTGGGCGAAGAGGTAGTCGATCCACAGGCGCATCGCCTCGGTGCCGTAGCCGCCGCTCCAGTGCTCCGGGGAGTACACGGTGATGCCCAGGGAGCGCAGCGGCAGCAGGTGCGTGCCGTCACCGGGGTCCTCGGTGGGCTTCTCCGACCAGTACCAGGACACCTGCCCGATGAACCGGTCGTCGGCGGCGTCGGCGATCACCATCGTCTCGCGCGGGTCCGGCCAGTCCCCGGCCGTCACGTGCTCCCGGAGGGTGCCGAGCCAGCGCTGGGCGCCCTCGGCGGTGAAGTTCGGGTAGAACGGGCCGTCCGTGCGCTGCCACTCGTGCTCGCCGCCGCCGGCGGGCGGCGTGATCCACGCCTCGTAGTCGACGAGGTCCTCCTCGGTCCAGTCGCGGACGCGGACTCGGCTTCCTTCGATCTGCACGGTGGTTCCTTCCGGTGGCGTCGGGGGTGGACGACGTCGTGGCGAACGGCGTCGGAACGGTCGGGGTCCGGGGCCGACGGGGACGCCTCGAGGACCGGGCCGGCTCAGGACCCCGTGGACGTGGCGCCCGGCGCCGGGGCGGCCTCGCCCGGGGCGTTGAGGAACGAGAACACCCCGACGCCGAGGGTCAGCACCCCGGCCAGGACGATGGCGGTGAGCTCCCGGGCGCCCACGCGGACGGTCGGCCGGACACCGCGGTGGGCGCCCTGGCGGGGCCCGTCCTCGGGGACGTCGTCGAACTCGTCGTGCGGGTACTGGGTCATCCGTGGTCTCCTCGCTGCCGGCGCAGCCTGGCCACGAGCATCGGGTCGTGCTCGAGGGCGGCGCGGGTGTCGATCAGGACGTTGAGCCGCTGGTAGTAGTGGGTGGGCGAGAGGTTCAGGCGGCGGCGGATCTCCATCTCCTTCGCCCCCTGGTACTTCCACTGCAGGTTCTCGAGCGACAGGATCTCGCGGTCCACGGCGTCCAGACCGGCCCCCTCCCCGGGCTCTTCCCGGCCGGGGGCGGCCTCCCCGTCGGGCACCGGCTCCGCGCCGGGAACGGCGGCGTCGTCGGCCCGGGCGTCCGCGGGCACCGCGTCGTCGGGCACTGCGTCCGCGGGCACCGCGTCCTCGCCGGTCACCGCGACTCGGCCCGCGGCCGCAGGGAGAGGGTGGTCAGCTGCGCGTCCTCGCCCGCGTCCACGACGGCGCGCACCGCCGCGGCCACGGACTCCGGCCGCAGGTAGCGCTCCGGGACGTACTCGTTGCCCAGGCCGGCCTGGATGTCCCGCTGCATCTGCGTGTCGACCGGGCCGGGGTGCACCGAGCTGACCACGATGCCGTCGGCCTCGACCTCCTGGCGGAGCGAGTCGGCGAGCGCGCGCAGGGCGAACTTCGAGGCCGCGTAGACGGCGTCCCCGGCGCGGGCGTTGAGCCCCGAGCCGGAGTTGAGGAACACGACCTTCCCCCGGGCCGCTCGCAGGGCCGGCAGCAGGAGCCGGGTCAGCTCCGCGGGGACCACCACGTTGAGCTCGAGCTGGGCCCGCCAGTCCGCCACGGAGGCGGCCTCCACCGTGGTGCGCCCGGCCACGGCCGCCGAGTGCACCAGGACGTCGACCCGGTCCAGGCCGGCCACCACGGACGGCAGGGCCTCGACGTCGGTCAGGTCGGCGGCGCGGACGGTGACGTGCGGGAGGCCGGAGAGCTCGGCCAGCCGGCCGGCGTCCCGGCCCAGGGCCAGGACGTCGTGGTCGCGGGCGAGGTCCACCACGCACGCGCGGCCGATGCCTCCGGTGGCCCCGGTGACGACGGCGAGGGGTCGGGTCTCGGTGGAGGAAGCGCTCATGCGCCCACTCTAGCCAGTCCGCCGCCGGTCCCGCCCGCCCCGGACGGAACGGGCCGGGGCGGTGGCGGCCCCGGTATCCTGGCCCGCAGCCGACCACGCGGAGGAGCTTCATGGCAGCCGACCCCCACGCCACGGGAGATCCCGGGGCGGACCCGGACAGCGCGGAGAAGCCCTCGTCGCCGGCGCAGATCACGAGACCCTCGTGGAGCTACATCCTGCGCCGGACCGTCCACGAGTTCCGCCGCGACGAGTGCACGGACTCGGCGGCGGTGATGACGTTCTTCGCCGTGCTGTCCATCTTCCCGGGGCTGCTCACGGTGGTGTCGACGCTCGGCGTCGTCGGTCAGGCCGAGGCGACCACCAGGACCCTGCTGCGCCTGCTCGACGAGTTCGGGGTCCCGGAGGGGGCCGTGGCCGTGCTCGAGGGGCCGATCGGCGAGCTCACCGGCTTCCCGTCCGCGGGCCTGGCACTGGTCACCGGTCTGGTCGGCGCCCTGTGGACGGCCTCGGGCTACGTGCGGGCCTTCGGACGGTCCATGAACCGGATCTACGAGGTCGAGGAGGGCCGCCCCGTCTGGAAGCTCTACCCCCTGATGATCGCGGTGACGCTGTCCCTGGTGGTCCTGGTGGTGGGCATGATGCTGCTCCTGCTGCTCTCCGGACCGGTCGCCGAGCGGCTCGGCGGGCTGATCGGCCTCGGCGAGGCGGCGCTCCGGCTCTGGCAGGCCGCCCGGATCCCGGCCCTGCTGCTGCTGCTCGTCTTCGTGAGCGCCCTGCTCTACTACGCCACCCCGAACATCCGGCAGCCGAGGTTCCGGTGGCTCAGCATCGGCTCGGTGGTCGCCATCCTGGTCATGAGCGCTGCGACCACCGGGTTCAGCTTCTACGTGTCCAACGTCAACGACTTCAACGCCACCTACGGTGCCATCGGCGGCGTGATCGTCCTGCTGCTGTGGATCTGGATCATGAACATCGTGCTGCTCGCGGGCGCCGAGCTCAACGCCGAGATCGAGCGCGGACGCCAGCTCCAGGCCGGGATCGAGGCCGAGGAGAACCTGCGGCTGCCGCCGCGGGACCTCCGGGGCGTGCGGCGGATGCAGGCGAAGGAGGACGAGCTCGTCGAGGAGGGCCGTGCCCTCCGGCACCGGCACACCGGTCCGGGCAGCGGTGCGGACCACCCGTCGGACACCGGGACCGCGGGCGACGCCGCACCGGCCTAGAGTGGTGCCCGGCACATCCGGGTCCGCACCTGCCGGAGCACCGGTGCCCGGACCGGCACCTGCCGTCCGTCCCGGCGGCCGACACCCGCACGACACCCGCACCGAGGAGCACCGTGAGCGAGACCCAGCCCCTGGACAGGATCATGGCCCCCGACTGGGCGGAGGCCCTCGCCCCCGTGGAACCGCAGATCCGGCAGATGGGCCGGTTCCTGCGCGAGGAGCACGCCGACGGGCACCGCACGCTCCCGGAGGGCCCGGCGGTCCTGCGGGCGTTCCAGGACCCGCTGGAGCAGGTCAGGGTGCTGGTCGTCGGGCAGGACCCCTACCCCACTCCCGGCCACGCCATGGGCCTGTCCTTCTCCGTGCAGCCCCACGTGCGTCCAGTGCCCCGCTCCCTGCAGAACATCTACAAGGAGCTGCGGGACGACCTCGGCGTCGACCCGCCGGAGCACGGGGACCTCTCCGCGTGGTCCCGGCAGGGCGTGATGCTCCTGAACAGGGTCATCACCGTGCGCGACGGGGCCCCGGCCTCCCACCGGGGCAAGGGTTGGGAAGCGGTCACGGAGCGCGCCATCAAGGCCCTCGCCGGCCGCGGGACCCCGCTGGTGGCCATCCTGTGGGGCCGGGACGCGCGGAGCACTGCCGCGTGGCTGGACGGCTTCCCCACGGTCGAGTCCGCGCACCCGTCCCCGCTGTCCGCGTCCCGGGGCTTCTTCGGGTCCCGGCCGTTCTCCCGCACGAACCACCTCCTCGAGCAGCAGGGCGCGGAGCCCGTCGACTGGCGGATGTGACACCAGGAGGCCTCCGTTAGGGTGGGCGGCATGACGACGACCCCCGGGGCCCGGCCCGCCAGACCCCGCAAGCCGCAGCTGAACCTGACGGTGCGCTCCCGCGAGCTGCTGTCCCCGTCGATGGTCCGGGTGGTCCTGGGCATCGACGAGCCCGAGCGCTACGCGGACATCGTCCCGCCCGAGAAGTACGTGAAGCTCGTCTTCCTCCGGCCCGGCACGGGCGAAGCCGGCACCGCGCTTTCCGGGACTTCGAATCCCGGCACGGACGCTCCTGACTCCGAGACCACAAACTCGTCGCGGCCGGGGGCGGAGCCCGGACGGAACCCCGACTACTGGGAGCTCAAGGAGACCCTGCCGGGCGACCGGCAGCCCGTCACCCGCCACCTCACCATCCGCCGGTACGTGCCGGAGCGGCACGAGCTGTGGATGGACTTCGTGCTGCACGGCGACGACGGCTTCGCCGGCCCGTGGGCGGCCCGCGCCGAGCCCGGGGACCGCATCATCGCCCTCGGCCCCGGGGGCAGGTGGACGCCGGCCCCGGACGCCGCGTGGACCCTGATAGCCGCCGACGACGCCGCGATCCCCGCCGCCCTCGCCGTCCTGGAGACCCTCCCGGCCTCCGCGCAGGGAGAGGCGCTGCTGGAGGTGGACACGCCCTCCGACGTCCAGCCGGTGTCCGCCCCGGCCGGGATGGCGGTGCGCTGGGTGTTCCGGGCGGACAGCGGTCCCGGAGAGGACGCTGCCCTGGTGCGGGCCGTGCGCGAGGCCGGGTGGCCCACCGACCCGGAAGGGGTCCAGGTCTTCGCCCACGGCGAGCGGGAGGTCATGAAGGCCCTGCGCGAGGAGCTGTTCACGCGCCGTCGGCTGGAGCGGGACCAGGTCTCGCTGTCCGGCTACTGGGCGAGGGGCCGCACCGAGGACGTCTTCCAGGCGGAGAAGAAGCTGCCGGTCGGCCAGATCCTCTGAGCCGGACCCGCGAGCGGTGATCCTTCGCACTGCGCGGCGCTGAGCTGCTCGTCCCGAGATCGGGCACCGGTTCTCGGACGCGCCCGGAAGCCGGGCCGTCCCTCCGCGTCTCACGGCCGCTCCTCCCCGCCCCAGGGCATGGTCACGGTCCGGGCCACGGGCTCCGTCTCCGTCTCCGTCTCCGTCCTTATGGTGTCGGACCCGGTGGGGATCATGAGACATGACTACTACCGCCGGCCGGCCGCGGAGCCTGGAGGAGGTCCTCCGGGAGGACACGGCCGTTGCCGACCGTGAGTACGCCGGTGCTGTGACGGAGCTGGTCGAGGACGCCCGGGCGGAGGCCCGGGCTGCGGGCCGGCAGCTGCGGGTGATCCACCGGATGTGGCAGCTGCAGGAGCAGGCGCACGATCGGCGACGGGCGGCCCGGGCACGCTGGTCGAACGAGCGAGCCCGCAGTCGTGGGCAGCACATCCCGGAACCGGAGAGGCGCACGGTGCTGGACGTGGCCGACGAGATCGGCCCGGCACTGCGGCTGCCGGCGGGCACGGCGGTGCGCCGGGTGGAGAACGCGGTCCTGCTCGCCGAGAGCCTGCCCCGGGTCCTGCAGGCTCTCGAGTCCGGGGCGATCGCCCTGCGCCAGACCGAGGTGATCGTGGACCTGTGGCGGGACCTGGTGGGTGCGACCGGTCGGCCGCCCGAGCCGTGGCCACTCGGCGAGGCCGTGTCCCGTGTCGTGGACGAGCTGCTGGAGAAGGCGCCGACGGCCACCGCGTCGCAGCTCCGGGCGCTGGCCCGGAGGCGGCGGGCCTGGCTGCTGGCCGGGTTCCCGGAGGACCGTCACCGGCTGGCCCGCCGGGGGCGCAGGGTGTGGATAGAACCCGAGGAGGACGGCATGGCGCGGCTGTGCGCCCTCCTGGACGCGGCCACCGCCCACGCCGTCCATGCCCGTCTCGCGTCCATCGCCGCCCGTGTGGATCCGCACAGCCCGTCGACGGACCTGGCAGAGTCTGCGTGTGGCGGCCGGGGCGTCGCTGAGGGCAGGGGTCCGAACGACGACCGGAGCTGCTGGGAGGACGGGCCGCGCACGGCAGGGCAGCTGCGCGCGGACGTGCTCGCCGCACTGCTGCTGGACGGGGAGCCCGCCTGCATGCCGGAGCACCTGCGCGGGATCCGCGGGCAGGTCACGGTCACCGTTCCCGTGCTCTCGCTGCTGGAGCACAGCGCACAGACTCCCGGCCGCGGATCCTCCGGCCGGTCGCCCGACGGAGACGGGCTCCCCGGCCGATCACCCGACGGAGACGGGCTCCCCGGCCGATCACCCGACGGAGACGCGGTACCCGGTGAATCGTCCAACGGAGACGGGCTCCCCGGCCGATCATGCAGCGCCGGCGGAACAACCGGCGGCGGGCCTGCAGGGAGCCCGGACTGCGCGGAGCTGGCCGGCTACGGGCCGATCCCGGTGAGCGTGGCCGAGCGGATCGCCGCCGGCGCCGGGTCCTGGTCGAGGGTTCTGACACATCCGGTCACCGGCACCGTCCTGGACCACGACCGCACCACGTACGCCGTACCGGCAGATCTCAAGCGCCGGCTGCGAGCGAGGGACGGCACCTGCCGGTTCCCCGGATGCCGGCGACGTGCCGAGCGCTGCGACCTCGACCACACCGTGGCCTGGGTCGAGGGCGGGCCGACCGCCGCGGACAACCTCGCCCATCTGTGCCGCCACCACCACGTCCTCAAGCACCGGGACGGCCCGCTCGGGCGCTGGCGGGTCCGGCACCGCCGCCGGGAGTCCCCGGAGGGCGTCCTGGAATGGACCTCACCGGCCGGACGCGTCCACGTGACCTACCCCCAGCAGCACCACCAGCCCGTGCTCTCGCCGCTGCGGATCGCCGACGACCTGCCCGTCGACGTCCGGCCCCCGGCAGAGCAGGCACCGGACGAGCCGTCACCGGCTGCGGTCCTGTGGACATCCCGCAGGACCGTGCCCTCCGGCGCCCGGCCTCACGAGGTCCGCCCCGACGGGGTCCGGCAGGACGACGACCCGCCCCCGTTCTGAGCCGCACCGAGGATTCAGCCCGGTGCTGCCCCGAGCCGACAGCCCACCGCGGTGCTGGCCCGGCTCGCTGCCCACCGCGGTGCTGCCCCAGACCCACAGCCCACCACGGCGCCGTCCGCGGTCCATGTGTCAGCGGCGCCGGTTGCGCCGGGAACTGGTGCCGTTGAGGTGCCCCACGAAGGGGCGCATGAGGTACTTGCCGAGCACCACCCCGGAGGCCAGGGCCACGATCGAGGCCATCGCGTTGACGAGCCCCACGATCCCGGGGCCGTAGGTGTCCGTCTCCACGGTGATGGTGTACATGCCGCGGAAGATGGACAGCCCGGGCAGCAGGAAGGTCATCGCGGGGATCGCCAGGACCAGCTGGGGAATCCGGTGCCGGGCCGCGAGCACGGTCGCCACGCACCCGCTGGTGATCGCCGCGAGCGCCGTGTCCAGGCGGGAGCCCAGGCCGGCGGCCATGCCGGTGTGGTAGACCACGAGACCGCCGAGGGCGGCGGCCACGGTCGAGAGCACGTGACGGGGCTTGGCCTGCATCGTGACCGCGATGAGCCCGGTGGCGATCAGCATGAACACGGAGTTGGTCAGCGGGCCCACCGGGTCGAAGGCGCTCTGCGAGACGTCGACCCGGGGCATGCCGGCGTAGCCGGCCACGGAGATGCCACCGGCGATGCCGGCCACGATGCCGAGGAACGCCATGGACGTGGAGAGCAGCCGCCCGGCCGCCGTGACGGGGAACCCGTTGATCGCGTCCTGCATGGTGGAGACCATGCGGGTGGTGGGCAGGAGCAGGATGATCCCGCCCGCGATGACCCGTGCCGGGGACAGGTCGACACCGGCCCAGGACATCAGCAGGGCCATCGTGGTGAGGATCCCCGACTGGGCGGCCATGGCGAAGAACTCGGGGATCCGCCAGACGCCCAGCCGGTGCGCCACGACCTGGTTGATGACCGAGGACAGACCGGCCACGAGCGCCCCCAGCACTCCCCCGCCGATGCCGACGGTGATGGTCATCGCCGCGGCGGCCGTGGCGGCCCGCACCATCCACCGCGGATAGGGCTTGGGCTTGGCGTTGATCGCCTCGAGGCGCCGCTCCGCCTCCCCGCGGGGCATCTCTCCGCCCGTGATGTCCGCGACCAGCTGGTGCGTCTCGGCCAGCCCCGCGTAGTTGTCCGTCCAGGAGCGCACGACCCGCATGACCGTGTGGCTGTTGGTGTCCGGGTCGTTGAAGACGTCCTCGCGGGTGCGGGTGTCCCCGCCGTCCGGCTGGTCGTCGGCGATGTAGTTGATCGTCACGGCCTGGTTGGTGATGTCCACCTCGACGTTCTCGACCCCGTAGGTGGCGCACACGGCGATGATGGCGTTCTCGACGTCGAGGGCGTCGGCCCCGTAGTGGAACATGGTCTCCGCGAGCCGTAGCGCGAAGTTCAGGGTGCGCCGGGCCTGCCGGCTGGTGGACTCCCCGAACCGGCGCAGATTGGCGAAGGGCGAGGCGTTGAGCCGTTCCACCACGCGCATGGGGGCGGTCGGGGCGGCCTCCCCCTGCAGGATGGAGCGCAGCCGGGCGCGCCCGCCGGGCCGGGTCCCCTGCGCCCGGGTGGACGGGTAGGCGCCCCGCTGCATCCGGTCGGAGCTCTTGCCGGGAGCCGGGAGCGGTCCGATCGTCGTCGTCTCCGGGCGGGAGACGGGGACCGTGTCGGTGCCGGTGCGGCGCCGCCGGCGCGCCGACGCCGGCAGGGGCACGGTCTCGGCGGCGGAGAGCAGCTCGCGGCGCTTCTCCGGCTCGGGGGTGTCCCCGTGCCGGCGGATCAGGCTCGTGCTGAGCACGGGCAGCGCCTGCGGGGCGTCGGGCACGATGTCGAGCACGGTGGTCCCGGCGCGGCGCCGGGCGTGCTGGGCCTGGTCCTCGGTGGGGCGCACCGCGGGCAGGCCCGCGCCGTGCCGGGCGACCGGGCGGGCGGCGCCCGTGAGCGTCGTGTCCCCGCCGGGACCGAAGGGCTCGACGACGTGGAGGTCGGGCTCCTCGGCACCGTCCGACGAGGGGTAGGCGGCGAACGGGCGCAGGGGGGCGCGCTGGTCGGTCACCACGCGGCGTTCCTCCTTCCGGGGCGCGGGGGCGGGGGCCCGGCGGGCGGTCGGGGTCGGGGTCGGATCAGTAGAAGGGCTGGCCCGTGCGGCGGACCCACAGCTGGCGCTGGACCTTCTCGGCCACGTTGGTCCACACCGCGTACTTGGCGGGGCTCAGGACCTGGTCGTGGACGCCCACGAAGTCGACCACGGTCTTGGTGAAGCTCGTCTTGAACAGCCCCAGACCGTAGTAGGGGTGCTCCTTGTTCTTGAGCTGGTCGCTCGGCGGGGTGCCGCAGAAGTCGTACTCGACGATCCCGTGCTCCCGCATGAGGTCCGTGATCGCGGTCCACTGCAGCAGGTGGGAGTCACCGTACTGGCGGCGCCGGGGCTTCGAGCCGCCGTCCTTGTAGGTGCCCTTGGTGCCGTAGGCGATGACGTAGGCGCCCACCGAGGGCTCGCCGTCCTCGTAGGTGAAGTACAGCCGCCCCTGGCCGGCCTGCTCGAACGCCGTCCAGAACTTCGCGTAGTACTCGTAGGAGCGCAGGTTCACGTTCGCGTCCCCCTGCCCCACGGTGTCCATGAGCGCGTACATCCGGCGCATGTTCTGCTCGGTCAGCTCGACGCGTTCGACGGTGCAGCCCTCGCGCAGGGCCCGCCGGACGGCGTTGCGCCCGCGGGAGTGCAGCGACTTCAGCACGGTCTCCTCGTCCCGGTCGGTGTCGAGGACCGCCGTGGAGTCGTTGGGCTGGATGTTGAAGGACTTCTTCAGCCCGGCCCGCGTGAGCACGCCGCGGGCGTAGTCGGAGTCCAGGACGTCCGGCTCGATCTTGATCGCGAAGACGTTCAGCCGCTGCTCGGCCACGAGCCGGGCGCTGGCCGCGGCGATCCCGGGGATGTCGTCGACGGAGGCGACGTCCGGGCCCTTGATCATGTACCAGAGCTTGCCGAGGGCGGGCACCGGCTTCTCGAGGACGAGGTTGTAGGACGCCTGTCCGCCGTCGGCGGGCTCGTGCACGAGGTGCAGGGGCCGCCAGCCGTGGTCCGCCTTGACGTCCGCGAAGGACGCCGACTGCAGCAGGTTGCCGCCGTGCGGGTTCGCCGTGACGTGGGTGTCCCAGGCCTCGATCTCCTGGGCGGTGGCGAAGCGTGCGGTGAACTCTCGCAAGGCTCTCTCAATCGTCGGGGTCGTCGGGGCCGGCCGGCCGGGGTGGCCGGCGGGCCGGTGCGCCGGCGGGGGCCGGCCCCGGTCAGTCTAACCGCGCGGGCCTGAGGGGCCTCTGAGCCGTGCCGGTCGGGCGCCGCGCCCCCGTTCCCGTCCCCGCGGCAGGCCCGGGACGGGGCCGGGGCGGCACCGGGTGCCGCGCTGTGTATTCTGTTCAGGCGGTTCGCACCGGCAGGTCCGCGGCGCGCACCGGCAGGTCCGCTCCGATCCCCGGCGCGGTCCGGACCAGGGAGGTGGCGGGAGCCGTGGGTGGACCGGGCGGGCGCTGGAGCATCGCCCGCGCCGCGGTCCTCGTGACCGGACTGACCGCCGTCTCCACCGTGCTGGGCTTCGCCCGGGACGTCGTCGTCGGCGCCGTCTTCGGCGCGGGCGCCGAGCTCGACGCGTGGCTGGTGGCCCAGGGCGTGCTGAACGTCGTCCTCGGCCTGATCGCCTGGGCGATGGCGCGCTCCGTGACCCCCGTGACCTCGCGGGAGACCGCCCGGGAGCGCGCCGACGGCACGGGGTGCCGCGGCCACCGCGGCTTCGAGGTCTCCCTCACCGTCACCGTGGTCGTCCTCGGCCTGGCCGCCGTGGTGACGGGGCTGCTCGCGGAACCGGTGACGGCCCTGCTCGCCCCCGGGTTCGACGACGCCCAGACCGCCACGGCCGCCTCGCTCACCCGGATCGTCCTCGTCGCGACGGTGCTCGTGGCCGGCACGGACCTGCTGGCCTCGCTCGTCCAGGCCCACGGCCGCTTCGCGTGGTCCTCCCTGCAGGGCGTCCCGTTCAACCTCGTCATGATCGCCGCGGCAGGTCTGTTCGGGCCCCGCTACGGCGTCTCGGCGCTCGCCGTGGGCTACGTGGTGGGCTCGGCGGCGCGGCTGCTGATGCAGGTGCCCCCCGTGCGGGCGCTCGGCGCCCGGCTCCGGCCCCGGTGGGACCTGCGGGACCCGGGCTTCCGGGAGATCGCCCGGCTCGTGCCGCCCATGCTGGTGGGCAACGCCGTGGTCAACATCAACACCCTCGTCGACCGGGCGGTGGGCTCCACCCTCGAGGACGGCACGATCACGGCGCTGACCTACGGCTGGCGCCTGGTCGACCTGCCGGAGACCGTCGTCATCGCGGCCCTGCTCGTCCCCCTGTACCCGGCCCTGGGCGCCTCCGCGGACGACCGGCCCGAGCTGCGCCGGCTCGTCGACCGAGGGCTGTCCGTGGTCGTCACCGTGCTCGCCCCGGTGTGCGCGGTGTTCGTGGTCGCGGCCGGACCCCTCGTCGCCACGGCCTTCGGGCACGGCGCGTTCGACGACGGGGACGTCGCGGCGACGGCCACCGCGGTCGCCTGGTACGCGCCGGCGCTGCTCGCGCTCGGCTTCCGCCAGGTGGTGGTCCGCGCGTCCTACGCCATCGGCGACTCCCGCGGGCCGGTGGTCGTGGCGGTGCTGGCGATGGTCGTCAACGTGGTCGGCGACGTCCTGCTGGCCCCGGTGCTGGGCCTCGCCGGCATCGCCGCGGCCACGACCGCGTCCCTGGTCGTGGCGGCGCTGCTCAACGCGTGGCTGCTGCACCGGCGGCACGCCGGGCTGGACGCCAGGGCGACGACGGCCCTGGTGGCGCGGGCGCTCGTGCTGGCGGCCGTCGCCGGCGCCGCAGGGCTGGGGGCGCGGGAGGCGCTGACGGAGCTGCCCTCGTTCGTGCTCGCGGCGCTCTGCGCCGCCGTGGTGGGCGGGACGTACCTGCTCGGGCTCGTCGTGCTGCGGGCTCCCGAGCGCCTGCTCGTGGGCGAGACGCTGCGGACGCTGCGCCGGCGCTGACGCGGCGCCGCCCTACCCGGAGCGGGCGCCGTTCCTGAGCCGCCAGGTGGCCAGGTGCCACGTGGGCCCGGGATCGCGCAGGTCCCACACACTGTGCTGGGCGCCGCGGCCCCAGCGGAGGGTGTCGGCGACGTCCGCGGCCAGACCGCCGCGGCGCTCCACGGAGGCCCGTCGCAGGTCCCCGGCGAGCCAGGCGTAGCGGACCCCGGGGCGGGCGTCCGGCAGCTCCGGCACGGGCGCGCCGAGCACCAGCCGGCCCCACGCGTCGGCCAGCCCGGGGCGGGCGGCCTCGGCCAGGGCCATCGAGCCGAAGAAGCGGCCGTTGAGGTCGATGAGCTGCGGGACGCCGTCGTCCCCGGTGAGGAACTGCAGCTCCACGAGGCCCCACCAGCCCAGGTCGCGCAGCAGCACCTCGGCGCGCGCCGCGAGCTCCTCGTCGACGGGCACCGTCTCCGCACGGGCCGAGACGCCGTTGGGCGTGGGCCACAGCCGGGAGGTGGTCTGCTGCACCCGGCCGCGCAGGCGACCGTCGTGGTGGACCCCGATGAGGGCCCCGAGGGTGCCGCGCACGGGCACCTGCAGCACCGGTTCGGCACCGGCCTCGCGGATCCGCCGCACCTGTCCGGCGGCGGCGGGGGCGTCCGGGAAGAGCTTGGCCTCGATGCGGTGGGGCCGGGTCTGCCCTGGCGCCCAGTGCGCCCGGCACTTGACGACGACCGGGCCGTCCCAGGCGGCGAGCGCCTCGTCCGTGGCCACCAGCGTCCGGGGGGCGGCGAGGCCCGCCCGGGCCGCCCGGTCCGCGAGCCCGACCTTGTCGAGGGCCTCCGCGACCACGTCCGGGCCCGGGTGCGCCACCGACGCCGGGAGGTGCTGACGGTAGGCCGAGACCGCGGCCATCCAGTCGTCGCCGGCGCCGAAGACGACGTCGTAGGACCCCTCCGCGACCGCCCGGCGGACGCCGTCGATGAAGCGGGCGCCGTCCCCGCGCGGGCGGGGCACCTCGTGGCGGGTCGCGGCCGCCCGCGTGGCGCCGAGCATGCCCGGTCCGTCGGGGGTGCCGACGCCCACGTGCCAGCCCGCCCGTTCGAGGGCGCGCGCCGCCGCGAGGGCCCCCCGGTCCCGGCCCGTGCCCACGACGAGGGCCCGCCGCGGGGCCTGCGCGGCGCGCTCCGGCTCCCGGCGGCGGTGGTCGAGCGGTGGTCGAGCGGCGGTCATCGGTCCTCCATCGGAGTGTGCGGGCGTCCCCTCCACCGTAGTCGGGGCACGTGAGAGGTCGGTGCGGCGGGTCAGCACGCGCGACGGCGCCCGCTCACCGTGCGGTGGGCGGGCGCCGTGGCTGGACGGTGCGGCGGGGTCCTACTCGGCGTCGTGGTCCGTCTCGAGGATCTGCACGAGCGCGTCGAGCGCGTCGTCGGCGCCCGCGCCCTCCGCGCGGAGGACGACCTTGTCCCCCTGGCCGGCGCCGAGGGACATGAGGGACAGCACGCTCGAGGCGTCCATCGCCTCGTCCTCGGGCTCGCCCTCGGCGGCGATCGTGATGTCGAGGTCGTACTCCCCGGCGGCCTCGGCGAAGATCGCGGCCGGACGGGCGTGCAGGCCGACGGACGAGGCGATGGTGGCGGTGCGTTCTGCCATGGTGGTGCTCCTTCGGGTTGCGGGGCCCTGGGTGACGGGCCCCGGTGGTTGGGGTGGTGCGGAAACGGTGCGGTCGGTGGGTCAGAGGCCGAGCTCGGCGAGCACGCTGAGCTCGGTCCGCACGGCGGCGGCGGCCTCCTCCGCGCTGGGCTGCTCGATCGCGACCTCGGCGAGGGCCTGGGCGGTGGCGAGGTCGACGCTGCGCAGCACGGCGGCGACCGCGGCCAGTCCGCGGGGGCTCATGGACAGGGTGTGCACCCCGAGGCCCACGAGCACCACGGCGAGCGCGGGGTCGGCCGCGGCCTCGCCGCAGACGCCCACGTTGCGCGGGCCGGCGCCCTCGGACTCGGCCCGGCGGGCGCCCTCCACGGTGTACCGGATCATGCGCAGCACGGCGGGCTGCCACGGGTTGTTGAGCTCCGCGAGGGAGCCCATCATCCGGTCGGCGGCCATCGTGTACTGGGTCAGGTCGTTGGTGCCCAGGGACACGAACTTGACGTGGCGCAGGATCTGGTCGGCGGTGACGGCCGCGGACGGCGTCTCGACCATGACCCCGGGCACCCGCAGGCCTGCGGCCGTCGCCATCACGGCGAAGTCCCGGGCCTCGGAGGGCGTGGCGATCATCGGCGCCATGACCCACACGTCCGCGTCCGTGGCCTTCTCCGCCAGCGCGATCGCCTCGAGCTGCCGGGCGAGCACGCCCGGCACGGAGCGGTCCGTGCGGTAGCCCCGGACCCCGAGCGCGGGGTTCGGCTCGGCGGTGTCGGTGAGGAAGGGCAGCGGCTTGTCCGCCCCGGCGTCGAGCGTGCGGACCACGACCTTCTTGCCGGCGAAGGACTCGAGGATCGCGGTGTACTGCTCCACCTGCTCCTCGACCGAGGGCTCCTTGTCCCGGCCCAGGAAGCAGAACTCGGTGCGCAGCAGTCCCACGCCCTGGGCCCCGGCCGCGGCCGCCGTGCGGGCGTCCTCGGGGGTGCCCACGTTGGCCAGCAGCGGGATCTCGGTGCCGTCCGAGAGCACGCCGCGGCCGTCGAAGGCCTCGCGCGCCGCGGCGCTGCGCACCCAGGCCTCCACGAGCTCCTGCTCGTCCGCGCCGGGCTCGGTGCGGATCTCACCGGTGGCGCCGTCCACGAACACGCGGGTGCCGTCGGCGAGCGCCTCGACGCCCCGGGCCGCCACGACCGCGGGGAGCCCGAGGTTGCGGGCCAGGATGGCCGTGTGGGACTGCGGGCCGCCGCCGGAGGTGACGAGGGCCAGGACCATCTCGGGGTCCAGGGTCGCCGTGTCGGCGGGCGCGAGGTCCTCGGCGGTCAGCACGAACGGGACGTCCCGCTGCGGCACGCCCGGCATGGGCAGCCCCTGGAGCTGGGACACGAGCCGCGCCCGGACGTCCTCGATGTCCGCGGCGCGCTCGGCCATGTACCCGCCCAGGGCGCGCATCTGGTCCGCGTAGTCGCTCGCGGCCTCCCACAGGGCGCGCTCGGGGGCGAGCCCCTTGCCGTTGACGAGCTTCGCGGCGTTCTTCAGCAGTGCCTTGTCCCCCGCCATGAGCGCGGTGGACTTGAGCACGTCCGCGGCGTCCTTCTCGGTCGCCACCTCGGCGCGGCGCTTGAGCTCGGCCTTGACCGCGGCGGCGGCCGTGTGCAGCCGGGCCACCGCCGCCTCGGGCTCCTCGTCCCGCAGCATCAGCCCCGCGGCCGGCTCGGAGACCGGCTCCGGCATGCTCAAGAGCTCGCCGATGACGCGGCCCGCGCACACCCCCACGCCTGTCAGTGTCTGCATCGTGTTCCTCTTCCTCGAGAAGGCTCGGATCGGTGCGCACGGGCCCCGGGCGGGGCCCGTGCGCACCGCTCAGGCGGTGGTCGGCACAGCGGCGGCGTCCTCGCGCGAGCGGGTGGCGTCGGCCACCCGGCCGTGCGCACCGCCCACGTGCTTGAGGGCGACGACGATGCCTGCTGTGACCACGGTACCGACAACCACCGCGAGCAGGAACATCAGCGGGTTGCCGATCACCGGCAGGATCCACACCCCGCCGTGCGGCGCGGCGGAGGTGACGCCCGTGGCCATGCTGATCGCGCCGGTCACGGCGCCGCCGACCATGGACGCGGGGAGCACGCGCAGCGGGTCGGCCGCGGCGAACGGGATGGCGCCCTCGGAGATGAAGGAGGCTCCCAGCAGCCACGCGGCCTTGCCGTTCTCCCGCTCGGCCACCGTGAAGTAGCGCTTGGCCACCGTCGAGGCGAGGGCCATGGCCAGCGGGGGCACCATGCCGGCGGCGATGACCGCGGCCATGATCTCCTGCGGGGCGGTGTTGGCGACGGTCGCGGCCCCGAGGCCTGCGGCGGCGAACGTGTAGGCGACCTTGTTGATCGGCCCGCCCAGGTCCGAGCCCATCATCAGGCCGAGGATCGCGCCGAGCGCCAGCGCACTGGCACCGGTCATGCCGTTGAGGACCTCGGTCAGCCACGCCATGAAGGTGGCGATCGGCCCGCCCAGGACCAGCAGCAGCAGACCCGCGGCGAAGATCGTGGCGAGCAGCGGGATGATCACCACGGGCATCAGCGAACCCAGCCAGCGGGGCAGCCGGGGCTGCGCCAGCCAGTAGGCGGCGAGACCGGCCAGCAGACCGCCGACGATGCCGCCAAGGAACCCGGCGCCCATGAAATTCGCGACCAGGCCGGCCGCGAAGCCCGGGGCGATGCCGGGACGGTCGCTCAGGCCGTAGGCGATGTAGCCGGCCAGTGCGGGCACCAGCAGGCTCATGGCCAGGTTGCCCATCTTGAACAGAACCGCGCCGATGTACTGGGCGAGGGTGAACTCGCCGAGGTTCCAGATGGTGGAGCCGGTCAGCACGTCGTCGGCGATGTTGGCGATGTCCGCCCCGGCCACCATGAAGCCGAAGGCCATGAGCAGCCCGCCCGCGGCCACGAACGGGATCATGTAGCTGACACCGGTCATCACGGCCTTGCGGATGCGGGTCCCCCAGCCCTCGTTCGCGCCGCCGGTGGCGCCCTGGTCGGCGTCCCCGCCGGCCCCGCCCTGCACGCGCGGGGCGTTCGGGTTCCCGGCGTTGGCGAGGGCCTCCTCGATCATGACCTTCGGCTCGTCGATGCCGCGCTTGACCGGCGAGGCGACGAAGGGCTTGCCGGCGAACCGGGCGCGGTCCCGGACGTCGACGTCGGTCGCGAAGATCACCGCGTCCGCCGCGGCGATCGTGGCGGGGTCCAGCTTGGTGAAGCCGGCGGAGCCCTGGGTCTCGACCTGGAGGTCGACCCCCATGTCCTCGGCGGCGTAGGTCAGCCCGTCCGCCGCCATGTAGGTGTGGGCGATGCCGGTGGGGCAGGCCGTGACGGCCACGATCTTCTTGCCGGCGTGCGGGCCGGCGTCGCCCGCGGCCGGGGCGGCGGACGCCGGCGCGGCGCCCCCGTCCGCGGCCCGGGCGTCGACCGAGGCGGGCACCGCGGCGGCGGACGTGGCGCCGGCGGTCGCCGGGCCGGTCGCGGAGGCGCCCTCGGCGGTCCCGCCGAGCCCCAGCGCGTCGTCGACGATCCGGACGACCTCCTGCTCGGACCGCGCGGCGCGCAGGGCGGCCACGAAGTCCTTCTTCATCAGCGAGCGGGCGAGCTTGGCCAGCAGCTTCAGGTGCGTCTGGTCGGCGCCCTCGGGCGCCGCGATGAAGAAGACGATGTCGGCGGGGCCGTCCTTGGCGCCCCAGGGGACGCCCTGCGCGAGCCGGGCCATGACCAGGGTCGGCTCGGTCACGGCGGCGGAGCGGCAGTGCGGGATCGCGATGCCGCCGGGGATGCCGGTGGCGGTCTTGTTCTCGCGGGCGATGGCGTCCGCCAGCAGCCCGTCGAGCTGCTCGGCGCGGCCGGTGCGCTGCACCAGGGCGGCGAGCCGGCCGATGACGGATTCCTTGTCTGCTCCCAGGTCCTGGTCGAGCGAGACCAGGTCGGGAGTGATGAGCTCGGACACGATGTCCTCCTTGAGCGGCCGGGCCGGTGGCCCGGGTGGTTCGGATGAGGTGGGGTGGAGTGGTTCGGTTCAGCCGGAGACGGCGCGCGCGGGGAGCTCCCGCACGGTGACCGCCTCGGGGGTGGTCTCGGAGAGGGTGGGGACCCGGGTGCCCGGCAGGGCGGCCGCCGCGGACCCGGAGGCCACGGCCTGCCGCAGGCACTCCGGCGCCGCGTCCCCGCGCTCCTGGGCGATGAGGTAGCCCGAGAGCGAGCTGTCGCCGGCGCCCACGGTGGAGCGCACGGCCACGGGGGCGTGGACGGCGTGCCAGGAGCCCTCCGGGACGGTGAGCACGGCCCCGCCGGCCCCAAGGGTCGTGAGGACCGCGCCCAGGCCGCGGTCCACGAGCGCGGCGGCGGTGGCGGCCGCGAGGTCGGGGTCCGCCTCGAGCCGTTCGCCGTCGACCGTCCCGACGAGCTCGGCGAGCTCCTCGCCGTTGGGCTTGATGAGGTCGGGCAGGGCGTCGTCGCCGGACACGGCGCCCTGCAGCGCCGCCCCGGAGGTGTCCACGGCGAACAGGGGCGAGCGCTCCCCCAGGGCCGTGCGGACCCGGCGGACGATCCGGGCGTAGACGTCCTCCGGGGCGCCGGGCGGCAGCGAGCCGGCCAGGACCACCCAGGAGGCGTCCGCGCCGCGGTGCACCAGGAGCTCGACGACGGCGTCGACGTGCTCGGTGCCCAGCGGCGCACCCGGGGCGTTGATCTTGGTGGTGGTGCCGTCCGGCTCGGTGATCGTGATGTTCGAGCGGATCGGGGCGCCCACGGGGACCGCCTCGTAGGGGACCTCGGCCGCGGTGAGCTCCGCCAGCAGCGGATCGCCGGGGTCGCCCGGCAGCACGGCCAGGGTCGGGACGCCGCTTGCGCGCAGCGCCCGGGAGATGTTCACGCCCTTGCCGCCGGCGTCCTGCCGGGCGCCGTCGGCGCGCTGGACGGCGCCGCGGCGCAGCGGCGCCGGGAGCTCGACCGTGCGGTCGAGGGACGGGTTGAGGGTGACGGTGAGGATCACGCGATCACCACCTCGACGTCGGCCTCCTCGAGGGCGGCGGCCAGCTCGGGGCCGGGGGCCCGGTCGGTGATGAGGGTGTCGATCTCGTCGAGCGACGCGAAGCGCATGAGGGTCTCCTGATCGTGCTTGGCCGAGTCGCAGAGGACCACGACCCGGCGGGAGGTCTGGATGATGGCGGTCTTGACGACCGCCTCGATGGGGTCCGGGGTGCTCAGCCCGAACGCGGCGTGGATCCCGTTGCAGCCCACGAACGCGAGGTCCGGGCGCAGGCGGGTGTAGTGCTCCGCGGCCCGTCCGCCGGCGGCGGCCCAGGTGAGCTTGCGGACGCGCCCGCCGACGAGCTCGAGCCCGATGCCCGAGGCGTCGGCGAGCTTGGCGGCGATGTGCAGGGCGTGGGTGATGATGAGCTGCTCCTGCCCGTCCGGCAGGGTGGAGTCGGTGCGGACGATGAGGTCGGCCAGGGCCTCGACGGTGCTGCCGGCGTCGAGCACGACGGCCCCCGCCCCGCTGGTGCGCAGGAGGTCGAACGCCGCCTGCGCGATCCGCCGCTTCTCCGGGGTGTTCAGGTGCTTGCGGGAGGAGATGGCCTTCTCGTCGGACGTCGACTGGTCCGCGGAGACGGCGCCCCCGTGCACCCTGCGGAGCCTGCCCGCGGCCTCGAGGGCCGCGAGGTCGCGCCGGACCGTCTCCATGGTGACGTCGAAGCGACGTGCCAGGTCCGCGCCGTTGACCCGGCGAGTCGTGAGCACCAGCTCGGCGATCTCGGCCTGGCGTTCTTCTGCGAACATGGCGTGCACCTCACGGACGAGAACGATGGACTGTCTTTGCGTTCCCTTGAGTTTATGTGAGTTCGTGTGGTTTTACCAGGGGTTGTGGTGATCCACTTCACGAAAGGCCACAATCGGCGGCGAGGCCCCGGCCGACCGGGCGGGGCACGGTGTCCGCGCCGCGGCGTAGCCTGGATCACGGACCGCCCGGTCCGCCCCGCCCGTCCCGCCACCAGGAGCGGACGCCCATGCTTCTCCGTCTCGTCCGGCAGCACACCGGCCGCTACCTGCCGTGGGTCCTGGCCGTCGTCGCGCTCCAGCTGGTCGCCACGATCGCCGCGCTGCTGCTGCCGAGCCTCAACGCCCGGATCATCGACGAGGGCGTCGTCCGGGGCGACACCGGCCTGATCCTGCGCGTCGGGGAGGTGATGCTCGGCGTCGCGCTCCTGCAGGTGGCGGCCGCCGTCGCCGCGGTGTACTGCGCGGCCCGGGCGGCGATGGGCACCGGCCGGGACCTCCGCCGCGCCGTGCACCGGCAGGTCGGCTCCTTCGGCTCCCGCGAGGTCAACGGCTTCGGCGCCCCCACCCTCATCACGCGGGGCACCAACGACGTCCAGCAGATCCAGATGCTCGTGCTCATGGGGCTCAACTTCATGGTGGCGGCGCCCATCATGTGCGCCGGCGGGATCGTGATGGCCCTCCGGGAGGACGCCGGGCTCTCCTGGCTCGTGTGGGTGTCGGTGCCCGTGCTCGGGATCGCGGTGGGCGTGCTGGTGGCCCTGCTCATGCCCCTCTTCCGGCTCATGCAGGGGCGGATCGACCGGATCAACGCGGTGCTGCGCGAGCAGATCGTCGGCATCCGGGTGGTGCGGGCCTTCGTGCGGGAGGACCACGAGCGCCGCCGCTTCGCGGCCGCCAACCGGGAGCTCACCGACGTGTCGGTGCGCATCGGCTCCCTGTTCGTGCTGATGTTCCCGGTCATCACCATGATCCTGCACCTTGCCACCGCCGCCGTGCTGTGGTTCGGCGGCCAGCGGGTGGGGGCCGGGCAGATCCAGGTCGGCTCGCTCACCGCGTTCCTGCAGTACCTCCTGCAGATCCTGACGGCCGTGATGATGGGGACCTTCATGGTGATGATGGTCCCGCGCGCCATGGTGTGCGCCGAGCGCATCACCGAGGTCCTGCGCACGGAGCCCTCCCTGCGGGAGCCCGCCGAGCCCGCGGTCCCCGCCTCCCGGACCGGCGCGGTGGAGCTGCGCGACGTGACGTTCCGGTACCCCGGGGCGGAGCTGCCCGTGCTGGAGGGCGTGGGCTTCCGGGCCGGGCCGGGCCGGACGACCGCCGTCGTCGGCGCCACCGGGTCGGGCAAGTCCACCCTCCTGCACCTCGTCCCCCGGCTGCTGGACCCCACCGGGGGCACGGTGGAGCTCGACGGCGTCCCGCTGCCCCGGCTGTCCCACGAGCAGATCGCCGCCCGGGTGGCCCTCGTGCCGCAGCGGCCGTACCTGTTCTCCGGCACCGTGGCCTCCAACCTCCGGCTCGGGGACGCCGGGGCGACGGACGAGGAGCTCTGGGCCGCGCTGCGCACCGCGCAGGCGGAGGACTTCGTCCGCCGGATGCCCGGGGGGCTCGAGGCCCCGATCGCCCAGGGCGGCGTCAACGTCTCCGGCGGGCAGCGGCAGCGGCTGTGCATCGCACGGGCGCTGGTGGCCCGCCCGGTGGTGTACCTCTTCGACGACTCGTTCTCCGCCCTGGACGTGGCCACCGACGCCCGGCTGCGCGCCGCCCTCGTGCCGGCGACCCGGGACGCGACCGTCCTGGTCGTGGCCCAGCGCGTGTCCACCGTCCAGGACGCGGACCAGATCCTCGTCCTGGACGCCGGGCGGATCACGGCGCGCGGGACCCACGACGAGCTGCTGGCCTCCTCCGGCACCTACCGGGAGATCGTCGAGTCGCAGACCCGCGCGGAGGAGGTGGCCTGATGGCCGCGCCCGCCCCGCCGCGCAGGCCCCAGCACTTCTGGGCCTCCGCCGGACGGCTGCTGGGCCTGCTCGCCCCGCAGCGGCGGGCGCTGGCGCTCGTCCTCCTGGCCGGGACCGTGTCCGTGGCGCTCAACGTCTGGGCCCCGCTCGTCCTGGGCCGAGCGATGGACGTGATCTTCACGGGGGTGCTCGGCCGGGACATGCCCGCGGGCGCGACGCGGGAGGAGGTGGCCCAGGACCTGCGGGACCGGGGCGAGCAGAACCTCGCGGACCTGGTCTCCGCCGCGGACGTCGTCCCCGGGGCGGGGATCGACTTCTCCGCGCTCGCCCGGCTGATCGCGGCGGTGCTGGTCATGTACCTGGTGGCCTCGCTGCTGATGTGGGCGCAGGGCTGGCTGCTCAACCGCCTGGTCATGCAGGTGGTCCACGACCTGCGCAGCGCGGTCGAGGACAAGCTGAACCGGCTGCCGCTGGGGTGGTTCGACACCCGTGAGCGCGGGGACGTGCTCTCGCGGGTGACCAACGACGTCGACAACGTCCAGACGGCGCTGCAGCACTCCTTCGCCCAGCTGGTCCAGTCCCTGCTCACGGTGGTGGGCATCGTGATCATGATGTTCGTGGTGTCGTGGCAGCTGGCGCTCGTGGCCCTGGTCGCCCTCCCCCTGTCCGCGGGGGCCGCCGGGTTCATCGGGGTGCGCGCCCAGCGCCTGTTCACGGAGCAGTGGCGCGCCACCGGCGCCCTCAACGGGCACATCGAGGACTCGTTCTCCGGCCACGAGTTGATCAGGGTCTTCGGCCGCGAGCAGGAGATGGCCGAGCGCTTCGACGAGCGCAACGAGGAGCTGTACCGGGCGGCCTTCGGGGCACAGTTCGTCTCCGGCACGATCATGCCCGTCATGCAGTTCATCTCCTACCTCTCCTACGTGGGCATCGCCGTGCTCGGCGGGCTGCGCGTGGCCTCCGGGCAGCTGAGCCTCGGGGCGGCGACCGCGTTCATCCAGTACTCGCGGGAGTTCACCCAGCCCCTGTCCCAGATGGCGGGCATGGCCAACACCCTGCAGTCCGGGGTGGCCTCCGCGGAGCGCGCCTTCGAGCTGCTCGACGCCCCGGAGCAGCAGGCCGACGCTACCCGCGCCCGCCTGCCCGCACGGTCCCCCGGCCGGGTGCGCTTCGAGCACGTCTCCTTCTCCTACGTCCCGGGGACCCCGCTCCTCCAGGACCTGACCTTCGAGGCGCTCCCCGGCCGGACGGTGGCCGTCGTGGGGCCCACCGGCGCCGGCAAGACGACGCTCGTGAACCTGGTGCTGCGCTTCTACGAGCTCGACGCCGGGCGGATCATGCTGGACGGCGTGGACATCACCGACCTCTCGCGCGCCGAGCTGCGCTCCCGGGTCGGGATGGTCCTGCAGGACGCCTGGCTGTTCGGCGGGACCATCCGGGAGAACATCCGCTACGGACGGCTGGACGCCACGGACGAGGAGGTGCTCGAGGCCGCCCGGGCGACCCTCGTGGACCGCTTCGTGCGCGCGCTGCCGGAGGGCTACGACACCGTGATCGACCCGGAGGGCAGCAACGTGTCCGTGGGCGAGCGGCAGCTCATCACCATCGCCCGGGCCTTCCTGTCCGACCCCTCCCTGCTGATCCTGGACGAGGCGACGTCCTCGGTGGACACCCGCACCGAGGTGCTCGTGCAGCAGGCCATGGCCGCGCTGCGCAGCGACCGGACCTCGTTCGTCATCGCGCACCGTCTCTCCACCGTCCGCGACGCGGATATCATCCTGGTGATGGAGGACGGCCGGATCGTGGAGCGGGGCGCCCACGACGACCTGCTCGCCGCCCGGGGCGCGTACGCCGCGCTGCACGCGAGCCAGTTCGCGGCTCCGGCGGTCCCCGACGACGCCCCCACCGACCAGCAGCCCCTCGACGTGCAGGAGAGCACCACCCATGACACCCCGTGAGCTCTACGGCCGCTTCGCCCTCGCGGAGGCGGTGACCTGGACGCTGCTGATCCTCGGCATGGTCCTGAAGTACACGGGGGTCTCGGAGGCCTTCGTGCCCGTCTTCGGCATGCTGCACGGGGTCGTGTTCCTGGGCTACTGCGTGGTGACCTGCTTCGTCTGGGTGGACCAGCGGTGGTCGGCGGGCTTCGGGGCCCTGGGCCTGGCCAGCGCGGTCGTCCCCTGGGCCACGATCCCCTTCGAGCGCCGCGCCGAGCGCACGGGCCGGCTCGCCGGCGGATGGCGCCTGGCCCCCGGCGGCGACCGTCCCGCCACCGTGCCGGAGCGGCTGGAGGCCTGGTCCCTCCGCAGCCCGTGGCTGGCCGTGGCGGCGGGCGCGGTCGTGGTGGCGGGCCTCACCTCGGTGCTCCTGTACCTGGGACCGCCCGTTCCCCGCGGCTGAGCCCGGCCCGGCCGCGCCGGTTCCTGGCGGGCCCGCACCCGGTATAGCGTGGACGCCAGGACGGCCCCGCCGACCCACGGCGGCGCCACGAGGAGGATCCACGTGACCAATTTCGCCAACGTCGAGCGCCGGCACCTCGCCGCGCTCCTGCGCCGACTGGGCCCCGACGCCCCGACCCTGTGCGAGGGCTGGAGGACCCGCGACCTCGCCGTGCACCTCGTCGTGCGCTCCGGGCGGCCGGACGTCCTCGCCGGTCAGGTGCTCCCGCGGGTGCCCGTGCTGGGCGAGCGCGCCCGCCGCGCCGAACAGGCCGTCGCCGGCCAGCCCTGGGAGGAACTCGTGCGGAAGGTGGAGCACCCGCCGCTGTACTCGCCCGCACGGCTCGGACCGGTGGACAAGCGGATCAACACCGTGGAGTACTTCGTCCACCACGAGGACGTCCGCCGGGCCCAGCCCGACTGGCACGAGCGCCCGCTGCTGCACGACGAGGAGCAGGCCCTGTGGCGGTCCCTGAGCCTGCTGGCCAAGGTGGTGCTCAAGGACGAGGAGGACACCGTGGTGCTCATCGCCCCGTCCTACGGCGCGGTGCGCGGCGGCCGCGGGAGGACGGGGACCGTGCGCGTGCTGCGCGCCGTGCCGAGCGAGCTGGTGCTGTGGGCCCTGGGCCGCCGGGAGCAGGCCCGGGTGGAGCAGTCCGTCGAGTAGCCCGTGATCCGCACCGACGACGGAGGGGGACCGCGCGCCGCGCGGTCCCCCTCCTGACGTCCCCGGTCCGTCAGCGGAACAGGTCCGCCCGGACGCCCATGATGATCCGGTCACCGGGGCGCGCGGTGCGCATGTACCGGGCGACCTCGTGCTCGTGCAGGGCGATGCACCCGGCCGTGGGCTTCTTGTTCGCGTGCAGGAAGATCGCGAAGCCGTTGCCCTGGACGATGGACGAGTCGGGCGGGCGGTTGTAGTTGATCACCACGCCGAGCCGGTAGTCGCCGGACAGCGAGAAGTACCACATGTTCTCGTCCGGCCAGGTGTAGCCGGTGGACTCGAAGTACTTGTTGTAGAGCGTGCCCAGGCGGCCGCCCCACCGGGAGTTGGGGTTGAGCTGCCGGTAGGGCAGCGCGGTGCCCGGGTTGTAGACCCCGAAGGACTCCGTGACCGAGTACGAGCCCTGCGGGGAGAACAGGTACTGCGTGTGCCCCGAGGGCACCCCCGGCCGCTTGAACCCGCTGGCCCCCACGTAGGCGGACGTCCGCCACTCCTCGACATAGCTTCCGCCGATCCGCACGCAGTTGACGAACGTGGCCTGCGAGCGCCCGTAGCCCTCGGCGATGGTCAGGGACACGCGCGCCGCGTTGCGGGTCGGCTGCACGGAGCGCCCCGTGTTGAGGTGGTGGCACTCGCCGCGGAACAGGTGCGTCCGGGCGCCGGTGGCGCGGCTCCAGGTGACGAGTCCCCGCTGGAACTTCTGGTGCACGGTGCCGGTGCCGACCTCGTCCGTGACGGGGTAGCCGAGCGACCCCCGCTCGCGCTCGGCCGCGGTCCAGGTCTTGCCGATCGCACCCCAGGTGTTCACCGTCCGCGCCCCCGTCGAGGAGGTCCAGTAGATCGTGCGGTGGCCCGAGAACGACTGCCGGCACCCACGACCGGCCAGCCCGCAGATCTCGTCCGTGGTCGGATAACCGTGGGTCCCGGACTCACTCCCGCCGAGGGCCCACTTCTTGCCGATCGCACCCCAGGTGTTCACCGTCCGCGCCCCCGTCGAGGAGGTCCAGTAGATCGTGCGGTGGCCCGAGAACGACTGCCGGCACCCACGACCGGCCAGCCCGCAGATCTCGTTCC
>NZ_JAFCWG010000006.1:0-21608 GCF_049897445.1 Kocuria sp. LHG3120 | reverse complement strand
GTCTTGCCGATCGCACCCCAGGTGTTCACCGTCCGCGCCCCCGTCGAGGAGGTCCAGTAGATCGTGCGGTGGCCCGAGAACGACTGCCGGCACCCACGACCGGCCAGCCCGCAGATCTCGTCCGTGGTCGGATAACCGTGGGCCCCGGACTCGCTCCCGCCGAGGGCCCACTTCTTGCCGATCGCACCCCAGGTGTTCACCGTCCGCGCCCCCGTCGAGGAGGTCCAGTAGATCGTGCGGTGGCCCGAGAACGACTGCCGGCACCCACCACCCGTCAAGCGGCAGGACTCGTCGTCGACGGGCCAGCCCAGGGCCTCCACCCCGCCACCGAGGGTCCACTTGGTGCCGATCCCGCCCGACAGCTGCACGAAGTGCGCGCCGTGCGCCTCGGACCAGAGGACCACGCCCCTCTGGTGCGGCCACTCCCAGCCTCCCTTCCAGGGGCGCATCTCCCCGGTCGGCTCCCCGGTCCTGGCGGACGCCCGGGCCGCGGCGGCCTCCAGGGCCTGCCGGACCTCGGCGGGCACGTCCGCGTTCTCCGCGGCGGCCGCGGCGGCGGTCTCCTGCGACTCCGGCCGCGGTGCGGCCGGCCGCTCCTCGGCGGGCTCCGCGCCCGGGGAGGGCTCCGTCGTCGGCTCGGCGCCGTCCGTCGGCTCGGCCGGGACCGCCGGTTCCGTCGGCTCCCCCGAGGCGGTGGGCGCGGCGGAGGCCTCGGGGGCCTCCTGGTCCGGGGCGACCGTGAGCACGGCCCGGGCCGCCTCGCCCCCGGCGCCCAGCACGGCGTAGGCCACCTCCACCGAGGCGGCGTCGGCGGGCCGATCCGGAGCGGGCGTCAGGGCGAGGACCGGGTGGTCCGGGACCTCCCAGCCCTCGGGCAGGGCGTCGGGCTCCGTGTCCGGGGACAGCACGCGCAGGGACCCGAGGTCCGTGCGCAGCTCGTCGACGAGCTCGTCCTCGGCCGCGCGGGCCGCGGGGTCCACGAGCAGGAGCCGCACCGTCGCGGGGTCCTCGAGGCCGTCGTTGGCGAGGACGTCGACGAGCGAGGTCTCCCGCTCGGGCACGGTCGACTCGTCGTCCACCGGCTCGAGCCGCACGGTCGCCGCGACGGCACCCGCCGTGGGTCCGGGGGTCGTCGTCGGACCGGCCGAGACGCCGGGGGCGGGCGCGGACGGCGCCGCGGACGCCCCCGGGGCACCGGCGAGGACGACCGCGAAGCAGGCCGCGACCGCGGCGGGGATGCGCAGAGCTGAGATCTTCATGGGGGGTCCCTTGCTGGGCTTCAGTCGGTGAACTCGACGTAGTGGTCGGGGGTGGTGTTGTCGAAGACGCGGACGGCCAGGTCGGCGTCGTGCTCCGCGGAGAAGGCGACCTCGAGGGAGGCGCTCCCGCCGGGGGCGATGGTCGGGAAGGTCTCCATCGGCACGCCCAGCGAGTCGTCGAAGACGGGGGGCGCCGGGGCCTCGCCGTCGACGGCGACCGGGAAGGACCACGGCACGGCGTCGACCGGGGCGGCCCCGGTGTTGCTGAGGGTCAGCGTGAACACCTGCACCGGGGTGCCGGGGGCGGCCCGGACGGGGCGCTCGCCGGTGGTGCCGGGGCGGGGGCCCTCCACGACCGCCTCGAGGGAGTCGTCGAGCCGCTGGGCGGCGCCGAAGGATCCGGCGGCGTCCCGGGTGGCGGTGTCGTCGTAGGGGGCCACGTCGTTGCCCGGCGGGGCCGGGCTGTCGCGGGGCGTCTCCGGCGTCGTGCTTCCGTCCGCCCCCGACGCGGGCGCGGAACCGGCCGTGGCCGCCGGCGGGCTCGCGCTGGACGCCGCGGTGGTGCCGGTCCCCCGGTCCTCGGCGCAGCCCGCCAGCGCGACGACGAGCAGCGCCGCGCAGACGGGTCCGAGCCGGCGGCCGGGGGGCGGGGTGAGGGGAACTGCCATGGGGGGACTCCTCGACACGGTCCTGGGGGGACCGACCGGCGCCGCGCCGCCTCCGGATGAGCGGTGGCGCGGCGCCGGTCGTTGGGGGTCACGCTACACGCGCTGTTCGCTTTTGTGATTCGCATGACCCGGTGTGGCGCGCGGCGCCGCGGTGCTCAGGGGCAGGGGCGCTTGGCGAGCTCGGCGGCCAGGGCCTGGGCCGAGGCGGTGGAGGAGTTGATCCGCCAGTCCACCTCCTTGTCGAGGTGGAACCAGACGAGCCCCGTGACGTCGGGCTGCTGCGCGAGGTAGTACACCAGGTGCGCGTTCCACTCGGCCTTGGACCCGCCGGCCTCGGCGGTGGCGGTCTCGGCGACGACGATCTCCTTGCCCGGGGCCAGGCGCCGCATCTCGGACAGGCCGTAGGCGAACAGGTCCCACGGCTGCTGCCAGCTGGACCAGCTCTGGGAGGTGCCCCAGTTGTAGCCGTCCAGGGCCACGACGTCGACGTAGTCGGCGCCGGGGTAGAGCCCGTCCAGGGGCGTGGACCCGTAGTAGGGCACGTTCGGGTTCCAGACCCACTGGACGTTGTCGGCCCCCGCGCGGGTGAAGATGTCGTGGACGTGGCGCCAGGCGGCGACGTAGTCCCCGGCGCCGTTGCCGTTGACCCCCTCGGCCCACGGGTACCAGTTCCCGTTCATCTCGTGGCCGAAGCGCAGCATCACCGGGGATCCCCAGTCGGCCAGGCGGGTGGCCCAGTCGGTGATGTGGGCGTCATGGGCGCCGGAGGCGATCGCGTCCAGGGAGTGGGCCGGCTGGTCGATCCCGCCGCCCCAGACCCACGGCTCCCAGGTCAGCAGGGTGGTGGCCCCGGCCGCGCGGGTCTGTTCGAGCTCCCAGTAGGGAACGGGCTGGGCGAAGTCCTTGTAGGAGAGGACGATCGACGGCTTCTCACCGGCCAGGGACGCCACCTCGGCGAGCTCGGTGGAGGCGGCGGGACCACCGGCCGTGCCGACGCCGAAGCGCAGGGGGCACGTGCGGACCTGGGGCTCGGCCGGCACGACGGCGGCCGTCGGGACCGGCTTCTTGGCCGGGGCGAGCGCCGCCGGTCCGGCCGGGAGGTGGACCGAGGGCGCCGCGTGCGCCGCGGGCACGGCGACGAGCCCCAGGGCCACGGCGGCGGCGGCCGCGGTGAGGGAGCACAGGACACGTGGGGGAACGAAAGCAGGCATGGGGGTTCTTCCGACGGGAGCGGGCTCCCCGCCGACGGCGAGCGCGCTGGGGGGTCTCGCACGGGGCCACGAGAATTAGCGAGCGCAAACTACCACCCGCGGGCGGCCGCTCCCCCACCCGCCCGCCGGCCGCGTCATACGCGCTGACCGGACGGGGGGTCCCTCCGTCACGGAACGACGCGGGCCGGCAGTGGACCACGGCCTGGGCCGGGCCGGGTCCGCCGGCTGCATCTCACCGGGGTACGAGCCGGAAGAGGAACCGGGTCCGGACCATGACCCACAGCAGGCCGAGGACCACCACGTAGGCGGCGGTGTTGAGCCACACGTCCCCCTGCTGGAGAGCGGGCACGTTGGCCACGGCCAGGATCAGGAACACGTGCACGATGAACACGTAGAGGGTGGCCCGTCCCAGCGGAACGAGGAACCACCCGAGCGCGCGCTCGAGCGGCCTCCAGTAGGCGCTGAGGACGGCGTAGCCGGCGATCACCACGAGGAGCACGTTCAGCAGCCGGCCGATCCCCAGGTAGGTCCGGCCGAAGTAGGCGTCGTAGACCGTGCGGAACACCGACTCCGGCAGCAGGGCCAGCCGGACGTCGTAGGCGCTGCTGGCATAGGGACTCGACCAGGAGAACAGGGCGAGGGCGACGGCGAGCAGCAGGCAGGCGACGAGCAGCGGCCGTCGGCGCCGGTCGGCGAACCACGTGACGATCTGCCGCCGGTAGAACCCGGTGACCATGCCGAGCACGAACAGCACCTGCCACACGAGCAGGGGGAACGAGTCCTCGAACTGGGAGGGCAGCAGGCGGATCCGGAAGACCGTGCCCGCGGCGTAGAGCCCGGCGCTGACCAGCAGGACCAGCCAGGCCCAGCCCCGGGCCAGGGCGGCGAGCACGAGGGGGCTCACCAGGAGGAGGATCACGTAGAGACCCATGATGTTGAACTGCCACGGGCCGACCTGCAGCAGCAGCACGGCGGGGATCAGCTGTGCCTGGACGGGGAACTGGAGGAGCCCGTCCATGCCCGCGTAGAGGTCGTACGTGGCGCCGGAGGCCCCTCTGCCGGCGGCGCCGGTGCCCTGGTCGGTGAACGTGGTGACGGCGCCCGCGTCCAGGAAGGGCAGCAGGCTGAGTCCGTAGACGAGCAGCACGACGACCAGCGCGGTGACGTAGAGCTTCCACGCCCGCGCGGCGGTGCGGTCGACGACGGTCCCCAGGTCGTCCTTCGTCCGGGGCCCGTAGACCATCCCCAGCACGGCCCCGGAGAGCAGGACGAACAGCTCGGCCCCCGAGACCACGCCCACGGTCTCCTGGGTCAGCAGCTGGAACAACGAGGTGAGGCCCACGTGGTTGACGACGACGAACACGATCGCGAGGCCCCGCAGCATGTCGATCCGGCTGTCGCGCGGGGCGGGTTCGGCGTACGCCCAGGCCCGGGCCGGCCCCCGCCGCGCCAGGAGCCAGAGGAGCGCGCCCGCGGCGAGCACGGCCGCCGCCGCGCCCCAGGCGGCCGGCCCCTCGAGGACGGCCCCCGCCGCCGCCGGACCGGCGCCCGGGAGCGGCGCCGCTGCCGTCACCGGCCCGCTGACCAGGGCCGAGTCCTGGAGCCGCTCGCCGACGGCCGCGGCCAGCCCGGGATCGGCCGTGACGCGCCAGTCGACGGTCACCGCACCGTCGTCGCGCTGCTCGACCGTCTCGTTCCACACGATCGCGCGGATGCGGTCGTGGTCGCCGGCGGCGACCGTCGCGAGCACCTGGTCCCACCAGGCCTCCTTGATGTCGCGCTCGGACGGGCCCCCCGTCCCCGGATCGTAGAAGGCGCCGGTCTCCACCATGAGCGGCTTCTCGCGGCCGACGGCGTACGCGGCGTAGAACTCGTCCTGCCCCGCGGATGCGGCCGGCTCCCCGGAGCCCAGCATGGCGCCGAACGAGCCCGCCTCCGGCAGGACGTTGCGGGCCGGACCCGTGCCGGTCTCGTCGAGATAGGCCACCAGTCCCACCCAGTCGACCACGTCGTCGCCCGGGTAGTAGGGACCGTAGGGGTCGTCCTCCCGGTCCCAGACGCCGTCGCCGTTCGTGTCCGGGGCGGCCGGTCCACCGCCCTGCGCCGGGGCGCTGGACGGGTCCCGGAAGGGGTAGTCCGTGCCGACCGTGGGCGACCAGACCATGACCGGGTCCGGGAGCTCGGCGTCGAGCGCGCTCGCCACCGTGCGGAACGCCTCCGTGTACGCCTCGGGCTGCTGCCCCCACGGCACCCAGGTGGTGTTCATCTGCGGGGCGAAGCGGACGAAGACCGTGCCGGGGAACCCCTCCGCGGCGTCCGCGAGCTGTCCTGCCAGGACGGCGGCCTGCGCCTGGTCCACCCGGTCCAGCGCGATCTCGGGGCGGACGGTGAGCAGGGCGTGGGCGCCCTGCGCGGAGACCTGGGAGAGGTAGTCCCGCAGGTGGCCCTGCTCCTGGTCGTCCATCGGCAGCGGGACGGGCCTGCCGTAGACGGCCGCCGGCGCGCCGAGACGCTCGGCGTGGCCGGCCGCCGTGTCCGTGCCCCAGTCCAGCAGGGCCCCCAGGTACGGGCCCTCGGGGCCCTCGTCCTCCGCGGCCCGGGCGGCCCCGGTCGGCACGAGGAGGAGCGCGAGCAGGAGCAGGATCAGCGCCGCGGCGGCCGGGGTTCGCACGCGTCCTCGGACGATGGGTACCAGGGTGCCCTCCAGGGTCGGTCCGCGTGCGGCGTCGTCCGCTCGCAGGGGGGGGGGACCGTCGCCCGGGGGTGCCGAGGCGGCCGGGGGGCCTGCGGCGGACGACGGACGTCACGCGGGAGGACTCTCCCCGCGTGCGTCCACCGATATCATCACGGTGCGGCACCGGATGCGCGGAGGTCCGGGCCGTGTCCCCGGAGGCTCCCCCTCAGGCTCCCCCGGCTCCGTGCGGACCGCGCCGGCGGGATCCGTCGGTGCCGGGCCGCTCAGTGCTCGCCGTCGTCATCGCCCTTCTGGTGCGAGTGCTCGCCCTCGTCCTTCATGTCGTCGTGGTGCTTCCTGCTCCTCCAGTCGTCGTCGTCGTAGAAGTGCCACTTCTCGTGCTCTTCGCAGTACCACCAGTGGTCCTGGTGATCGCCGTCGTCGCGGTCGTACTCGTCGTCCCGGTCGTACTTGCCGTCGTGGTCGTCCTCGTCGTCGCGGTCGTACCTGTCGTCCTTGTCGTCCTTGTCGTACTTGCCGTCGTGGTCGTCCCGGTCGTACTTGTCGTCCCGGTGCTCCCTGCGGTCCCGGTCGTCCCGGTCGCGCTCCTCGTCGCGACCCCGGTCGTCGTCGCCGTTGCCGCCGCGATGGTATGCGTACTTCCGCTCCTCGTCGTCACCGCGGTCCCTGCGATCCTCGCGGTCCCTGCGATCCTCGCGCTCGCCGCGATCGCCGCGGTCGCCGCGGTCGTGACGACTTTCATGCGATTCACTGTGGTCTCCACGGCTCTTGCCGTTATCCTGATCTGACCCCGCGACCGCCGGGGTGGCAACCGTTCCTCCCACGAGGGCGGCGGCCATGGCCGCGCCGACGAGGGTCTTCCGCAGACTGCTCATTGCTGCTCCTGTGGAGAGGGCATGACATGGGGATCGTCATGCAATCGAGATGTTCCGAGACCTGGGCAAGAGGTCTCACCTATGAGATAGGTAGGAACACCGTAGGAGTGAGCTGAGTCACGGTTCAAGACTCCGGCCGGGGCGATCACGATCACGGTTCCGTCTCGTCGCATCCCCGGAGCGGCATGTCCTGTCCGGACCCTCGCCGGTGCGGTCCCGGCGCGGTCGGGCCGCCGGCAACCCCGGAAGCCGGACCGGCAGAATCCCCGTGACGGCGCGGATCTCCGGCTCACCCCTTGCCACCGCACATCTTCCGAGGGGGTCAGGAGCGAGTTCGCCGCAGCCCGGCCGGGACACGGACATCAGCATGCGCACACCCCGCACCGAGACCGCGGCGCAACATGTGACGTCATGAGCGGTCGCGAGTGCAACGTCGCGGACCGGTGGAGCCCCCTACCGGATTCGAACCGGTGACCCCCTGTTTACAAGACAGGTGCTCTGGCCAGCTGAGCTAAGGAGGCGGATCGGCCCTCGGGCCTCCGCACGGGTGCGGCCCCGGCGGCCGGTTCCTCAGGATATCGGACGCGTTGCAGGACCCCGAAATCCCCGGGCGCCCGGACGGTCCGCACAGCGCGACGGCGCCGTGCCCCGCGCGGGGGCACGGCGCCGTCGCGCTGCTCCGGCGGAGCGGGGATCCTACTCCTTGGCCTCCACGGCCGCGTCGAGGGCCTCCTGGAACGCCTCGTTGCCCAGCCGCTCTCCGTCGATGAAGACGGTCGGGGTGCCGGACACGCCGTTGGCGAGGGACTCCTGCGAGACGACGTTGACCATCGGCCGCCACGTGTCCTCCTCGAGCGCGCCCGCGATGTCGGCGCCGTGCGAGGAGGCGATCTCCACGAGCTGCTCGTCGTCCAGCCCACCGGTGCCCTGGTGGCTGAACACCTCCTCGACGAAGGCCAGGTACTGCTCGGCCGAGGACTGGTTGCCCACCTCGTAGGCGGCGGCCGCGGCCCGCGAGGAGTACTGCGTCGGCGTCGAGCGGTCGAGGAAGTTGAGGTTGCGGTACTCGAGGACGATGTCGCCGGAGGTCACGGCCTCCTCGAGCGCATCGGCGTTCTCGGCCTCGAAGTCGGCGCAGTGCACGCACTCGAAGTCCTGGAAGATCACGACCTGCACGGGCTCGCCGTCGCCCGAGGCCTCGACGCCCGGCGGGACGGCGGAGTCGTCCGGGGTCTCCGGGGCCTCGGGCACCTCGGCGAGGTCGCGCTCCTCGACCTCGGACTCGCCCGTGCGGATCCCGTCGGCCGTCAGCACCGTGCCGCCCCACTGGTTGGCGCTGGCGGGAACGGGCCCGGCCTCGGGGATCTGCTGGGCCCGGTTCTGCGCCACGACGACGCCGATCACCGCGACGATCACGAGGACCAGGGCGAGGATGCCCAGCTGCAGGATCCGGCGGGAGCGCTTGTCCTGCCGTGCGTGCTGGTCCGCGACCTGCCGAGCCCGCTCCCGGGCGGCGTCGCGGTTCCGGGGATCGGGGGTGGTGCTGCTGCTGGCTGCCATGGGTCCTCTTCGAAAGATCCTGGGGGGTGGACGGGGAGGTGTCGTCGCCCAGATTATCGGACCCCCTCCCGGACCGCCGACTCAGGAGATCCCCAGGCAGAACCGTGAGCACGCTGATGAATAGACTGGGACGAGGACGACGACGACCTACCGGAAGGACATCCCGTGAGTGCAGAGCATCCCCCCACCGCCTCCTCGGCCGACCTGGAGGAGGTGCCGGAACCCCGGACGGACGTGTCGCAGGAGGCCGGTTACGACTTCGTCGTGGTCTCCAACCGGCTGCCGGTGGAGCGCGTCGTCGAGCACGGGCAGTCCTCCTGGCGCCGCTCCCCCGGCGGCCTCGTGGCCGCCCTGTCCCCCGTCATGGCCCGCAACGCCGGCGCCTGGGTGGGCTGGCACGGGGCCCCTGACGAGACGCTCGAGCGCTTCGACCACGACGTCTTCCACCTCGCCCCCGTGCCGCTGTCCGCCGAGGAGGTGCAGGCCTACTACGAGGGCTTCTCCAACGCGACCCTCTGGCCGCTCTACCACGACGTCATCGCGCCGCCGGAGTTCCACCGCACGTGGTGGAACAGCTACCGCCAGGTCAACCGCCGCTTCGCGGAGCGGACCGCCGAGATCGCCGCCGAGAACGCCACGGTGTGGGTGCAGGACTACCAGCTGCAGCTGGTCCCCAAGATGCTGCGCGAGCTGCGGCCGGACCTCACGATCGGGTTCTTCAACCACATCCCGTTCCCGCCCCTGGAGATCTTCGCGCAGCTGCCCTGGCGGCGGGCCGTCCTCGACGGGCTCTCGGGCGCGGACCTCATCGGCTTCCAGCGCCCGGGTGACGCCCAGAACTTCCAGCGCTGCGTGCGGCGGTTCCTGGACGTGCCGTTCAAGAACGGAGCGGCCCGGTTCGGCACGGACGACGACGCGTGGATCGTGCGCGCGGCGTCCTACCCCATCTCCATCGACGCGCAGTCGATCCAGGAGCTGGCCTCCCGGCCGGAGGTGAAGGACCGGGCCCGGGAGATCCGGCACGAGCTCGGCGACCCGGAGACCGTGTTCCTGGGCGTCGACCGCCTGGACTACACCAAGGGCATCCTGCACCGCATCAAGGCCTACGGCGAGCTGCTCGAGGACGGCAGGCTGACGGTGGGGCCGTCGGTGCTGATCCAGGTGGCGAACCCCTCCCGGGAGCGCGTGGAGTCCTACGTCCAGCTGCGGGAGGACGTGGAGGGCCTCGTGGGCCACCTCAACGGCCAGCACGACACCATCTCGCACACCGCGATCCGCTACCTGCACCACGGCTATCCGTTCGAGGAGATGGTGGCGCTGTACCTGGCGACCGACGTCATGCTCGTGACCTCCCTCCGGGACGGCATGAACCTGGTGGCGAAGGAGTACGTGGCGGCCAAGACGGACGGGTCCGGGACCCTGGTCCTCTCGGAGTTCACCGGCGCCGCCGAGCAGCTCAAGCAGGCGCTGCTGGTCAACCCCCACGACATCGACGGGCTCAAGGACGCGATGCTGCGGGCCAAGGACATGCCCGCGCCCGAGGCGAAGAAGCGGATGCGCTCGATGCGCCGGCAGGTCCTGGGCAACGACGTCAACGACTGGTCCGAGGCGTTCCTGCGGGACCTCGCCCGCACCCGCCCCGGGACGACCGAGGAGGAGGAGCAGTGATGGCCCCGCACGACGACACCCGCCCGGCGCTCGAGGACGCCCTCGCCCGCGCGGCGGAGGCCGGGACCCTGCTGGTCGCCCTCGACTTCGACGGCACCCTGGCGCCCTTCACGGACGACCCGGACGACAGCCGCGCGCTGCCGGAGGCCCGGTCCGCGCTGGAGGAGCTCCTGACGCTGGACCGCACGTACGTGGCCGTCATCTCCGGCCGGCCGATGCGGTTCCTCCGCTCCGTGGTGGACCCGGACGGCCGGATGCTCCTCTCCGGCTCGCACGGGGCGGAGCTGCTCCTCGACGCCCTGGGGGACGCCGCCGCCGACACCGCCCTGCAGCTCTCCCCGGCCCAGCTGGAGCTGCTGGCACAGGCCACCGCGCTCGTGGAGGCACAGGTGGCCCGGTACCCCGGGTCTAGGCTGGAGCTCAAGCCGACGGGGGCCGCCTTCCACACCCGCACGATGGCGGACCAGAGCCTGTGCGCCCGCGCGGAGCAGGAGATGGTCGAGCAGTTCGAGCAGCTCGAGGGGCTGAAGATCACCCCGGGCCAGCACGTGGTCGAGTCCTCCGTGCACTCCGCGACCAAGGGTGAGGGCATCACGGCGTTCATGCAGGCCACCGGCGCCGACGTCACCCTGTTCGCCGGCGACGACGTGACGGACGAGAACGCGATGCGCGAGCTCGGCCCCGCCGATCTCGGCATCAAGGTGGGCACGGGGCAGAGCGTGGCCGCGCACCGGGTCGCGTCCCCGGAGGACCTGGCCGCGGCCCTGATCCGGCTGTCCGAACTGCGCCGGGGCGCGCTGCCGTGACCTCGGATGACGGCGCGCCGATGGCGGAGACGCCCCGAAGGTGATTAGGATCACTGTGGCCCCCATCACCTGAGGGGGCAGCTCTTCTCCTTCGGATCGTCCGGCACGTGCCTGCCGGGAAAGAGGCCTTGAACCATGTCTTCTGTGCGCTACGCCAATGTGACCTGCCAGTACCCCGGGGCCGAGCGGCCCTCGGTGACCGACCTGAACCTGGACATCGCCGACGGGGAGTTCCTCGTCCTGGTGGGCCCTTCCGGGTGCGGGAAGTCCACCACCCTGCGGATGCTCGCCGGGCTGGAAGAGGTCACCGGGGGCAACATCTACATCGGGGACCGCGACGTCACCGACGTCCCCTCCCGGGACCGCGACATCGCGATGGTCTTCCAGAACTACGCCCTCTACCCGCACATGACCGTGGCCGAGAACATGGGCTTCGCCCTGAAGATCGCCAAGATCTCCGCCGAGGAGCGCCGCCGCCGGGTCGAGGAGGCGGCGAAGATCCTGGATCTGACCGACTACCTGGACCGCAAGCCCAAGGCGCTGTCCGGCGGGCAGCGCCAGCGCGTGGCCATGGGGAGGGCCATCGTGCGCTCCCCGCAGGTGTTCCTGATGGACGAGCCGCTGTCGAACCTGGACGCGAAGCTGCGGGTGCAGACCCGCACCCAGATCGCCTCCCTGACCCGCCGGCTGGGGGTCACCACCGTCTATGTCACCCACGACCAGGTCGAGGCGATGACCATGGGCGACCGGGTCGCCGTCCTCAAGGACGGGCACCTCATGCAGGTCGACACCCCGCGGGCGCTCTACGACCGGCCGGCCACGGAGTTCGTGGCCGGGTTCATCGGGTCCCCGGCGATGAACCTCTTCCGGGTGCCCGTGGCGGGCGGGGCGGCGACCTTCGGCACCATGCGCCTGGAACTGACCCGGGAGCAGCAGGCGGCCCTGACCGGGGACAAGGTCACCGTCGGCATCCGCCCCGAGGACCTGCACCCGGCCGCCGAGGGCACCGGGCTGCCGATCGAGGCCGACGTGGTCGAGGAGCTCGGCGCCGACGCCTTCGTCTACGGCCACCTCGCCCCGGTCACCGCGGCGAACACGGTCGTGACGGTGGACCCGACCGGGACCGTGGAGGAGGACGCCGCCGGGGCCCACGAGATCATCGTCCGGGTCGAGGGCCGCACCCCGCCCAGGGCCGGGGCCACGATCTGGGTCGCCCCGAACCTCGACCACGTGCACCTGTTCGACACCGCCACCGGCAACCGCCTCCCCGACTGACCCCAGCGGCCGACCGACCGCACCGACGCCACGGCGCCCTCCCCCGACGGGGAGGGCGCCGTGGCGCGTCCGGGGCCGGATCAGTCGTCGGCGGGGTGAGCGGCGAGCACCTGCTCGACGAGGTCGGGGTCGGCGTCCTGCACGTCCCAGGTGCCGGTGCGGTCGTGGTAGTCCCGTGCGGCCGCCGTCACGTTGTAGCGACTGGCGTCGCGCGGCGGATCGGAGTGCTCCAGCACGTGGAGAAGGTGCGTCTCGGCCTGGGCGAGCGCCTGGGGTTCATGCATGGCGGGTTCCTCTCGGGACGGACCGGGTCGCTCAGGACCCGGAGTGATCAGCCAACTGACGAATTCTAGTGGATGCTGCGGGGCCGCGCACTGCCGACCCAGGGTCGGGCCGGGACCGCCGTGGTGGACGCGGCGCCCGGTGGCCCTTTCCTCGGCACCGCCGGGCGCTCAGCGCAGGTCCAGCTCCTCGAGCTCCTCGTAGAGCTCGGCGGTGCGGCCCACCCGTCGTCGCCCGTCCGGACCCGCGGCGGCCAGCACGCCGTCGGCGAGCACCGACACGAGGCTCATGGCCGCCGCGTAGGAGTCGAACGGGCCCACGCCGTCGAGGGGGCACTCGATCCACAGGTCCACGGCCGAGGCGTGGCGCCGGGCCGTGCTGTCGGCGACGAGCACGGTCCGCGCCCCCGTGGCCGCGCAGACCTCCACCAGGCGCTCGAACCCCCGGGGGCGCCGCCGGAAGCCCAGCAGGACGACGACGTCGCCCTCGCCCACGTCCACGAGCTCCTCGCCGAGGGTCTGGCCGGGCAGCGGGGCGAGCCGGACGCGGTCCCGCGCCTGCTGCAGCTGCTGCTTCAGGTGCAGGGCGACCGGGTAGCTGTTGCGCAGGCCCACGACCAGGACCGTTCCCGCGTCGGCGAGCGCGCGCACGGCCCGGGCCGGGCGGTCCTCCCCCGCCGGGTCCAGGACCTTGCGCAGGTTCTTGAGCTCCTGCTCCAGGTGCTGGCTCAGCTCCGGGTCCGCGTCGGGGCCGAGCGGCACGCCCTGCTGGCGCAGGGTGCGGGCCGTCTCCCGGAGGTCGGTGAAGGACTCGAAGCCCAGGTGCCGGTACAGCCGGGAGAGGGTGGCGCGGGAGACGCCGCTCATCTGCGCCAGCTCCGCCGAGCTGTACAGGGCGAGGTCGTCCAGGTGGTCCAGGATCAGGTCGGCGGCCCGCTGCTCCTGGGGCGAGAGCCCGGCGTAGTGCGCATGGATGCGCTGTTCGATCGACACCCTCCCCACCCTAGCGACCGCCGGGATCGGGCGCGGGAGGCCCCGCGGGGACTTCCGGCCCGTGCCGGTTGCTAGCATGACCAGGTATGAAGGGTTCCCTGGCCCCACACTTCCCCCTCGCACCCCAGGACGGTCCCGCCCCCGGCGGACGGTCCGGGAGCGTGTCCATCCAGACGGCCTTCCCGGACCCCGTGCTCCTGGAGCTGCCGTGGGACACCCCCCTCGAGCAGTGGCCGGAGGACGTCCTCGCCGCTCTCCCCCGCGGCATCTCCCGGCACGTGGTGCGCTTCGCCCACGCCGGCGAGAAGATCGTCGCCGTCAAGGAGACCGTCCCCCACTACGCCCGGCACGAGTACGCCACCCTGCGCCGGCTGCAGCGCATGGGCATCCCGTCCGTGGTACCGGACTCCGTGGTCACGGACCGGTACACGCCCGAGGGCGAGCCCCTGCCCGCCGCCCTGGTGACCGACCACCTGAGCTTCTCCCTGCCCTACCGGGCCATCTTCTCCGCCGGCCCCAGCGCCGCCACGGTCGAGCGGCTCGTGGACGCGCTGGCCTCCCTCATCGTGCAGCTGCACCTCTCGGGCTTCTACTGGGGCGACGTCTCGCTCTCGAACACCCTGTTCCGCCGGGACGCCGGCGCGTTCGCCGCCTACCTGGTGGACGCCGAGACCGGCGAGATCCACCCGGAGCTCACGCGCGGCCAGCGGGGGTACGACATCGAGCTGGCCCGCACCAACGTGGCCGGGGAGATCATGGACCTGCTCGCGGGCGCCGTCGAGGAGGGCCACGACATCGCGGACGTGGTGGACCCCTTCGAGGTCTCCGACCGGCTCGTGGCCACCTACGAGTTCCTGTGGCGCGAGCTGACGGTCGAGGAGACCTTCAGCATGGACGAGCGCTGGCGCGTGGTCGAGCGGGTGCGCCGCCTCAACGAGCTCGGCTTCGACGTCGAGGAGGCGTCCATGGACACGGTCGACGGGCGGATCCGGCTGCGCCCGCAGGTCGTGGAGCCCGGCCACCACACCCGCCGCCTGCAGCGGCTCACCGGCCTCGGCGCCCACGAGAACCAGGCGCGCCGGCTGCTGACCGACATCGCCCAGCTCGGGCAGGACCTCTACCCCGGCCTGCCCGAGGAGCTCGTGGCCCAGCTGTGGATGCGCGAGGTGTTCTCCCCGATCATGGAGGCGGTCACCCCGCCGATGCGCCGCAAGCTCGAGCCCGCCGAGATCGTGCACGAGGTGCTCGAGCACCGGTGGTTCCTCTCCGAGCGCGCCGGCAAGGACGTGGCGACGCACACGGCGGTCGAGGACTACGTGGCCTCGGAGCTGGCCCAGCGCCCGGACGAGCGGGAGGTCTTCTGAGCCGGGAGCCGGCCCGCACGGGTCAGGGCCGGTGCGCCTCGAGGACCCCGGTCAGGGTCCGGTGCACCCGCCGGGGCCAGTCGTCGCCCAGGCTCCCGTACCGGGCCACGTGCGAGTAGGCGGAGCCCAGCACGAAGTCCAGCACGACGTCGACGTCCAGGTCCGGGCTCAGCCGTCCCGCCGCCGTCTCCGCCGCGAGGAGCTCCTTGAGCCGCTCCACGCGCGGGCGGACCAGGTGCGCGCGCAGGATCCGGGACGTCTCCGATTCCGGGTCGCTCAGCAGGGAGACCGCCACCCCGATGCCCATGTCGTGGAGCAGGAAGTCCAGTGCCTCGGCGAGGCCCTCGTCCCAGCTCGCCGGGGCGCTCGGCCGCTGCGGCGAGTACGTGGCCACGGCGTCCTCGAGGGCCCCCTCGAGCATCTCCAGGCTGTTCGCGTAGCGGCGGTAGATCGACGTCTTGGCCACGCCGGAGGCCGCCGAGACCGCCTCGATGGTCACCCGGTGCGGTCCGCCCTCGCGCAGGAGGGCCAGTGCCGCCGCGGTGATCTTCTTGTCGGTGGTGACGGTCCGCGGATCGGTCCGGTCGTCGTCGCCCATCGGTGCCCTCCTGCTCGCCGTCCGCCGCCGGAGCGCTCAGGCGGTCTTCCAGTCCTCGATGGGCCAGTGGTTCTTCCGGGCCAGCCGGTACAGCGGCAGGTCGGGGTTGACCGTGTACGGGTGGCCCATGAGCAGCAGCCAGCTGGCGTCCGCGTGGGAGTCCCCGTAGCCGTAGGAGCGGGAGAGGTCGTAGCCGCCCTGCTCGGCGTACTTCTTGAGCCACTGGGCCCGCGCCTCGTCCACCAGGGGCGGAGCGGCGAGGTAGCCGGTCATCACGCCGTCGCGCTCGTCCATCCGGCCCGCCACGACCTCGTCGAAGAGGTGCGCGATCGGCTCCACGAGCAGGTCGATGGACCCGGTGACCAGCACCGTGCGGTGCCCCGCGGCGCGGTGCTCCTCGATCCGGCTCAGGGCCCCGGGGCGCAGGAGGCGCCGCATGTCCTCGCCGAGCGGCCCGGCCACCTGCTCCCGCACGGTCCCGGCGGGCACGCCCTGGTAGCGGCGCATGAACGCCCGGATGAACTCCCCGCGATCCCGCTTCTCGGCCTTGAGATAGGTCGGGGCGCTCGAGACGAGGTCGGCGACCTCCGCGGGCCACTTCGCCAGGTGCAGGGTCCGGCGGCGCAGCTGGAGGTACTGGCGGATGACCGTGGAGTCCAGGACGGTGCCCTCGAGGTCGAAGACCGCGAGCACGTCCGTGCCCTCGCTGAGGCCCCGCCGGGTCGTGCCGCGCCGCTTGGACGCCGCCTGGAGCCGGCCGTAGGCCTTGGTCATCGTGGTCAGCGCCGGCAGGTGCACGTTCTTCCAGTAGTCGGCCCAGTCGATCGACCGGACGTCGAAGGTCCGGTCCTCCGGCGTGCCGGCGGGCAGCGAGTCGTTGAGCTGCCGCGTGCTGGCGTCGTCGAAGATCATCTCGGTGCGCGTGTAGGACTGGTAGAGGTCCACGTAGGTGCGCAGCGAGCCGAGGCCGGACTGCATCCGGTGTAGGGACGTCGACCACTCCCGGGTGCGGGAGGTCGCGGGCAGCGCGGAGGTGATCCGGCCCCCCACGGCGGAGAGCCGCTCCTTGACCGCCAGCGAGCGCTCCACGGCGTTGTTGGCCGGGAACTTCCACTCGGGCACCCGGATCGGCTTGCCGTCGGCGTCCTCGAGCGGGTGGGCGAGGAAGAAGGAGCGGACGTTCTCGTACATCTGGTGGAACGGGAGCGGGTTCGAGGCGCCCGAGCAGACCTGGTAGTACGCGGGGGCAGGGTCCGCCTGCCCGTCGGGGGTGGCCGCGCCCGACGGGGCGCGGTGCCCGCCCGTGGCCAGCGCCACGATCGCGTTGACCACGAAGTCGACGGGGATGACGTCGAGCACGGAGTCCGGCAGCCCCGGGAACTCCGGCAGGGCGCCCTTGGCGTAGGCCATGATCAGCGGGTCGGCCACCTTGTAGCCGTCGATCCAGCCGGGGTACGGGTGGCGCAGCGCGGACTCGATGATGGACGGACGCACCACGGAGAGGCGGTGGCCGGCGCCCGCCCACTTCTGCTCGGCGACCCGCTCGCCCAGGGCCTTCGTGAAGGTGTAGATGTCGGTCCAGCCGAGGGACTGCGCCCGGGTGCGCCCGTACTCGACGAGGCGGGTGCGGACCCACTCCTCGCGCGCGGCCTCCGCGGCGCGGGCCACCGACTTGGGCCCCTCCTTGCCGTGGTCCGCGGTGGCGGCGTCGATGATGGCCTGCAGCCGCTCCGGGGTGCGGGAGGCCATCTCGGCCTCCTCGCGCGCCCGCTGGGCGGCCTCGAACTCGGCGGCCCAGTCGACCTCGTGGTCCACGGCCGCCTCGGGGCGCAGGCCCTTCGCGATCCCGCCGACGTAGCAGGTGGAGACGTGGATGACGTGCGGGTCCTGCCCGGAGGCCAGGAGCGCGTCGTAGAGACCGGTGGCGCCGCCGACGTTGGTGCTGAAGGCCTCGTGGATGGGCGGGTCGAAGGACACGGTGGAGGCCGAGTGGATCACCACGTCGAACGGCTCCGTGATGCCCGCGAGTGCCGACAGGTCCCCCTCGAGGACCGCGGTGCGCTCCGCGAAGACCCGCTTCGCCTCGTCGTCGCCCACGCTCTCCCGCCAGGTGCGGAAGGCGGGCTTGCGCAGCAGCTGACGCAGCCGATGCTCACCGCTGATGCTGCCCTTGGGACGGACGACGGCGGTGACGTGCACACCCTCGTGGGCGGACAGCAGCCGTTCGAGCACCGCCTGCCCGAGGAAGCCGGTGGCTCCCGTCAGCAGGACGCGCGTGGTGGGGGTCTCGGTCAACGGTGTTCCTCCGGTGGTGTGCTGGTCGGCCGCCGGTGCGGAGCGGGCGGGGGGCTGCGGGCGGGCCCTGCTCGGCGGGCGACGACGACGCCCCTCGAGCGGACCGCACCCGGCTGCGCTACGGCTACCGTAGTGTAGCCTAGATCTCATGCTTACCGCTCTCGTGACCGGGGGGACGTCCGGCATCGGCGCCGCGTTCGCCGAAGCCCTGGCCCGCCGGGGAAATGCACTCGTCCTGGTGGCCCGCGACGCGGACCGCCTCGAGCAGACCGCCTCCAGGCTGCGCTCGGAGCACGGCGTGCCGGTCGAGGTCCTGCCCGCGGACCTCTCCGACCGCACCGACGTGGACCGCGTCGCCGCCCGGGTCGAGGACCCCGAGCGACCCGTGGACGTGCTCGTGAACAACGCCGGGTTCTCCGTGAAGACCAGCTTCGCCGATCCTGACACCGGCGCCCACGACCGCGCGTTCGAGGTCATGTGCCGGGCCGTCCTGGTGCTCTCCTCGGCCGCGGCACGGGCGATGACGGCGCGCGGCTCCGGCTGGATCATCAACGTCTCCTCCACCGCGGGCCTGGTCACGATGGGCTCGTACTCGGCGATCAAGGCGTACACGACCGCGTTCACCGAGGCCCTCGCCGTGGAGCTCCACGGGACGGGCGTCCACGTCACCGCCCTGCTGCCCGGCTGGGTGCGCACCGAGTTCCACGAGCGCGCCGGCATCAGCGGCTCCTCGATCCCCTCCTTCATGTGGCTCAGCCCCGAGCGCGTGGTCGAGGAGGCCCTCGACGACGTCGCGCGCGGCAAGGTGCTCTCGATGCCCACCAAGCGCTACCGGCTCCTCGGATTCGCCCTGCGGCACCTGCCGCGCTCCGCGGTGCGCCGGATCTCGGGGCTCGTCGCCTCGGCCCGCCAGAAGGAACGGGCGGCCGGCTCGTGACCCGCCGCGACCCCCAGGACCCGGTCCCGGTCCAGCGCTCCATCGACGGCGGCAGCGCCGGCTCCTCCCCCGAGGCCGCGCCGGAGGCCCCGCCCGCGTCCTCCGCGCAGCTGAGCCCCGACCGCTTCCGCGACCCGCGGCGCCGCCTCGCCCGCCGGATCGCCCAGCGGGTGTTCCTGCAGGGCCTCGCGTACCGCACGGTCCGCCGGACCGTGGTGACGCACCCCGCGGCCGACGCCCTGGACGGGGCGTGCATCGTGGTGGCCAACCACTCGAGCCACCTCGACGCGCCGCTCGTCCTGGGCTCGGTGCCCCGCCGCATCCGCCGGGACCTCGCCACCGGGGTGGCCGCGGACTACTTCTTCACCGCCCCGCACAAGCGCATGTTCACCGAGCTGATCTTCAACGCCTTCCCGGTGGACCGGACGGGCACCGGAGCGAACCGGGGGCTGTCCAAGCAGCTGCTGAAGGCCGGCGTCCCGCTGTTGATCTTCCCGGAGGGCACCCGGTCCCGCACGGGGAAGATGGGATCCTTCAAGATCGGCGCCGCCGGCCTGGCCAAGGCCGTGGGCGTGCCGGTGGTCCCCGTCGCCCTGATCGGTGCCTACGAGGCGATGCCCCGCGGAGCCCGCTGGCCGCGCCGCGGCCGCCCCCGCGTGGTGGTGGCCGTCGGCGAGCCGCTGGTCGCCCGGGAGAAGGAGCCCACCTCGTCCTTCAACGACCGCATCGAGGCCTCGGTGCGGGCGCTCTACGCCGAGCACCGTCCGCGCATCGACGCCTGAACCACCGTCACCCCCCGAGAACCAGGAGAGTACTGCGCAGATGGCACACGTGAAGCACATGAAGTGGTGGGGGTGGGGCGAGGAAGGCGTGCACTTCGAGTACGCGAACAAGCCCGCCTTCGCCCCGTTCGTCAAGAACGCCCTGGACGTGGACCTGCGGCCCCGGCAGCGCGACACCATCGACTTCTCCACGGTCAGCGTCCCCGCCTCCCGCGCCGGGGAGCCCCTCCTGGAGGCACTGGCCGCCATCACCGGCGCAGAGCACCTGACCCTCGACGACGAGCTGCGGATCGTGCACTGGGCCGGCAAGTCCGTCACCGAGCTGCTGCTCACCCGGGCCGGGGACTTCGCGCGGGTGCCCGACGTGGTCGTGTACCCCGGCACGGAGGAGGAGGTCGCCCAGGTGCTGCGGCTCGCGGTGGAGCGCGACCTCGTGGTCATCCCCTTCGGCGGCGGCACGAGCATCTCGCGGAGCCTCCAGCCGGATCCCCATGAGGAACGAACGATCGTTTCCCTCGATCTGGGCCGGATGAACCAGGTCCTCTCGCTCGACGAGACGTCGGGGCTGGCCACCATCCAGGCCGGCGTGCTGGGCCCGGACATGGAGGAGCAGCTCAACGCCCGCGGGTGGACGCTGGGCCACTTCCCGGACTCCTTCACGCACTCGACCCTCGGCGGCTGGGCCGCCACGCGCTCCTCGGGGATGCAGTCGGACAAGTACGGGGACATCGCCGACATCGTGCGCGGGCTGCGCGTGGTGCGCCCGGGCGGCACCGTGGTGCTGCGCCCCCTCCCCTCGACCTCCACGGGTCCGAGCCTGCGGGAGATGATCATCGGCTCCGAGGGCAGGCTGGGCGTGATCACCCAGCTGGACGTGCACGTGCACCGCATCGCCGAGCACCGCGAGGTCATCGCGTACATGTTCCCCACGTGGCAGCAGGCGCTCGTCGCGATGCGCGAGATCGCCCGGTCCGGCATCAGCACCACGTTCGCCCGCGTCTCCGACGCGCACGAGACCGCGTTCTCGCTCTCCACCCAGAAGGCCCCCGCCACGCTGAAGAAGAAGGTCACGGCCAAGGGCCAGGACGTGCTGTGGGAGCTCATGCGGCGCCGCGGCTGGGACACCGACGCCATGTGCATCGCCTACGTCTGCTTCGAGGGCGCCAAGCCCGAGGTGGAACACCGGAAGAAGGCCGTGGCCGGCATCGTCAAGAAGCAGGGCGCCCTGGTGCTCGGCGCGGGCCCCGGCGCGCTCTACGACCAGAAGAAATTCGACACCCCGTACCTGCGCGACTTCCTGCTCGAGCAGAACACCATCGGCGACGTCTCCGAGACCGCCGCACCGTGGTCCAAGCTCACCACGGTGCACCAGGCGGTCTACGACGCCGCGCACCGGGCCTTCGAGTCGCAGGGCAAGACCGGCTGGATCATGTCCCACATGTCCCACTCGTACCACGCCGGCGCCTGCCTCTACTTCACCTTCGGCTACGAGATCGGCGAGGACCCCCACGCCGAGTACGCCATGATCAAGAGCGCGATCCAGCAGGCGTTCATCGACGCCGGCGCCACGCTGTCCCACCACCACGGGGTGGGACTCGAGCACAGCCCCTGGATGGAGCAGGACGTCTCCCCCGAGGGCGTGCAGCTCCTGCGCAGCCTGTTCGCCGCGGCGGACCCGGGCGGCAACTTCAACCCCGGCAAGATCGTCGGCTGACCCTCCCGGCCTCGTACGGAGCAGAGAAGGCCCCCACCGTTGCCGGTGGGGGCCTGCTCTGTTGTTGTTCGGGGGTCGTCCCGGCTTGCCCCGCTGTGCTGCCGCGCTGTGGGGGTTGTGCAGGGGTGTTAAATGCGAGGAGCCCCCGCACCGTGTGGTGCGGGGGCTCGACCCTGGTGGTGTGGTCCGGCGGTGTCCTACTCTCCCACACCCTTCCGGGTGCAGTACCATCGGCGCTGCGGGTCTTAGCTTCCGGGTTCGGGATGGGACCGGGCGTTTCCCCCACGCTATGACCGCCGTAACTCTGATGCCCGACCCCGTGTTCGCCGCTGGGGCGTGCCGGCCGTGGGCCGGTGTACGGGGTGGGTAAGTCACTGTGGTTGTCCGCCCGTGGTGGGCGGTATTCAGTTGTGGGTCTTCACCGGCAACCGCGGGGGTTGTTGGTTGGGAGCCGTATAGTGGACGCGGTGTTCTGTGGTGACCCCACCCTTCGTTCCCAACACGTGTTGGGGGTGGGGGTGTGGTGTAAGTTGTCGGCTTATTAGTACCGGTCGGCTGCACACGTCGTTGGTTCGTGCTTCCACCTCCGGCCTATCAACCCAGTGGTCTAGCTGGGGGCCTCTCACA
>NZ_JAFCWG010000005.1:0-348012 GCF_049897445.1 Kocuria sp. LHG3120 | reverse complement strand
GACCACGGTGCTGCACGTGGCCGTGGCCAGCCGGCCCCCGGCCCTTCCCCCGGCCCCCCGGGCCTTCCTGGCAATCGCCGCCCGGCACACGGGCGCCCCCCCCCCCCCCCCCCCCCCCAGCGACATAGGGATCCCCTATTTAGGGGATGCGAATTGAGTCTTGGACCTTATCGACGTGAGGGCGTTCTACTGGTATCTGACACCGCGATGTGATGCGGGCAACACCGGATAGACCTCGACAAGGAGAGCACCACCATGGCTGAGCACCAGGTTTTCAAGATCGCCTCGATCCCCGCCGACGGGGTGGGCAAAGAGGTCGTCGCCGCCGGCCGCAAGGTCCTGGACGCGATCGCCGCCCAGTCCAACGGGGCCTTCTCCTTCGACTGGACAGAGTTCCCCTGGGGTTCCGAGTACTACGCCCAGCACGGGGTGATGATGGACCCCGACGGCCTGGAGGAGCTCAAGAACTTCGACGCGATCCTCTTCGGGGCCGTCGGGTGGGAAAACGTCCCGGACCACGTGTCCCTGTGGGGGCTGCGGCTGAACATCACCCAGAACTTCGACCAGTGGGCCAACATCCGCCCCGTGCGCTTCCTCCCCGGTGTGGTCTCCCCGCTGCGCAAGGCCGACGACACCGAGCTGGACTGGGTCGTGGTCCGGGAGAACAGCGAGGGCGAGTACGCCGGGCTCGGCGGGCGCAACCTCGCCGGCCGGGGCCCCGGCAACGAGGTCGCCGTCCAGTCCTCCCTGTTCACCGAGAAGGGCTGCGAGCGGATCATCCGCTTCGCCTTCGACCTGGCCCGGACCCGCACGGTGCGGAAGGTCTCCAGCGTGACCAAGTCCAACGCCCAGCAGTACGGCATGGTGCTCTGGGACGAGGTCTTCGCCCGGGTGGCGGGAGACTATCCCGATGTGCAGACGGAGTCGGTGCTGGTGGACGCGATGAGCGCCAAGTTCGTCCTGCACCCCGAGGAGCTCTCCGTGGTGGTGGCCTCCAACCTCAACGCCGACATCCTCTCCGACCTCGGCTCCGCCCTGGCCGGCAGCCTCGGGCTGGCCGCCAGTGCGAACCTCAACCCCGAGCGGCGGTTCCCCTCGATGTTCGAGCCCGTCCACGGCACCGCCCCGGACATCGCCGGCAAGGGCATTTCCAACCCGATCGGCACCATCGCCAGCGCGGCCCTGATGCTCGACCACTTCGGCCTCCACACCGAGGCCCGCCGAGTGGAGGCCGCGATCGAGGCCACCACCGCCGCCGGGCACCTCACCCGCGACATCGGCGGCACCGCCGACACCGCCGAGATCACGCGGGCCGTCGTCGACGCCCTGGCCGCCTCCCTGACCTCCGCCTGAGACTCCTGTCCCGGACCTTTCCGCCTCGCCCGGGGCACCCCAGGGGCCGGCCGACCGGCACCGCACTGGCCGGCCCCTGCCTGTCCGCACGGCCGGGCAGCTTTCATTCTTTTGCTCAGGGCTCAGCGCACCGCCACCGAGCATTCCCTTCTCGAGACCGAGGACAACACTCATGGAGCACACCATGGCCGGGGACACCCCCACGATGGCGGCCTGCCCGGTACGGACCCGGCCCGCCGAGCTGGTGGAGGAGGTGGACCGATGACGGCCGCCGTGTCGCCCCGGGTGCTGGTGGCTCCGGACAAGTTCAAGGGGTCTCTGACCGCCGCCCAGGTCGCCGAGGCCCTCTCCGCCGGCCTTCATGATGCCGACCCTGGGATTGAAACACGTCTCCTGCCCTTGGCCGATGGCGGGGACGGCAGCGTCGCCGCTGCCCTGGGTGCCGGGTACCGGGCGATGACGGTGCCGGTGACCGGCCCCATCGGCGACCGCACCACCACCACGGTGGCCTTCGACGGCACCACTGCGGTAGTCGAGGTCGCGACCACCTCTGGGCTGCAGATGCTGCCCGCCGATCGGCTCGCCCCGCGAGAATCCAGCAGCGTGGGATTCGGCCAGGCCATCCGGTCCGCGCTGGCCCACCGCCCGGCCCGGATCGTGCTGGCCTTGGGCGGTAGCGCCACCACCGACGGGGGCGCGGGGATGCTCAGCGCCCTGGGGGTCGTCTTCACCGACCGGACCGGAGAAGCCTTCGTACCCACCGGGGCCACCCTGGAGCAGGTCGCTGAGGTGGACCTCTCCGGCCTGGTCGATCTGGACGAGGTGGAGCTGGTGGCAGCCACTGACGTGGACAACCCCCTGCTGGGCGCCCACGGAGCAGCAGCCGTCTACGGCCCCCAGAAAGGCGCCACCCCCGACGACGTCCAGGCCCTGGAAGCCGGACTCGGGGCGTTGATCCGGCGCTTGTGGGAGGTCGGCTGGCCCGCCGCTGAGACCGCCGGTCTCCCCGGGGCCGGAGCCGCCGGCGGGCTGGGCTTCGCGGCGATGCTGCTGGGCGCCCGGGTGGTCTCCGGCGCCGGCTTCTTCCTGGACCTGCTCGGCTTCGATGACCAGATCGCCGGCTGCGACCTGGTCATCACCGGGGAAGGGCGACTGGACACCCAGACCCTGGCCGGCAAACTGCCGGTGGTCGTGGCCCGCCGCGCCTCCCCGCGACCGGTGATCGCCGTGGTCGGCCACAACGCCCTGGGCGCTGACCGGGCACCCGGGCACGGCATCCAGTGGATCCACACCCTCAGCGCGATGACCGACCGCAACAGCGCCACCGACCCGGAGCTCTCCACCGCCCTTCTGCGCGAAATCGGCCGACGCATAGCCCGCAGCCTGTCGCCGGCGGCCAGCACCACCGAATCCGTAAACGCTTTCTAGCTCCCGCCGAAGGGAACGGCCTGACACCCGAGGCGTCAGGCCGCTCGATGCCATGGCACTTCCCAAGGTCCCCGTGGACCCCGTATGGGGAACCCCTGACGGGACCATATTTCAAGCCGAGGGGCTAGAGACATCTCTATGCGCGTGGACGGACGCATCTCTCATGCGTACGATCGTACACATGACTGACTACACCCCTGCCCCGGTGGACTACTTCGCCGGTGACTCCCGCACGAACCGGCAGCGGATGCTGGCCGGGGACCTCTACATCGCTGATGACCCGGACAACGCGGCCGCCTTCCACCGGGCGCTGCGGCTGAGCCACCGCTACACCGCGGCCTACGTCGAGGAGCCCGGCTCGGCCAGGCCCCTGCTGGAGGAGCTCTTCGGCGCGGTGGGTGAGGGCGTCGAGGTCCGTCCGCCGCTGACGGTGGACTACGGCAGCTACATCACCGTCGGGGACAGGACCTTCATCAATGCGGGCCTGACCGCTCTGGACGTCGCAGCCATCACTATCGGGGCCGACTGCCAGATCGGCCCGAACGTACAACTGCTCACTCCCACCCACCCCGTGGAGCCGCAACCGCGCCGCGACAAGCTGGAAGCGGCCCAGCCCATCACCATCGCCGACAACGTCTGGCTCGGTGGTGGGGTTGTTGTGTGCCCCGGGGTGAGCATCGGGGCCAACAGCGTCATCGGCGCCGGAGCGGTCGTGACCCGCGATGTCCCCGCCAATAGCCTGGCCGTGGGCAACCCGGCCCGGGTGATCCGCAGCATCTGAGGCGAGGAGCTTACCGTGAGGACCCGCCGCACCGACCCGGACCGGCGTGACCGGCTGATTCAGGTGACCCTCGATCTCATCGCCGAGTCCGGGGTGGCCGGGATCTCCCACCGCAAGATCGCCGCGGCCGCCGACGTGCCACTGGGATCGATGACCTACCACTTCACGAGCATGGACGAGTTGCTTCGTGAGGCGTTCACCCGCTTCGCCGAGCACATCGCCGGTTCTTTCCAGGCCCGCCTGGGCGCCGCGGGGAACCCCGAGGAGGCGGTGGATGCGGTCGTGGCCCTGGTGCACGATCTGTCCGGACCGGACAGCCACCGGCACCGGCACCGGGTGCTCGCCTACGAGCTTTATACCCTGGCCGCGCGCGAGCCGCGGTACCGGGCGATCACCACCTCCTGGATGCGGCGCAGCCGCCAGGAGCTGCAACGGCACTTCGACCCCTGGACCACGCGGCAGCTCGACGCCCTGATCGAGGGGCTGGCCCTGCACCGGGCCCTGGACGACGACCCGTCCGATCGCTCCCTCACCGAGGAGGCTGTCCGCAGAATCGTCACCCCCGGCCCGCGCGCCGTCCCCGACGATGAGGACTGCGCGCCAACGCGGCGCTGAGACCGCACGCCAACCAGCACGGTGCGCGGGACCGTCCAGACCGACCAGCCATGCAGACTCCCGGAAGAAGGCAGGCATGTCCCCTCCCCTGGTGTTGCCGCCCGAAGAGCCCGAGGCCGGCCCGTGGTCGGCTGTCAGGATCGAAGACGTTGCCGCCCTCCTCCTGGAGGGCCTCGAGCACGCCCCGGGCCGACCCTGGATCGTGGCCGTCGACGGCCGTGGCGGGGCGGGCAAGTCCACCCTCGCTCAGCTGCTGCTGCCTCACCTTGCTCCGGCGGCCGTGGTGCACACCGACGATGTGGCCTGGCACGAGCCGTTCTTCGGGTGGGGCCACCTGCTCGCCCACGACATCCTGGAGCCACTGCACCAGGGCCTGGCGGTCTCCTTCCGCCCACCTGCCTGGCCCGCCCACGGCCGCCAGGGGACGATCGAGATCCCGGCCGGGCTGCGGGCCGTGATCATCGAGGGCACCGGAGCCGACCAGCGCCGGTTCGCCGAGCAGATCGACCGGAGGATCTGGGTGCAGGCCGACCACCAGCTGGCCGAGGAACGGGGCATCGTCCGCGACGTCGCCCACGGCACCAACGGCGACGCCGGACAGTCGCGCCGGTTCTGGCACGAGTGGATGGCTCACGAGCTGCCCTACTTCGTTCAGGAACGGCCTTGGAGCCGGGCCGACCTGATCGTCGCCGGCACCCCTGTCCTGTCCTTGGGAGAGAACGAACTGGCCTGCGCGCCCGGGCCACGCCGCACCAGCCCCTCATACCCCTGACCCGGAACCAGCCAGGGCCCTGGCCGGCACACACCATCCGCTCAGTTCATCCCGGCGACCACCCACACCGGGCAGTGAATGTGGGGCGCCACCTAAACCCGGAGTGCCAGGACCCCCGGTCGTCGCGACAACAACGGCACCTATCAGTTCTTCGTGTGACACTGTCCCCCGTGCATGACGCGTCCACGAAGGGCCCTTAATGTACGCCGAAGCAGGTGCGCTGCGGCATTGCCGTGGGGTTAGCTGAACCGATGGGGGTGCTGGAATGAAGCCGTTAAGCGAGGCATTAGGTGCGTTTACCCCGCAAACGGGGACGCCCCGGGAACAGTTGCAACAGGCGCTGGCTGCGGAAATGAGCTGGCACCATGCGGCCCTGGAGCCCCTGGCGACTGTTCCGCAAGCGATGGCTGACACGGACCGCTACGTGGCCGGCCAGGGGAGCCTGACCCAGCTCGTTCGCCGCATCGGCGACTACGACGCACCAGCGTGACTGCAGGATCGTCACTGCGAAAAATCGGCCCCTGGAGAGCCTAACCGTCTCCGGCAATGGCCATACGCATACGCAGGCAAGCGTTGGATGCCATCCGTGCAAGCCTCCTGGACTCACCCCACCCCTGGGGGCAACTCCCGGATCCGCCGATAGAGAGTCGCCCGAGACATGCCGAGGTCCCGAGCCACCTGGGTGGCCGGCTCCCCCGTGTCGATCAGCCGCAGCGCGTTACGGACCTGGGAGTCGGTGAAGGTCTGGCGCCGCCCGCCGAGGTCCTTACCGGCGGCCCTGCGCTTGGCCACCGAGTCAGTGATTCGCTCCCGCTTGATCTCCAACTCCATCTGGGCCAAGGCGGCCATGACCGTGAACACCATCGAGCCCATCGGGGTCGCGGTGTCTACATCTCCCCCACCCAGATTCAGCACCCGCAGTCCGCCCCCCCTGCCCCGCAGCGCTTCGGCGAAGACCAGCATGTTCTGCGTCGACCGACCCAACCGGTCCAGCGTCGTGATGACCAGCGTGTCACCCTCCTCGAGGGCGGCCACCGCCCTGTCGAAGGCTGGGCGGGACGCACGACTTCCAGACACTCCACTGTCGACGTACACGTCATCACGTCGCACGCCGGCATTCAGAAGGTCAGACACTTGGCGGTCTGCGTCTTGCTGGCGCGTCGACACCCTGGCGTACCCGATTAGCTTCCCCATGTCACCTCATCTGTCTCGCAACTGACGTTGAGTATCCGATTCGAGGGGTACGGATAAAGCACAAGGATGCGAGACACCCGGATCCGCGGAAACATGCGGACGAAAATTTCTGCCACGAGACGTCTCGCATCCCTTGACCTGCGAGACGCCCCACCGCGCCGAGAGTTCCTAAGACTCGGTCTCACCCGTTGACAAACTCCGCCAGAGGCAGGGTCAGTCGGTGAACCATTCATTGGCACTCTGCCGGGAGGTGCCCAACGCTCAGCCAACCCCAGCCCAACCACGGTTACCTCGCTCGTCTGGCACGCATCGCCCCGCACCTGGTGGCAACTCTCCCCACGCCCATCGTTCCCGCGCCTGACAACCTGCGCAGCAGCGCTGTCGACCACCACGAAAGACCCGAGAAGCAGACACCCCCAGCGTCATGACACCGGCCCACACCACCGGCGACCCCCAGTCAGCACCCGGGCCAAATGCGTCACCTCGCATCCCTTAGGTTGAACGGCGGCCAGCTGTCACATTACTCAGCTTGCTTCCAAAGTGGTCGGCCCAGTGCCTACCCTGGGCAATCACCACCAGGCCCCCCCGACCCGTCGGCGCGATCTTGCCCAGGCCGCCGCCGTCAGACGATCCGTCACCTTCGAACAGGAAGTAGACATGAACAACTCTGCATCTGGGCCTCTGGCCGTCGAGCTGCACCCCGTCTCTCCCACCCGGTGGGTCGCCACTTGCTACCCCATGGTGGAGACCCCCGCAGGCCGCTGGGCCGAGGTCACTTGGGACCTGCACCAACACCAGATGCCCGCCGTGACGACTCCCCTGGAGCCGGCACGGTGGCTGGAAGCGTGCAGCCCCGATGCCGATCACCCCTGCTACGCCGGCCACCGGGGGTGGGCTGCCCAGCTGGCCGCCGGCTACGCAGCCGCACTGGCCGTCCACGACACCGAGACCGCCGAGGGGCCTTTCTCGGCCCAGGATGCCCAGCTGCTGCGAGAGGACACGTTCCTTGTGCCCGCCGGACAGCTCTCGGAGTGGGTGGTCGACGATTTGATGGGCGAGACCTCAGACGTCTGCGGCTGATTCTGCGCACAGACCATCCCTTCCCGCACCGGCCGCCCACCCCTGGGCCCTTCTGTTCACAACCGCACATTGATGTGTCACGTTGTGAATACCACCACATCCTCGGAATTGCCGGACGGGGCGGGAGCGAGCATCGTGGCTTATCAGGGGGACAGGTGATCTGCATCCGACCATCCTCCAGCTTCGGCCGCGTCGACCGGCCGCACCCTCGGTTCCGGGGGGATCCGCGGTGCGAGCCAGATCATGGGTACGCGACGAAGCAGCACGGGGCGGGGTGGCCGGGGGGCCACCCCGCCCTGGCACACCCGACCACGACACTGCAGCGACAGTGGGCAAATTCACTCCCGAGAAGCTCTGCTGCGGGGCTGGAATGGCGTCGATGGCTTCCTCCTGGACCGCACCAGCAACGTCATGTCGCTGACATCCGGCCAGAACATGGATGCGGTGACCGCTCGCGAAGGGGCACGGTAGAGGCGAGGTCAAGCAGCAGCACCCACAAGCCATCAGGTGCGCGGGCGTTCATGACCGGTGGCACGGGGAGACGATGAGCGGCAGGTGACGACGGTGAGCAGTACGGACAGGATGCACGTGGTGGTCGGTGCCAGTGGCGGAACCGGCAGCGCTCTGGTGCGCGAACTGCTCCGCCGGGGACGCAGGGTGCGGGCGATCAACCGCAGCGGACGCCTCAACACCCCGCCCGGTGTGGAGGTGGCGGCCGGGGACGCCAGGGACGCCGAGCGGATGCGGGAAGTGTGCCGGGGAGCCGGTGTGGTCTACAACACCGTGAACGTCCCGTTCACCCAGTGGCGGGAGAGTTTTCCGGCCGCGGTGGACGGGGTGCTCGCCGGCGCACGGGCCGCCAGCGCGACGATGGTGTTCGCCGACGACACCTGGATGTACGGCAGGGTCACCGGGCCCATGACCGAGGGGCTGCCCTACCGGCCCGTGAGCGACAAGGGGGTCCTGCGCGCCTGGCTCGCCGAGCGGGTGATCGCCGCCCACAGCAGCGGACAAGTGGCCACCGTCATCGGCCGCGCCCCGGAACTCTACGGCCCGGCCGTGGAGTCCCTGCTGGGCCGCAATCTGTTCGGCCCCGCCCTCACCCACGGCCCAGCGCTGTGGGTCGGTGAACTCGATCAGCCGTTGGGCCCGATGTTCGTCGAGGACTTCGCCCACGGCCTGGCCGAGCTCGGCGAGCACGAGGCGGCCCTGGGCCGGGCGTGGCACCTGCCCACCCCGGAACCCATCACCGCACAGGCTTTCCTGGACCTGCTCTCGGCCCAGGTGCACCGACCGGTCAGGGTCCTGCGCCTCGGAGAACGATCGGCACGCACCCTGGGCCTGGTGTGGCCAGTGGCCCGGGAGGGCGCGGAAATGCTCTACCAGTTCAGCCAACCGCACACTGTCGATGCCAGCGCCTACACCACGACGTTTGGCCCCGGCCAGGTAACGCCCTACGCCCAAGGAATCGCCCACACTGTGGACTGGTACAGCACAACGGCCCGACACTCCTTCCTGAGGATCGGGCGATGAACCCGTCCACCTGATGCTGCATGACCTCATGGACCGGGGGCCCCTGCCGGGGCCGCACTCGGGCAGAGATGACCAAATCAATCCGCCCCTTGCCGACAACCCAGTCAATGTCTCGCAACCAAGCTGGCTCATAACTCATGAGTTGGGAGGGGCGGTGGGCTGATGAGCAGCAATTGGTCCAAGGCACATACTTGTGAGAGTGGAAAGTATTTGCTTTGATCGTGACATCATGTCTTTTCTGCAGGAGGACCCCGTGGGCCATCACCTCACCCCCGACCAAGCCCGGCAGCGGCTGGACGCTATCCGGAGCCGTCCCCTGGTCACCTCCCGAGACCGTGCGGTGCATGCCGGGGCGACGGCGGTGTTCGGGGTGATCACGGTCCTCTACATGGCCGCCCAGAACATGCGCTCCGACCGGGTGAGCTATACCGTGGCCACCGCGGTGTTCGTGGTTGCCTGGGTGGTAGCGGTGTGCTGGATCGAGCGGGTGGCGCGGACCGTGCCGCGCCGGGCCAAGGCGTGGTCGCGGGGCGGGATCGCAGCCTCTTTCGTGCTGACGCTGACCGTGGTGCTGCCGTGGCTGAACCTCTCCGCCCAGAATTCCCCCAATACCTGGCCCATGGTCGCCGCCGGGGCGACCGTGGCCGCCGTTCCCGCTCTGGTGGCTGCGGTCGTGATCCGCTGGGGGGCCAGATGAGCACCAGGGCAGGACGCCACGCCCGGCACCGGCTGGACGAGCTCATTCACGCCCCGGTGCGCCTGAGCATCGTCGCGGCCCTGGCCCAGGTCGACGAGGCCGAGTTCGCCCGGGTGCGCGACACCGTGGAGGTCTCCGACTCGGTGCTCTCCAAACAGGCGGCCCAGCTCGAGGCCGCCGGCTACGTGAAGATCCGCAAGGGCTACGTCGGCAAACGCCCCCGCACCTGGCTCTCGCTCACTCCCACCGGGCGCACCGCCTACACCGGTCACCTCGAGGCTCTGCGCGCCATCGCTGAGGGCGTGTAGAGGTTCAGACGTTCCCTTTTCCGGAACAGGACAGCCAGGAGCAGCCACCTCATTTGCCCGGCTGGAGGGGCTGATCCCTTTTCCCGGACGAGTCATCGCGCACCCCTTACCGTGCGCACTTCCACACCCTGGGTCTTTTCGGCGATCGATTGACATGAATCGAAGCGGTGCTCCAGGCTGGGGAGTTCCCGGGCGGAGAGGATTCGCCCTGACCGATCGAGGAAGGAGTCAGCATGGTGGACATCGGAGGCTTTGCGGACAAGGCTAAGAATTTCGCCGGCGAGAACCCGGACAAGGTGGAGCAGGGCATCCAGCGCGGCGGCGACATGGTCGATGACCACACCGGCAACAAGTTCCAGGACCAGGTGGACCAGGCTCAGGAACACGCCGGCGGCCTGCTCGGCGGGCAGAACCCTGAGGACCAGCAAGGCTGATCCAGACGGGGTATCACGGGCCTCGGCCCCCCCTGGGGGGACCGAGGCCCGCGCCGTGCCCGCCCCCTTGAGCTCGAAGAACCGGCGCCCCGACCCGGGCACGGGAGGCGGATCCCCCGACATCGGGCCGACCCGCTGCTGCGCACTCCGAGCCGGCTACTACCGCTCTCCCCGTCAAGACCCGCCCCCTGCACCCGGTGCCACCCCCCTGTCCACCCGCAGGAGACGGGCATACAGAACCCGTGGGTGCCGACAGTAGTGGCCGCTCAGACCGATATGCCGCCACCGGCGCATCGCAAGTTCTCGAAAGCGTCTCTAAAGGTGGATGGGAGCGGCTCCGGGGGAGCTCAACACCGGTAGTCTGAGCGCATGCTTAAAGGATTCAGAGAATTTATCATGAAGGGCAACGTCCTGGACCTCGCCGTCGCCGTGATCATCGGCGCCGCCTTCGCCCAGGTCGTCAACGCCCTGGTCGAGTCCGTGCTCATGCCCGCCATCTCCGCACTGGTGGGCTCACCCAACTTCGACTCGTTCGCGATGGTCACTCTCAACGGCAACGACATCAAGTTCGGGGTGCTGCTCACGGCGCTGGTGAACTTCCTGCTCGTGGCCGCCGCCGTGTACTTCGCGATCATCATGCCCATGAACAAGCTGATCGAGGCCCGCAACCGGCGCCTGGGCATCACCCCGGCCGAGGAGGAGGTCGACCCGCAGGTGCAGCTGCTCACCGAGATCCGCGACTCCCTCAAACAGCGCTCCTGAGTTCAAACCCATCCTTGACGGGGGCCTGTCCCTACCCCGGGGCAGGCCCCCCGTTCCTGTCCTCCGGACGAGGTGACACCCGTCAAGCCAGACCCGGACAGCAGTCGTCACTACCTCGCCCTGGTGAGCACCTCGACCCCATGAGCGCCTCGACCCTATGAGCGACTCGGCCCCGAGGGAGCGAAACCTCAGGCGCAAGGGATCCGATCTGGGAGTGCTAAGCCACAACCAACCACAGCGGCGCTCCACCGCACCGGAATGGTGTGGGGCGGGAACACCGGGCAGCCGGCGCCGCGCAACATCCTGTGACGCTGGCCGTGAGGGGCGCATTGGCTCCCGATCGCACCACCCATGGGGATCCCGCGACATGACCTATGGCCGGCATCACTCCCACACGAGTCGAACAGCCGACCCACCGTGGATGAGACGTCAAGCATCCCCTCAGTTGAAAGATGCCGCAGGTCACAAGGATCAGCGTGCTTCCCTCGGTGTCCGTGTGGTGTCTACCGTGGACCATCACCATCGGGTTTCGTCTTCGTCCGCAGTGGGGTTCATCCCTGGCCGCTTTCGCGACGTGATTCTTCACCAGCAACCAGGAAGCCGGCATGGACGCCTCTGCCTCCGGGACTCTCGCCGTTGAGCTGTACCCGCACTCCCCCGCCCACTGGGTCGCCACCTACTACCCCATGGTGGTCACTCCCGCGGGCCGCTGGGCCGATGTCACCTGGGTGCTGCACCAGTGTCTGATGCCCCTCGCCCGTTACCCCTTGACCTCGACACGGTGGTTGGAGCTCGGCAGCTCCGATCCGGCGCACCCGGGATACGACCGCCACCCGCTCTGGAGTGCGGCCCTGGCCGCCGGCTATGCCACCGCGCGAGTCGTGCACACCACCGAAACCGCGAACACCACCGGTGCGACTCTTTCGCCCGAGGAAACCCGGCAGCTGCGTGCGGCCACGACCGTGGTGCCGGCCGCACAGCTGACGGAATGGCTGCTCGACGATCTCCAGCACCTGGACTGCTGAAACCACCCCGATCACCTATCGACCGGCCACCAACCCCGAGGTGGAACGAGATCCACCTGAAGCTGTGGCTGACCCCGTGGCCGGAGCGCAACCTCCACACCGGACCCTGCCCACCCCCAGCCACCGCCGTAACCTGATCAGCCCGCGGCACCCCGCTCGGCCTCGGCAGCAGTGACCGACTCGACCGTGACCGACTCGACCGGCCGGGGCGGCAGGTGCCGGTAGAGCGTGGTGCGGGTGATCCCGGTCTTCGCCACGATCTGCGCCATGGTGTGCCCGGTCTCGCGCAGGTGCACCGCGTAGGCCAGCTTGTCCGCATCCACCACGGAGGGCCGCCCGATCCGCCGCCCCTTGGCCGTGGCCACCGCCCTCGCGTGGGCGGCCCGCTCCAGGGTGTAGGTGCGTTCCATCTGACCGAACAAAGCCAGCAGCACCACCGCCAACTGCGCCATCGGATCATTGGGGTTGGTGGAGTCCACCTTGATCGGATCCGCCAGGTTGCGCACCCCCACCCCCCGCTCGGCCAGATCATGGATCAGGTTCAGAGTGTCGCGCACGGTGCGCCCCAGCCGGTCCAAGGTATGCACCACGATCACATCACCCTCCCGGGCATAAGCCAGCGCCGCGGTCAGCCCGGGGCGGTCAGTCGTGGCCCCGGACTTCTTGTCCACATAGATCCGCTCCGCCGCGATCCCCACCTGTCGGAGGGCATCGATCTGCCGATCGAGGTCTTGTTTGGCCGTCGAGACCCGCGCATAACCCAAATCCATGACGACAGCGTACCGAAGGTCGGATCCGTACAGCTGAAACGGGACTGTACTTTTGACCCAACTTATGGAACAGGAATCGCCGATGCCAACCTCGATCTGACGCTCTTGCGACCAACCGTCCCACTACCAAGGAAGTGGGACGGTCGCCCGCGGCCGGTCAACCCGTTGATTACCTCGAGCTCGGCCGGTCCGACGACTCCGATCGAGAGGCAAGACCTCGATGCCGCCGTATAGCTCTGTCACAACACCACCACTTGTCGCCGCGGCTCACACCCGAATGGACGGTTTGGGCCGGTCGGCGAGTTTGTAGCAAAATCCTTCGTCTCAGTAGCACAGGTCGACCGCACTATCCACGTGATAACTGGCCCGAGAGTGCGGTCGGCTCCTGAAAGCGACACTCGGCGGCGTCGAGCGGCACCACTGACCGAGAATCGCTCATAAGAGACTGATGAATCGGCAGGTGTCGACGCGTCATCCGCGTCCTGCCCCGGACCCGGCTCGGTCGCCCCTTCCGGGGCGACCGAGCGGGGCGTAGCGTGGCACGTAGTCACCAGCGCCCTCCCACCATTGGGTCGGGCGCGCCCGTCAATCCAGTCCTCGGGGAGACCACTATGGCACTGCTCCTGATCCGGCACCGCGTGGCCGACTACGACGCCTGGCGAAAGGTCTACGACTCCGTCTCGGACGTACCGGCATTCAGCAACATCACAGGCGAGTCAGTGCACCGCATGGTCGATGATCCGGACAACGTGCTCGTGCTCCACTACTTCGATTCAGTCGACGAGGCCCGCGCCTTCACGGCACTGCCGGAACTGCAGGAGGCGATGCAACGCGCAGGCGTCCAGGGTGAGCCGCACTTCGAGTACTACGAATAGGACTCCCGAGGCGAGCTCAACCGCAGTACAGGTTCAACAGTCGCCAGCCCTGGGAAGCCGGCCACGCTGCTCGGTGAAGCCGGGCGTCTCCGGTGGCCGGTGGCCGTGCACGGCGAGGGACCGCACAGCCTTCAGGGAGGGTGCTTTCAGTTGAAGGGGCACGCTGAGACCGCTGCGTGGCGGTGCGGTGAGTTCTTCGGCCACCCCAACCGGAATGACGAACCCGCGGGGCACCGTCCGGAGCAGCTCAGTGACGATGAGACGGCCCGAGTGCTGCCCAACTTTGTCAGTGAGCGATGGTCCGAGAATCTATGCGCAGAATGCCTCCCCACCGGACAGGGTGCGCCGCCATTCATATTCGGCAGAAGGACGCCGCTTCATCCGGACGCTTGGCGGAACAGGCACCGACCTCGCTCCGGCGATCAGCCGCCCTGACCGGCAAGTTCCTCGACATCGACATCCAGGGAACCTCTCAATCCTCGGATGCCCACCGCCCGGGCGTGGGCGCCGCGGCTCGTGGTCGAATGGTCGGGCGGCCCCGATCGGGGCCGTGGAGCCATCCTCGTCCCACGGAGTCACGATGACCACTGCACCCTCGGATCACGCCGCTGACGTCCTCGTGATCGGCGGCGGCAATGCCGGGATCTCCCTGGCCGCACGACTGCGCCGCAAGGGCATCACGGACATCGTGATCGCAGAGCCGAAGTCCACGCACCACTACCGGCCGCTGCTCTCCTACGTGGGCGCCGGACTGAAGACCGTGCCCCAGATGTCCCGCGCCCAGCACCGCGTCATGCCTCGCGGCGTGCGATGGATCCAGGACCGTGTCCAGGCACTGGATCCGGCGGCACGGACGGCCACGCTGTCCTCCGGCGAGCACATCGGCTACCGGGACGTCGTGATCTGCGCGGGCTCCACCCCGGACTGGGACCGTGTCCCCGGCAGTGCCGAGGCGATGGCCGGCCCGCACGCCTCGACCAACTACACCGTGGAGCTGGCCCCCAGGACCTGGGAGCCGATCCGCGGGCTGCGCCGCGGCCGGGCGCTGTTCACGATCCCGGACGGCCCGGCGCCCACGCCGCAGATCGGGCAGAAGATCCTCTACCTGGCCTGCGACTACTGGCAGCGCCAGGGTGTTCTGCAGGACATCGAGGTGACCCTGCTGACGCCCACCGCCACCGTGTTCGGCCAGCCGGACGTGGACCGGGTGCTGATGCCCTGGGTCCGGCGCTACGGCATCACGGTCCTGACGAGCGCCCACGTGCAGTCGATCGAGGCCGGCTCCCGCCGACTGCGGGCCACGGTCGACGGGACGCCGCGGGATCTGTCCTACGACCTGCTGCACCACAGCCCCGCCCACCGGGCCCCGGCCTGGATCGCCGACGCGGGACTGGGCGTCGCGCCGGGCCCGGGCGCCGCTTGGGCCGGCTACGCGGACGTGGATGCGCAGACCCTGCGCCACCGCCGTGTGCCCACCGTGTGGGCCTGCGGGGACGCTGCCGCGCTGGGGACCGCCTCGTCCGGCGGGGCACTGCGCCACCAGACGAAGATCCTCACCGAGAACCTCCTGGCCGCCCGTGACGGCCGGGATCCCACGGCCTCCTACGACGGGTACACCGTGACCCCCGTGACGGTGCAGCGGGGCCGGGCCGTGTTAGCCGAGTTCGACCGGGACAACGAACTGGCGCCCAGCATCCCCGGCGTGCCGCTGCTGGCCCCGAAACGCGCCTCCTGGTTCTTCGACCTCGAGGTCCTCCCCCGGCACTACTGGAACGTGATCCTCCGGGGCTTCTAGTGGACCATGTGTGCACACATCCGTGGCGCCTCGTTCCCCGCTCCGATGGCACCTGATGGCCCGCGCCTCCAGTCGTCGCAGCATGAGCCGGGAGAAATGAGGGTCGGACGTCGGGAGGCGCCCCGAGGAACAAGATTCATGCATCTGCACAGGATTGTGCACCGCGATATTACCGTCTGGTACTTTTCGGGTAGCACCGGCCCCCACGCCGGTGCAGTGACCCCCATGATCCGTTCCCCGGCGGTCGGGGGTCGCCTTCTGCGCCTCGGCGCGGCGAAGCGCCCCTGCCCTCTCCCGGGCAGGGGCGCTTCGTGCCGGGGACTCGGGACGGCGGCCGACCACCGGATCCGTCGAGCGGGGTGCCCCGACGGCCCGGCGGTCACCGGCGGTAGGAGGCCCCGCGGTGGTCGTCGGCCAGCCTCGGCCCGGCGCCGGCCAGCGCCTCGCGCAGCGTTCTGCCGGCGGGGAGGGCCCCGGGCTCCGGCAGCAGGCCGCGGCGCCGCAGCTCCGGCGAAACCATCGTGGTGAACCGCTCCAGGTCCGCCGGCCGCACGGCCGCCGAGATGTTGAAGCCGTCCACGCCGGCCTCCTCGCGCCAGCGCTCGAGCTCGTCCGCCACGGTGCCGGGCGCCCCGGCGATGACGGGCCCGCGGCCGCCGATGGCCACGAACTCGGCCAGGTCCCGCACCGTCCAGGTCCGGTCCGGGGACAGCGACGTGAACGCCGCGAGCGCGGACTGGTTGGCGTCGGTGGCCACGTACTCGAGCGGCGCGTCGGGGTCCGCCCCGGCCAGATCGACGCCGGTCCAGCCGCCGAACAGGGACAGCGCTCCCTCGATGTCCACGTGCCGGCGGTATCCGTCGAGCCTGGCGTGGGCCTCGTCGTCGGTCTCGGCGACCACCACGGTGGCCATGGCGAAGGTCTTCACGGCGTCCTCGGCCCGTCCCTGCGCGGCCAGTTCGGCCCGGACGCCGTCGGTCCACCGGCGCACGAGCTGCGGGGTGTTGCCGATGAAGAAGATGGCCTCGGCGTGGTCCACGGCGAACTGCTGTCCGCGCTTCGAGGCGCCGGCCTGGAACAGGAACGGGGTGCCCTGGGGTCCGGGGTGGGTCAGCGCCTGGCCGGGCACGGAGAACCAGGTGCCCTCGTGGCCGATGGGGTGCACGAGCTCCGGGTCCACGAAGACCCCGGTGCCGGCGTCCGCCTTCACCGCCCCCGGCTCGAAGGAGCCCTCGAGGAGCTTGTACATGACCTCCATGTACTCGTCGGCGCGGTCGTAGCGCTCGTCGTGCGGGATCTGCCGGTCCATGCCCAGGTTGCGGGCGGCGGAGTCCTGGTAGGAGGTCACCACGTTCCACGCCACCCGCCCGCGGGTGAAGTGGTCGAGGGTCGCGAAGGTGCGGGCCAGCAGGTAGGGGGCCTCGTAGGTCACCGAGGCGGTCACCCCGAAGCCGAGCCGCTCGGTGGCCGCGGCCATCGCCGGCACCGCGACGAGCGGGTCGAGCACCGGGTACTGCACTCCCCCGCGGGCCGTGGCCTCTGCCCCGCCGCCGTACACGTCGTAGACGCCGGGGACGTCCGCCAGGAACAGCGCGGTGAAGCCGCCCTCCTCGAGGGTGCGGGCCAGCGACGTCCAGTACTCGAGCGTGTCGAAGCCGGCGACCCCGGCCTCCGGGTGGCGCCACAGTCCCGGTGACTGGTGCACGGGCACCATCATGTCGAAGGCGTTCAGCAGCAGGGGGCGGCTCATACGGTGGTCCTCTCGGGGGTGGTCCGGGTGGCGCTCGCGGCGGCGGGGGTCGCGAGGGCCGGGGCGGCCGCGGTCCGGCCGGCGTGCAGATCGGTGAGTTCGGTGCCGCGCTGGTCCCGGGCGGGATCCTTCGCGGCCAGGGCGGCGACGACGGAGAGCACGGCCAGCACGGAGAGGTAGCCGGCGATCAGCCACGGGGTGTCCCCGCCGGCGGCGAAGAGCAGGGCGGCGATCATCGGCATCAGCCCGCCGCCCAGGACGGTGCCGACCTGGTAGCCGAAGCTCACGCCCGAGTACCGCACGTGCACGGGGAACTGTTCGGCGAACCAGGCCGCCTGCGGTCCGTAGATCGCGTCGTGGACGAGGTTGATGCCGAGGATCACCACGAGCGGCAGCAGGGCGAGCGGGCCGACCTCGAGGAAGGCGAACAGCACCCAGCCGAAGACGCCGATCGCCGCGTAGGCGGTCACCGAGACGACCTTGCGGCCCACCCGGTCGGAGAGCCAGGCCCAGAACGGGGTGGAGAACAGGCCGATGGCCGAGGCGATCATCACCGCGGTCACGCCCGCGGCGCTGTCCCCGCGCACGTCCCGCAGGTAGGTCAGCATGTAGACCGTCACCAGGTAGTAGACGGCGTTCTGGGCCAGGCGCAGGCCGATCGTCACCAGCACCGGGCGGCGGTGGTGGACCAGCAGCTCCCGCAGGGGGGCCTTGGCCACGTTCCCCGAGGCCCGGTGCTCCAGGAACTCCGGGGCGTCGGCCACGCCGAGGCGGATCCACAGGCCCACCGCCACGAGCAGGGCCGAGAGCAGGAAGGGGATGCGCCAGCCGTAGGCGGCGAACTGCTCCTCGCTCATGACGTTCTGCACGATGAAGAACGCGCCGGTGGCCAGCAGCATGCCGGCGGAGGAGCCGATCTGGGTGAAGGACCCGAAGAACCCGCGGTGCCGGGCCGGTGAGTGCTCCACGCTCAGCAGCGCGGAGCCGCCCCACTCGGCACCCGCGGACAGGCCCTGGAGGATGCGCAGGACCACGAGCCCGACGACGGCCCACCAGCCGATCACCTCGTAGGTGGGCAGCAGGCCGATCAGGGTGGAGGCCACGCCCATGAGCAGCAGGGAGGCCACCAGCAGGGCCTTGCGGCCGATCCGGTCCCCCAGGTGCCCGGCGATGATCCCGCCCAGGGGCCGGGCGATCACCCCGACCGCGAGCGTGGCGAAGGACGCCACGATACCGCCGAGCTCGGTGGCCATGGGGAAGAACTGGACGTTGAAGACGAGTGCGGCGGCGGTGCCGTAGAGGTAGAAGTCGTACCACTCGATGGTGGTCCCGGCGAAGGCCGAGGCCAGGACGCGCTTCTTGCCGTGGACGATGCTGCTGCGGCCCGGGGCGGCCGTGGTCGTGGTGCTCATGCGTCAGGCTCCTGGGGTTCGGTCGGCGTCGGTCGTGGCATCGGTCGTGGCATCGGTCGCGGCGTCGGTCGTGGCGTCGGTCGTGGCGCCGGTCCTCGCGTCGCCGATGGCGTTCAGGCCCTCCGGCAGGGTGCCGTTGATGAGGTAGTCGCCGAGGGCTCGGGCGCGGAAGGCGATCGGGTTGTGGGTGGCCACGGTCTGGGCGTTGCGCCAGTGCCGGTCCAGGCCCTTGGCCGTGGACGTGGCGGAGGCGCCCACGGTGAGGAACAGGTCCTGGGCCGCGCCGAGCGCCAGCTCCGGCACGGTGACCTGGGCGTGCTCCACGGCGATCTCGGACTCGTGCAGCGCCGCCGGGAGGGCCCCGGTGAAGTCCGGCCGGTCGGCGCCGGCCGCTGCGGCGGCGGCGATCCCGGCGTCCAGGGCGCGGGCGGCGTGCAGGACGGTGGCCTCGGCGGCGAAGGCCTTGGCGGAGATCCGCCCGGTGGCCTCCTGGATCAGCGGGTCGTCGCGGAACGGCAGGCCGAGCCCGGTGTTGAAGGTCCGCCGGCGTCCGGCGATGGTCTCCACCGCGTCCCGCCGGGCCGCCCGGGCGATGCCGGCCAGCACGGCCAGCAGCACGAGCTGGAAGAAGGCGGCCTCGTGGACGGCCTCCGCGCTGCCGGCGGTGCGGTCCAGCACGGCGTCCTCCGGGACGCGCACCCGCTCGAAGACCGCGGTGCCGGTGCCGGTGAGCTTCTGCCCGAAGCCGTCCCAGTCGTCCTCGAGCGTCACGCCCTCGGCGTCCGTGGCGACGACGGCGAAGCGCCGCCCGTCGCGGCCGTCCAGGGCGGCCGAGACGCGGGTGTAGTCGCAGAAGACGGAGCCGGTGGCGTAGAACTTCCGGCCGGTGAGCTCCCAGCCCTCGGCGGTCCGGCTCAGCACGGTGTTCAGGGTGCCCAGCGCGTTGCCGCCCTTCTCCGTGGAGGCGTTGCCGACGGTGGCTCCGGCCAGCACCCGCGGGTACCAGACCTCCTGGAGCTCCCGGGGCAGGAAGCGCAGGGACTCCACGAAGCCGTGGTGGGAGCGGTAGAGGTGGGCGATGTTGGAGTCGGCCTCGGCCAGGTCGACCAGCAGCCGGGTGAAGTCCTCGAGGCTGACCCCGGGGCCGCCGTGGGCCGCCGGGACGCGCAGGGCACCGAACCCGGCCCGGTCCAGCCGGCCGACCTCCGCGTAGGGCAGCGCGCGCCGGAGGTCCCGGTCCAGGGCGCCGGCGGCGATCTCCGCGAACAGCGGCCGGAAGTGCTCCCGCAGCCCGGCGTAGTCCCCGGGCAGGCCGGCGGCGAGGTCCGTGCCGGCGCGGGGATGGGCGGTGGTCTCCTCGACCGTGCTCGGGGTCATGCGGGGGTCCTCTCGGTCGCACCGAGGATTGCCGGTCGGCCGGTCGCGCCGGGGGCGGGCCCGGTGGCGGCAGCGCCGGAGGCTGACGTCACGGACCGACTGCAGATCCGGGATCTCCATCGGTTCTGGCATTAGCACCCTGACCCCGGTGGAGGGCGGGTTGCTGCGGCGTCGTCGAGCCAGATCTCTCAGCCGCTCTGAATGGGGCGCTTGCCATGGCATCAGACCGCCCGGTCCGGGACCAACCGGATGACGGGCGCACGTCATGGAATGTCACGACGGCGTCACAGAAGGTCACGTCCTCCGCGGTGGTGTAGCGGTGTGCCGCAGGAGACCGGATCAGTAGACCGGCTGGTCCGGGTCCACCTGTGCCGCCCAGGCGAGCACCCCGCCCTCGAGGTGGCGGACCCGCTCCTCCCGCCCGGCGTAGAAGGAGCGCAGCGCGGCGAGCGCGGTCGCGGAGCGGGCCCCGGCCTTGCAGTGCAGCACGAGGTCCGTGCCACGGGCCTCCGGGGGCAGGGCGTCCGCGCCGCGGTCGAGGATCTCCTGCAGCGGGACGGGCACGGCGCCGTCGATGGCCACGAGCTCCCGCTCCCAGTCCTCGCGCACGTCCACCAGGGCGAAGGACGCCTCCCCGCGCTCCCGGCGCTCGAGCAGCCGGGCCAGCTCGGCCGACCCGACGGTCTCGGAGGCGTCCGCGCCGGGCAGCGCGCAGACCGCGGCGGGCTGGGCCACCGCGGTGACCGGGGCGGCGTCGGGATCCGGGGTGAGCCGCATCTCGCGCCAGGTCATCGCGAGCGCGTCGTGCAGCAGCACCCGCCCGAGCAGGGGCTCCCCGGTGCCGGTGACGAGCTTGACGGCCTCGGTGACCATGACCGCGCCGACGGTGGCGGGGAGCATGCCGAAGACCCCGCCCTCGGCGCAGCTGGGCACCTCGCCGTCCGGCGGGGCCTCGGGGTAGAGGTCCCGGTAGGTGGGCCCGTGCCCGGCCCAGAAGACGCTGACCTGCCCCTCGAAGCGCAGGATGGAGCCCCACACGCAAGGCGTGCCGGTCAGGGCGGCGGCGTCGCTGACCACGTAGCGGGTCGCGAAGTTGTCCGCGCCGTCCAGGACCAGGTCGTACCCGCCGAGGATGTCCACGGCGTTGTCCGCGTCCAGCCGGACGGGGTGGGTGCGGACCTCCACCAGCGGGTTGAGCGCGGTGACGGCCTCGGCGGCGGAGACGGACTTGGGACGGCCGACGTCGGCGGTCGTGTGCACCACCTGGCGCTGCAGGTTGGAGACCGCCACCACGTCGTCGTCGACGATCCCGAGGGTCCCGATCCCCGCCGCGGCGAGGTACTGCAGGGCCGGGGACCCGAGCCCCCCGGCGCCGACGACGAGCACGCGGGCGTTCCGCAGCCGCCGCTGGCCGCGGGTCCCGATCCCGGGCAGGGTCAGGTGCCGGGCGTAGCGCTCGAGCTCCTCGCGGGTCAGTTCGGGGCCGGGCTCCACGAGCGGGGGCAGCGGGCTCACGGCCGCTCCCCCACGGGCGCCCAGTCCCCGCGCGGCACGTCCGCCGGGCCGGCTGAGGGGCCGGCGGACGGCCCGGCACCGGCGGCGTCCGTGTCGATCCGCCCGGCCATCGGCGAGGACGCGTGGGCGTGGCGGCGGGCCGGGATGCGCCCGGCACCGGCGGCGAGCCGGCCGGCGAGCACGGCGTGGCGCATGGCGGTGGCCATCGCCACCGGGTCCTGGGCGCGGGTGACGGCGCTGGCCAGCAGCACGGCGTCGCAGCCCAGCTCCATGGCCAGGGCGGCCTCGGAGGCGGTGCCGATCCCGGCGTCGAGCACCACGGGCACGGACGCCCGGGAGGCGATGAGCTCGATGTTGTGCGGGTTGAGGATGCCCAGCCCGGTGCCGATGGGGGCGCCCAGGGGCATCACCGCGGCCGCGCCCAGATCCTCGAGGCGGCGTGCGACGGCCGGGTCGTCGGAGGTGTAGGCGAAGACCTTGAAGCCGCGGGCCACGAGCTGCTCGGTGGCGTCGAGGAGCTCCACCACGTCGGGCAGCAGCGTGTCCTCGTCCGCGATGACCTCGAGCTTGACCCAGTCGGTCTCGAGGGCCTCCCGGCCGAGCTCGGCGGTCAGCAGCGCGTCCCGGGCGGTGTAGCACCCGGCGGTGTTGGGCAGGATCCGGATGTCGTTGCGCTCGAGCAGCGCGAAGAGGGAGTCGCCCTGGCCGGGGGCGTAGCGGCGCAGGGCCACGGTGGTCAGCTCGGTGCCGGAGGCCAGCAGCGCCTGTTCCAGGGTGTGCAGCGAGCTCAGGCCGCCGGTGCCCATGATCAGCCGGGAGCTCAGCTCGATGCCGTCGAGCACGAGGGGGTCGGGGTGCGGGGCGGTCACGTCAGCCTCCCTGGACGGCGGTGATGATCTCGATGGACTGGCCCTCCGCCACGGGGGTCCGCCGCCAGCGGCTGCGGGGCACGACCGCGGCGTCCACGGCCACGGCCACGCCGAGGCGCCCGCCGTCCAGCGGGGCGCCGTCGGGGCCCAGGGGGCGGCCGACGGTCTCGGCGACGAGGTCGACGACGGTCGCCTCCGCCGCCACTTGGCGCGGGCGGCCGTTGAGGGTGATGGCGGTCATCGGGTGCTCCTGCTCCGGGGCCCGGGCCCGGCGGCGGCCGGCGCGGGATCCCCTGGACGGGCCTCGACGGGGCGGTCGAAGCGGTGCGGGTCGGTGGTGGCGAGGTGCTCGGCGTCGGCGGCCGGATCGGCTCCGGTCCCGCCGGCCACCAGCTGCGCGGCGAGCCGGGCGGCCAGCGGGGCGAGCAGGACGCCGTGGCGGAAGTAGCCGGTGGAGACCACGAGCCCCGGCACCGGCGAGCCGTCCGGGTCGCGGACCCGGCCGAGGTAGGGGATGTCGTCCGGGGTGCCGGGCCGGGCGCGGGCCAGCACCTCGACCAGCTCGAGGTCGGCGATGCCGGGCACGAGCGCCTGGGCGTCGCGCAGCAGCCGGAACACGCCGCCGGCGCTGGGACCGGTCAGGTCGTCCTCGCGGGAGGTCGCCCCGATCACCACGGTCCCGTCGGCGCGGGGCACCAGGTAGACGGGCACCCCGTGCACCAGACCGCGGACGGTGCGCCCGAGCAGCTCCGGCGCCCCGGCGGGGACCCGGGCGCGCAGGATGTCCCCGTGCACCGGCCGCAGCGGCGGGTGCCAGTCCTCCGGCAGCCCGTCGAGCTCGCCGAGCCCGGCGCCGGGAGCGAGGACCGTCCAGGTCGCGGAGACCATCCCGCCGCCGGCCAGGCGGACGCCGGTCGCCGCTCCCTCGGCGTTGCGGCGCAGCCCCGTGGCGAGGTCGTGGACGAGGCGGGCCGGTCCGCCGTCGCGCGCGGCCGGGAGCCCGGCGGGCTCCGGGAGGTCGGGGAGCTCCGGGGCGACGAGGGCCGCGAGCAGCCCGGCCACGAGGCGGCGCGGGTCCACCTGGTGGTCGTCGGGGATCCGGAACGCGGCGGACAGCCGCGGGCTCAGGGCCGGCTCGAGGGTGCGGGCGGCGCGCAGGGTCAGCGCCTCCACCGTCATGCCGTGGCGGCCCTGCAGCGCGCGGAGGTCCGTCAGGGCCTGCCGGTCGGCGGCGTCCACGCCGCACACGAGGGTCTCGGTGGCCCGGTGGCCCACCGTCCCGCCGGCGGCCTGCTCGAGGGCGGCCACGAACGCCGGGTACTCGGCGGCCGAGGCGGTCATGAGGGGGTACAGGGGCTCCTGCTGGTACTGGACCTCGCTCACCGGGGCGAGCATCCCGGCCGCGGCGCGGCTGGCGCCGGAGCCCGGCTCGGGGTCCACCACGACCACCGAGCGGCCGCGGCGGCGCAGCTCCCAGGCGGTGGCCAGGCCGATCACCCCGGCGCCGACGACGGCGACGTCGGCGCGGACGTGCTCGGGCCGGTCGACCAGCGGGTGGGGCGCGGTCGTGGGGGCGGGGTGCGCGGCAGTCACAGGGAACGTCCTTTCCTCCGGCGGCATGACCCGCATCAGGTGTGGCGGTCGGCGCTGGACGCCCTCTCAGCCCCCGGTGGGGCTCCCGCAGAACCGCTGACCTATCATCAGCGTGTGACCCAGCCTACCCGTGATGCCTCCGCCCCCGCCGAGTCCTCCCTGCGAGAGACCCGGACGGCCAGACTCCTCGCCGCCCGGCTGTACGTGTGCACGGACGCCCGCCGGGACCGGGGCGACCTCGAGGACTTCCTGCACGCCGTCTGTGCCGGCGGCGCTGACGTCGTCCAGTTGCGGGACAAGAGCATCGACGCGGACGAGGAGATCGCCGCGCTGGAGCTGCTGGGCCGGGTGGCCGCCGAGTACGACACCCTGTTCGCGGTCAACGACCGCGCCGACATCGCCGCGCTCGTGGGCGCCGACGTCTTCCACGTGGGCCAGCACGACCTCAGCCCCGCCCAGGCCCGGCGGCTCCTGGGCCCCGACGTGCTGATCGGGCGCTCCACCCACGACCTCGGACAGGCCACGGCGGCGCTGGAGGATTCGGACGTCGACTACTTCTGCACCGGCCCCGTCTGGGCCACGCCCACCAAGCCGGGGCGCCCGGCCACCGGGCTGGAGTTCGTCCGCGCGGTCGCCGAGCTGACGGAGGCCCGGCTGGACGCGGACCCGGAGGTCCTGCCCGTGCCGTGGTTCGCCATCGGCGGCATCGACGAGACGCGGCTCCCGCAGGTGCTGGAGGCCGGGGCGCGCGGCGTCGTCGTCGTCCGCGCCGTCACCGAGGCCCCCGATCCCCGCACCGCCGCCGGGCAGCTGCGCGGTCTGCTCCCCGCCTGAGCCCGGGGCGGCCCCCCGCCCGCCTCACCGTCGGCTCCCCGCCGCCGTCCAGCACGTTCTGAGAGCATGGACGCAGGACGACGACGGAGAGGTGGCCCATGGACCCCGAGCTCGACCCCCAGGTGCGGCACGCGGTGGAGCGCCCCGCGGAGACCGCCCGCGGCCCGGAGGACGCGCAGCTGCGCGTCCGGCTGGCCGGTGAGCCCGCCCGCCGCGCCCTCGGCACGCACTGGGAGCAGGGCCTCCCGGAGGACGCCGCCCCGAGCGACGACCGGCTCGCCGCCGCCGTGCTGCTCGCCACCCTCTTCGGCGACACCTTCTGGCTGGAGCGCGCCGCCCGGCTGCCCAGCGACGTGCCGGGGTGCCCGTCCGCGCCGCCGAGCGGGCTGCTGGAGCTGACCCGGGTGCCGGGCGCCCGGGCGGCCCTGACTGCCGTGCTCGAGCGCCCGCTGCTGACCGGGCTCCTGGAGTGGGGCACCAACCCCCTGCCGGAGCAGCCCCCGCTGGCCGTGGCGCGGGCCGCCCGGGACCTGGGCATCCCCGACGACGGGCGCGTCTACAAGGTGGTGCGCCGCCGCGCCGAGCGCTTCCTGGCCAGGGAGCACGACGGGTCCGAGCCGCTCGAGCAGTTCGTGACCCTGCTGAACGAGGCGGAGCGGGGCCACCGCGAGGACGGGCCCGTGCTCTCGGGCGAGACCCTGCCGCCGGCGGCTCCACCGGCGCCGGGTCCGACCGCGGGGTCCTCCTCCGCGGTCGGCCCGGCCGCGGACGGTGACGTCCGCCCTGCCACGCCCCCGCCCGGCGCCCCTCCGGCGGGCTCGCCCGAGAACCCCCAGTGGGGGGTGAGCCCCGCGAGCCCGGCCCCGCCGCCGCCAGGGCCGCTTCCGGGCCAGTACCCCGGACCCGGGGCACCCGGCCCGGGCGGTCCGGGATACGGCACCCCCGGGTACGGCCCCGGGGACCAGCAGCCCGGAGCACCGGGCGCCGGCGCCCATGGCGCCTCCGGGCCGGTGTTCGGGCCCGGCCCCGGCGGGTGGCCGCCGCGCCCGGCCGAACCCGTGGAGGACGACTCCGACAACCTCAAGGCGTGGGGGTTCGTCTTCCTGGGCATCCTGGCGGTGATCGCCGCTCTGATCTTCATCCTCTGAGCCCACCGCACCACCATTTACTTGCACAGGAAAGCTTCTGGGGCTATTCTTGGGGACATATCAACCAGTGCGCCGCCCCTGCCGACGGAGAACCCCGCGATGCCGATCTTTCCCCAGAACCCCGCTCCCCAGAGCCTGACGAAGCGCCCCGCCGAGGACCTGCTGTCCGCGGACACCCGGATGGGCGCGGTGGAGCTGCTGGTCTCCGACCTGGACACGATGGTCGCCTACTACTCGGACGCCGTCACCCTCGACGTGCTCACCCACGCCGGGGACACCGCGGTCCTGGGCCGGGACGGCCGGACGGTCGTGCGGCTGCGCCAGGTCAAGGAGCTCCCGCCGGCCCGCCGCGGGCAGGCCGGCCTGTTCCACACCGCGGTGGTCTTCGACGACGAGCCGGCCCTGGCCGCGGCGCTCGCGTCCGTGGCGACTGTGGCGCCCCGCTCCTTCACCGGCAGCGCCGACCACCTCTACAGCCAGGCCTTCTACTTCGACGACCCCGAGGGCAACGGGGTGGAGCTCTACACGGACCGTCCCCGCGAGACGTGGCGGCGGGAGCCCACCGGCCTGCTGACGCTGGCCTCCAACCCACTGGACCCGAACGGGTTCCTGCAGGAGCACCTGGCCGAGCAGGGCGGGCGGCCCCCGGCGCCGCCGGCCACCCTGGGACATGTGCACCTGCAGGTGGGTGACATCCCGCTGGGCCGGCAGTTCTACGTGGACGTCCTGGGCTTCGAGGTGATGAGCGACATCGGCTCCGCCCTGTTCATCGCCGCCGGCGGCTACCACCACCACATCGCGCTCAACACCTGGCAGAGCGCCGGGGCCGGCCCGCGTGCGGCGTCGCTGGGGCTCGGCCAGGTCAACATCGACCTGCCGGACGCCGACGACGTCGCGGCTCTGGCGTCCCGGCTCGCGGACCACCGGATCCCCACCCGGCACGACGGCGCCGTGCTGCGCTTCGAGGACCCCTGGAACACCCTGATCCAGGTGGGCGTCGCGGCGTAGCCCCGGCCCGGTGCGGCGTCCGCACCCGCCCGCCGGCGGCACCGCGCTCGACACCGGCGACTGCTCGCCGGCACCCCGGTCCGCCGGTAGGTTGGGCCTCGTGCCCGGGGTGCCCGGGCACCGAGGGCGCGCGGCGACACGGCGGCCGCCCGGTCCGAGAGCGAGGAGCAGGGCATGGGCGAGCAGGACGACACCACCGGCAAGGACTTCGACGAGGCCGTCAACATGACCGCAAAGCAGCTGTCGACGTGGCTGGACACCGACGAGTCCACCTCGGTGGGCCAGGGCGACGGCGGGGAGTCGGTGGGCCACCGCTCCGGGCGGCGGATCGTGGAGATCCTGCAGAAGCCGAAGGGCGAGCGCACCGAGGCCGACCACGAGCACATGCGCAAGGTGGTCGGCTACGTCCACCGCCACCTGGCCCAGCGCCCCGACGGGGACGTGCGCGAGACCCGGTGGCGCTACTCCCTGATGAACTGGGGCCACGACCCGCTGAAGGACTGAGCCGGAGGGCCCGCCCGGCGCCGCCGGGCGGGCCGGGCAGATATTGCAGTTGTGCAAAACTTGCAGAAGTGCAAAAATTTGGGCATGAATGCCGACCTCCCTCCCACCCTGCGCGCCCGCAAGAAGGCCGAGACCTGGTCCGCGATCCACGAGGCGGCCGCCGCCCTCGCGGTGCAGCACGGGGTCGAGGGCACCACGGTGGAGGCCGTGGCCGCGGCGGCCGGCGTCTCCCCGCGGACCTTCTTCAACTACTTCCCCGCCAAGGAGGACGCGGTCCTGGGCATGCGGGCCCCTTCGCTGGACCCGGAGCTGCTGGATGGCTTCGCCCTCGAGCACGACCTGCTGGGTCAGGTCTCGCGCCTGCTGCTGGCCGTCTCCCGCAGCGCCTACGCGGGACGGGACGCCGAGCGGCGCCGGAGGCTGCTGCTGGACCACCCGAGCCTGGGCCGCCGCCGGCACGAGCTGATGCTCGAGGCCGAGGCCCTGGTGCGCCACACCCTCGCGGAGCTGCTGGCCCGGGACCCCGCGTGGTCGGCCGGGATCGGGGAGCACCGCGTGGACGAGGTCGCCCGGATGCTGGTCCTGCTCGGCGGCGTCCCGCTGCGCTTCGCCATCACCGCCGAGAGCTACTCCCCGGCGCACGGCCTGCCGACCGAGGACCACGAGTCGGCGCTCTCCCTCCTCCACCGTCTCCAGGAGAAGCTCGCATGACCCGCGCTCCCGCCCACCGCGCCGAACCGGGCTCCGGCTCCCGGCACCTCGCGCTGCTCTTCGTCGGCCTGATGCTCTCCATGCTGCTGGCCGCGCTGAACCAGACCGTCCTCAGCACGGCGCTGCCCACGATCGTGGGCGAGCTCAACGGGGTCGACGAGATGCTGTGGGTGATCACGGCCTACATCCTGGCCTCGACGATCATGATGCCCGTGTACGGCAAGCTCGGGGACCTGATGGGTCGCAAGCCCCTGCTCCTGGGCGCGATCCTGGTGTTCATGGCCGGCTCCGTGGTCGGCGCGCTCGCCGGCACCATCGAGGTCCTCATCACGGCCCGCGCGATCCAGGGCCTCGGCGGCGGCGGGCTGATCATCCTCTCCCAGGCCGCGATCGCCGACGTGGTCCCGGCCCGGGAGCGCGGCAAGTACATGGGCGTCATGGGCGGGGTGTTCGCGGTGTCCTCGGTGGCCGGCCCGCTGCTCGGCGGCTTCTTCACCGAGGGCCCCGGCTGGCGCTGGGTCTTCTGGATCAACATCCCGCTCGGGCTGCTCGCACTGGCCGGGGCCGTCCTGTTCCTCAAGCTGCCCCGGCACAGCGGCCGGCCGCGCCTGGACATCGGCGGCATGGTGCTGCTGGCCGTGGCCACGACCTGCCTGGTCCTGTTCGCCACCTGGGGCGGCGGCAAGTACGCCTGGACCGACCCCGTGATCCTCGGGCTGATCGCCGGGACGCTCGTGGCCGCCGCGGCGTTCGTGGCCGTGGAGCGGCGCACCGCCGAGCCCATCATCCCGATGCACCTGTTCCGCGAGCGCAACTTCGTCCTCACCACCCTCGCCGGTCTGCTCACCGGCGTGGCGATGTTCGGGGCCCTCGGCTACCTGCCCACCTACCTGCAGATGGTCTTCGGCGTCGACGCCACCCGGTCCGGGCTGCTGATGGTGCCGATGATGGGCACGATGCTCGTCACCTCGGTGCTCGCCGGTCAGGCCGTGAGCCGGACCGGGCGCTACAAGTGGCTGCCGGTGGCCGGCAGCGTGATCGTGGCCGCCGCCATGGGGCTGCTCGCCACCCTGACCTCCGAGCAGGGGGTGTGGCACGTGTGCCTCTACATCGCGGTCCTCGGCCTGGGTCTGGGCCTGTCCATGCAGGTGCTCGTGCTGATCGTGCAGAACACCTTCCCCCTGCGCCAGGTCGGCACGGCCACCGCGGCGAACAACTTCTTCCGCCAGATCGGCGCCACCCTCGGCTCGGGAGTGGTCGGCAGCGTCTTCGCGAGCCGGCTGGCCGAGCTGATGGCCGAGCGCGTCCCGGCGGCCGCGCTCGAGGGCGGCGCCGGCGGGGCCAACTCGCTCACCCCCGCCGTGGTCGCGTCCCTGCCGCAGGCGCTGCAGGACCCGATCGTGACCTCCTACAACGACGCCCTGACGCCCATCTACCTGTGGATCATGCCCCTGGGCCTGCTGGCGGCCGCCGTGCTGTGCTTCGTCGCCGAGGAGCCGCTGGCCACCACGATCGAGCAGGACGTCGAGCCGGAGGCCCTCGCCGAGGGCCGCTTCGTGGTCACCGCCGACGAGCCCGCCGCGCCGCGCGTCGACGACGAGGAGGAGCGGGTTGCCGGCGACGACGCGCGGGACGCCCGCGGCGCGCTGGCCGGGGCGCGGAGCGCTCCGTAGGCTGGGCACCGTGCACGGCAGGCACCCTGGCCGGCGGCGCCCCCGGGGGCGCACACGCACCGGGGACGAGCAGAGGAGCAGCGGATGGGCCTGAGCAAGGGCACCAGGGTCACGTGGAACACTCCGCAGGGCAGGACCGAGGGGAAGATCGTCGAGAAGAAGACCGAGGACTTCGAGCTCGACGGACGCACGTACCGCGCGAGCACGGACGATCCGCACTACATCGTGGAGTCCGACAGCTCCGGGGCCCGCGCGACCCACAAGGCGGACGCCCTCACCGAGGCCTAGCCGGAGACCTGCCCCGCCGCGGGCCCGAGGACGGGCGCGGCGGCAGTCGGGCGGGACGCGACGTTCAGCCGCGGACGCCGGGAGTGCCCCAGACGAACGGGCCGAAGGACGGCCCGGCCGGTTCGAGGTACTCGACGTCGGACGCCGGGACCAGGGCGCCCGGGCTGTACCCGTCAGCCTCGCAGCGCACCAGGACGACCATGCCCAGCTCGACCGGGTCGTAGGGCGCGCACAGCACCATCTCGCCCGCCCGCAGGTTCAGCCCCGCGCGGTCGGTGCGCATCCGGTAGCGCGCCACGTGGGAGACGGTGATGGACGAGATCGGGTCGACCACCGGACCCACGCCGATGCCGGGGAGGACGTCGAGGGATCCCGTGTCGTCGGGAACAGGGGTCAGTTCGGAAAGGCTCATGGCGGGGATCTCCAGTCGTGCGAGCGCATCGGGAGCTGCAGAAGGTCCCGGTGCCGGGCGGGTGTGCTCGACCACGCTGTCCCTTCCCATGATAGAGAGCCACGTCACACAGGGGAAGAGTCCTTCGCATCGGTCCACGGCCCGCCGGCCGCGGTGCACGAACTTGCAGACTCCGGCGCCCCGGGCGTCGCCGGGCGTCACAGAGTCACAGTTCCCGAGCGCGTGACCCCCTTCTGACCTGGGCGGACAGACGGCACAGCCGAGTGTGACGCACGGAACGCCCCGATGTCTGCGGCGCGGCCCCGCCGCGCGCCTACATTCACTGACATGAGCTACGAGGGGTCGATGCCGTGATCACGATCAACATGAACAACGCCGCGCTCTGCCGGCTGGAGCAGCAGGACCGGGGGCGGCCCGGCGCGCTGCCGGAACGGCGGTCCACCGCCGCGGGCACCGGCCCGCTGGACGCCCGGAAAACCGCACGGGAGACCACCCGGCGGCCCGATGAGGCTCCCCCGATGCCGGAGCACACCAGGGGCTGATGCCCCCGATCCGGCTCAGCGGCTGCCGACGAGGCCGGACGCCCGCACGGCTCCGAGGTGGGCCTGGCGGCCGGCGCCGACGATGCCGGCGGCGTTGCGCAGCTGCGCGGGGGCCACGCGGGCGCGCAGCCGCAGGTGCGGCAGGAACTCCTGGTGCCGTTCGCTGATGCCTCCGCCGAGGACGATGAGATCCGGGGAGATCAGGCGCTCGAGGTGGGACAGGTAGCGCTGGAGCCGGTCCGTGTAGGTCGGCCAGTCCAGGGCCTCCTCCATCCGGGCGGAGGCGCCGGCCCAGCCGTCCACGTCCCGGCCGTCCAGCCACACGTGGCCGAACTCGCTGTTGGGGATCAGCTCCCCGTCCAGGAACAGCGCCGAGCCGATCCCGGTGCCCAGCGTGATCACCAGCACCGTCCCGGTCGCGCCCCGGGCGGCGCCGAAGCGCACCTCGGCCAGCCCGGCGGCGTCGGCGTCGTTGAGCACCGCGACCTCACGCCCCAGTCCGGCGGCGAGCAGCTCCCGGGCGTCCGTGCCGATCCAGGAGTCGTCGAGGTGGGCGGCGGAGCGGGCGATGCCGTGGTCGATGATCGCCGGGACGCCCACGCCGACCCCGGCCAGGGGCCCGCCCGGCCCGGGCGCGCGCTCCAGCTTCTCCAGGACCCCGCGCAGGACGGCCACCACCGCGGCCGGGGTGGCCGGCGCGGGCGTGGGCACCCGGCCCACCGGGCCCACGATGGTGCCGCGGACCGGGTCCACCACCGCGTACTTGATGGTCGTTCCGCCGATGTCCACCCCGAGGCAGCGGGCGTCGTCGTCGCCCCCGGCGGAGACGGGCGGGACGGTCGGGGGCGTCCGGACGGACGGCAGGGCACAGGTCATCTCACGGTCCTGGATCGAGGCGGGGACGGCGCGCCCTCGAGCGGGCGGCGCCTGTTCGACTGTACAACCGGGCGGGGACGGCAATTATTCGCACCGGCCCCGCCACCCGTCCGGCGCCACCGTCCCGCCCCGGGCGTTCCCTAGAATCGAGGGGTCCCGGTCACCCCGGCGAGCGCCCGCGCCCCGCCCGGCGCCCCGGCGTCCCGCCGCCTTTCGAAGGACTTCCCCGCATGACCAGTCCCACCACCGCCGCGTGGCCCGTCCCGCCGAGGACCACCAACCGGGTGCTGCTCGCCTGCTGGCTCGCGATCCTGGCCGAGGGGTACGACGTCGGCGTGCTCGGCGCCGTGCTGCCCGCCCTCGCGGAGCACCGGGAGTGGGACCTCACCCCGCTGGAGCTCGGCGGCCTCGGCTCCTACGCCCTCGTCGGCATGCTCATCGGGGCCATGGTCATCGGCACGCTCTCGGACCGGATCGGCCGGCGGAGGATGCTGCTGGTCTCGATGGCCATCTTCACCACCATGCAGCTGGGCGCCGCGCTGGCCCCCACTCCGGAGGTCTTCGGGCTCTTCCGGCTGCTCGGCGGCCTGGGCATGGGCGGGATCATCCCGGTGGCCGCGGCCCTGACCATCGAGTACTCGGCGCCGCGGCGCCGGTCCTTCAACTACGGCGTGATGTACTCCGGCTACTCCCTCGGCATCCTGGCCGCCGCGCTCGTGGCGATCGTCCTGCTGCCCACGCTGGGCTGGCGCTGGGTGGTCGGCGTCGGGTTCCTGCCCGTGGTCCTGCTGCCGCTGGTGGCCAGGCTGCTGCCCGAGTCCCTCGAGTACCTCATGGGCAAGGGCCGCCGCGAGGAGGCCGCCCGCCTGGCGGAGCGGCTGCACGTGGCCCCGTTCGTCGAGGGCGACTGGACGCCGGTGCGCTCCGAGGAGGCGAAGGCGCGGTCCGTGGGCTGGAAGCAGTCCCTGGCGGCGATGTTCTCCGGCGGCTACCTGACCGCCACGGTGTTCTTCTGGGTCTCCCTGTTCTGCGGCATGGTCCTGGTCTACGGCCTCAACACGTGGCTGCCCTCGATCATGCGCTCGGCCGGCTACGAGCTCGGCCCGGCCCTGACGTTCCTGGTGGTCTTCAGCCTCGCCTCCGCCGCCGGCGGCATCGCCCTGGGCCGCGCCGCGGACGCCTACGGCAAGAAGCTGATCCTGGTGGTCTTCTACCTGCTGGGCGGGGCGGGGATCCTGCTGCTGATGTTCCCCAACAGCATCGTGGTCAACTACGTGTTCGTGGCCCTGGCCGGCATCGGCTCGATCTCCACCTCGCTGGTGCTCACCGGCTGGGTGGCCGAGTACTACCCCGCCCACTCCCGGGCCACCGCCACCGGCTGGGCCCTGTCCTTCGCCCGGATCGGCGCGATCTCGGGCCCGCTCATCGGCGGCTGGATCGGCTCGATGGCCCTGCCGTTCCAGTGGAACTTCATCGTCTTCGCCGCCGTGGCCCTGGTCGCCGCGGGGTCCGTGGCGCTGATCCCGCAGTTCCCGGGCCCGGCCGGTCCGGCCGCGCGGCGCGGGCGGTCGGGGCGCGCCGAGACGGCGCCGGCGGCACCGGGCGCCTGAGCCGAGCGGCCCGCCGGCCGGGCGCCCCGGCCCGGCCCCGGCCCGGCCGCACCTCACCCGGCCGGGTCGAGTCCGCCCTGGCCGGGCGCCGGGCGATCGGCCGGCGCCGGCGCCCGCCGCTCGCCGGCAGGCTCGTCCGCGTGCAGGTGGGCGCGCTCGCCGTCGTGGTCGAGCACGGTGAGGATCTCCACCGGCCCGCCCTGCGCCACGATGGCGTGCGGGACCATCGTGGAGAACTGCGCCGCCTGACCGGCCTCGACCACCACGACCCGCTCGCCCAGGTGCAGACGGGCGGTCCCGGAGAGCACGGTGAACCAGTCCCGGCCCGGGTGCACCGCCAGCCGGTCCGGTGCGGGAGGCGGACCCGGCAGGATGCGCATCTTGGCCACGGTCATCCCGTGCAGGGCCCGCTCGGAGGACAGCAACCACATGGTCAGCCCCGGCGTGCTGCTGGGCTGCGGGCGGATCACCACGTCCTCGTCCTCGGGGGACTCGACGAGCTGGTCGAGCGAGGTGTCGAGCGCCCGGGCGATGGGCACCAGCTGGTCGAGAGCGATCCTGCGGTGCCCGGTCTCGAGCCGGCTCAGCGTGGACGGGCTGAGGTGGCACCGGGCCGCGAGCGCGTCCAGGGACCAGCCGCGCGCCAGCCGGAGACCGCGGATACGGCGGCGAATCACGGCGTCCAGGTCGAGTTCTTGCGTCATGGGCAAGAGTGTATGCCTCAAAGGCATTTTGCGCCTACCGTGGAGGCATGACACCGCACGACTCCCCGCACCCGACGGCGGGGCACCACACCCACCTCGCACAGCACGACGACGACGGACTGGCCGAGCTGCTCGAGCTGGACGCCGAGATCCTGGGCCCGCTGCTGGAGGAGGTCCTCGACTGGGTCGCCCAGCAGGTCCGCAGCGCGCCGGGCACGGTCGCGGACATCGGCGCGGGCACCGGGCCCGGCAGCCGGCTCCTGGCCCGCCGCTTCCCGTCGGCGCAGATCGTCGCGATCGACCGGTCGGCACCGAGGCTCGAGCGGCTCCGCGCCGCGGCCGGCGCACCGGGCCCGTCCGACCGGATCCGCACGGTGCAGGCCGATCTGGACACCGCCTGGCCCGAGGTCGGGGCGGTCGACCTCGCCTGGGCGGCCTCCTCGCTGCACGAGCTCGCCGCGCCGGACCGGCTGCTGCGCGAGCTCCATGCCGGGATGCGCCCCGGCGGTCTCCTGGCGGTCGTGGAGATGGACGCGCTGCCGCGGTTCCTGCCCGAGGACATCGGGATCGGCCGCCCGGGCCTGGAGCGCCGCTGCCACGAGGTCCTCTCCCGGGCCCACTGGAACGCCGTGCCCGACTGGGGACCCCGTCTGGAGAAGGCCGGCTTCCGGCCGGCGGGTCGGCGCCGGTTCGGCGTCGAGGCGCTGCCGGCCCCGCCCGGCACGGGGCGCTGGGCGGACCTCTGGCTGCGCCGCGCCCTCCCGGTCCTCGCCGGCCGGTTGGCCGCCGACGACCTGCTCGCCCTCGAGCACCTGCTCACCGAGGACTCCCCCGGCGCGGCCCTGCACCGGGAGGACCTGGTGCTGCGCGCCGGACGCATCGTCTGGGCGGCGCACCGGGCATGAACCACCAGCACGAGAGGACACGGACCATGAACAGCATTTCCGCGTACGACGTCGTCGTCGTCGGAGGCGGCGCGGCCGGCCTGAGCGCCGCCGTCGCCCTGGCGCGCTCCCTGCGCTCGGTGGTCGTGGTGGACGCGGGCGAACCCCGCAACGCCCCGGCCGGCGGCGCGCACAACCTCCTCGGCCGGGAGGGGATCCCGCCGCTCGAGCTGCTGGCCGCCGGCCGGCGGGAGGCGGAGCAGTACGGGGCGGAGATCGTCCGGGACCGCGCCGTCACCGCCCGGGCCGAGGAGGAGGGGTTCACGGTCGGTCTCGCCGGCGGCGGCGTGCTGCGCGCGCGGCGGCTGCTGCTCGCCTCCGGGCTGGTCGACGAGCTGCCCGACGTGCCCGGGGTGGCCGAGCTGTGGGGGCGGAGCGTGCTGCACTGCCCCTACTGCCACGGCTGGGAGGTCCGCGGCCGGCGCATCGGCGTGCTCGGCGCGGGACCCATGAGCATCCACCAGACGCTGCTGTTCCGGCAGCTCAGCGAGGACATCACCTTCTTCCCGCACCGGATGCCCGACCCCGGCGCCGAGGCCTGGGAGCAGCTCTCCGCCCTCGGGGTCCGGGTGGTCGAGGGGCCCGTGCAGCGGCTGCGCACCGACGGGGACGCGCTGCGCGCCGTGGTCCTCGACGACGGGCAGGAGGTCCCGGTGGACGCCCTGGTCGTGGCGCCCCGGTTCGCGGCCCGGGCCGAGCTGTACGAGCAGCTCGGCGGCACCCTGACCGACCACCCGGCCGGGGCGCTCATCGCCACGGGCCCGATGGGCGCCACCGGGATCCCCGGGGTGTGGGCGGCCGGCAACGCCGGCGACCTCTCGGCCATGGTCTCCTCCGCGGCGGGCGCGGGGGTCGGCGCGGCCGCGGCGATCAACGCGGACCTCGTCGCCGAGGAGGCGGCCGCCGCCGTGCGGGCCCGCGCGCAGGGCGCCGCGTCCGGGACGCCCCGGCGCGCCTGAGGGACGGGCCGGGTCAGATCTCCACGGACCCCTGGACGTGCTCGAACACCAGGCTGGTCTGCGTGGCCGCCACCGCCTGGTTGGAGGACAGGTGCTCGAGGACGAACTGGCGGATGTGGTCGGTGTCCCGCGCCGTGACGTGGATCAGGAAGTCGTCCGAGCCCGCCAGGAAGAAGAACTGGGACACCTCCGGCACCGACTTCAGCCCCTCACCGAACGCGGACATCAGGTGCCGGGCGCCGGGCCGCAGGCGCACGCTGATGAGAGCCTCGATGGTGCTCCCGAGCGCCCGGGGGTCCACCTCGACCGTGAACCGGCGGATCACGCCCGAGCGCTGCAGACCCTTCATCCGGGCCAGACAGGTGGACGGCGCCACCCCGAGGGCCTCGCTGAGCGCCTGGTTGGTCGCCCGGGAGTTCTCCCGCAGCAGCGCGAGCAGCCGCCGGTCGAGATCGTCCAGCTCGGGGGCCGGGCGCAGATCCTGCGACGGGCGCCGCGTGTCGTGGCTCACATTGTCCATCATTCCGCCACTTCTCGGTCGATTGCCGAAGGATCGGCGAAAAAGCCCACGGACACGGCCGCAAACCGTAGCTTGATTCCACCCAGTCTACGTTTCCTGCGGAAGAAGGACCCCGATGATCGTCTCCGTCCCCCGTGAAGTGAAGAACAACGAGCACCGCGTGGCCATCACCGCCTCCGGGGTCCACGAACTGGTCGCCCACGGCCACCGCGTTCTCGTGGAGGCCGGCGCCGGCACCGGCTCGGGCATCCCCGACGAGGACTACACCGCCGCCGGGGCCGAGCTCGTGGCCGACGCCGACGAGCTGTGGGCCCGCGCCGACCTGGTGCTGAAGGTCAAGGAGCCCGTGGCCTCCGAGTACCACCGGTTCCGGCGGGGCCTGGTGCTGTTCACCTACCTGCACCTGGCCGCCGAGCCCGAGCTCACCGCGGCGCTGCTGGAGTCCGGGGTGACCGCCATCGCCTACGAGACCGTCCAGACCGCCGACCGGCGGCTGCCCCTGCTGGCCCCCATGAGCGAGGTCGCCGGCCGGCTGTCCGTCCAGGCCGGGGCCGCCGCCCTGACCGCCCCCGCCGGGGGCAAGGGCGTGCTGTTGGGCGGGGTGCCGGGGGTGCGCCCGGCCAAGGTCACCGTGATCGGCGCCGGGGTGGCCGGCACCAACGCCGCGGCGATGGCTGTCGGCCTGGGCGCGGAGGTCACCGTCCTGGACGTGAACGTGGACCGCCTGCGCGAGCTCGACGACCGGTACGCCGGCCGGTTGCGCACGGTCGCCTCGAACAGGTTCGAGATCGAGCGCTCGGTGACCGAGGCGGACCTCGTCGTGGGCTCCGTGCTGATCCCCGGCGCCAAGGCCCCGAAGCTGGTCACCAACGAGATGGTCGCCCGGATGAAGCCGGGCAGCGTCCTGGTGGACATCGCCGTGGACCAGGGCGGGTGCTTCGAGGACAGCCGCCCCACCACCCACCAGGACCCGGTCTTCACGGTGCACGACACCGTCTTCTACTGCGTGGCGAACATGCCCGGCGCGGTGCCGAACACCTCGACCTACGCGCTGACCAACGTCACGCTGCGCTACGCCGTGGCCCTGGCCGACCAGGGTGTCACCGCGGCGCTGGCGGCCGACCCCGCCCTGGCCGCCGGGCTCAACACGATGGCCGGGCACGTGACGCACCGCTCGGTCGGCGAGGCCCACGGCCTAGAGGTCGTCGACCGGTCGGAGCTGCTGCCCGCCGCCTGAGCCGCACGCCCGCGCCGGGAGCGTGGGCCCGCAGGTCCTAGCATGGGCAGAGCGCAGCAGATCAGCATCCCGGCACGAGGAGCCCCATGCACCGCATCCCCGACGAGGTCGACACCCCGGACGTCCTGATCGACCGGGACGTGCTCGAGCGCAACATCGCGCGGATGGCCGCGGCCGTGCGCGAGCGGGGCCTGCTGCTGCGCCCGCACGCCAAGACGCACAAGGTCCCGGAGATCGCGGCGCTGCAGCTCGCCGCCGGCGCGGCCGGGCTGACCGTGGCCACGCTCGGGGAGGCCGAGGTCTTCGCCGCGCACGGGGCCGAGGACCTCTTCGTCGCGTACCCGCTGTGGGTCGGTCCGCGCCAGGCGGAGCGCCTGCGCCGGCTGAGCGCCGCGGCCCGGATCAGCGTGGGGGTGGACTCCGCCGAGGCCGCCGCCGTCATGGGCGGGCAGCTGGGGGACGCGGCGGGAGACGTCGCCGTGGTCGTGGAGATCGACAGCGGCCACCACCGCAGCGGGGTCCGCCCGGAGGCCGCCGCGGACGTCGCCCGGGCCGCGGCCCGGGCCGGGCTGCGGGTCGAGGGCGTCTTCACCTTCCCGGGCCACAGCTACGCCCCGGGCATGCCGGTCGAGGCGGCCGCGCAGGAGCAGCAGGCCCTGGACCGGGCGGCCGGGCAGCTGGCGGCCGCGGGCTTCGAGGTGCTGCGCCGCAGCGGCGGATCCACGCCCAGTGCGCTGCTGACCGACAGCGCCGCGGCCACGGAGGTGCGGCCGGGGGTCTACGTCTTCGGCGACGCCCAGCAGCTGGAGCTCGGCCGGTGCGCTGTCGAGGACATCGCCCTCACCGTGGCCGCGACCGTGGTCAGCCGGCACGAGGGCGGGCACGGGGTGCCGCGGCGGACCGTCCTGGACGCCGGCAGCAAGGTCCTCGGCAGCGACCGGCCCGCCTGGGCCACCGGCTGCGGGCGGCTGATGGACCACCCGGACGCCCGGATCACGGCGCTGTCCGAGCACCACGCCACCGTCGTCTGGCCCGAGGACGCCCCGCTGCCCGCCCTCGGCGAGCGCCTGCGCGTCATCCCCAACCACGTGTGCCTGACCATGAACCTCGTCGACGACGTGGCCGTGGTGCGCGACGGCGCCCTGCTGGAGCGCTGGACCGTGGCCGCGCGGGGCCGCAACTCCTGACCCCGTGGCGCGCCGGGCGGTCCGGGCACGGGCGGACCGGCGCGGGGCAGCGGCGGAGCCGGCCCGGCGGCTCAGCGCGGGGGCGGCGGCGGAGCGGGCGCGCCCTTGGGCGGCGCGATCTTGGGGAACGAGCGGGCGGCACCTGGGGCCGCCGCGTCCTCGGTCTCCGGGGCGCCCGCGGTCCCGGGCCAGGCGCGGCCGGCGGCCGGGTCCCAGCGGGTGTCGACCACCTTGCGCTGCACCGCGATCGCCAGCGCCAGCACGCCGAGCCCGACCAGGGAGATGACCACGATGCCGCCGATGGACCCGATCTTGGCGGCGGAGCCCACGGCGATCCCGAACCAGCCGAAGTCGGCGTCGCCGAAGGTGGTGTTCTCCTCACCGAAGGCGCCGAGGACGGAGAGCAGGAACGCGGGCAGGAACGTGATGATCAGGCCGTTGACGAAGCCGCCGGCGAGGGCTCCGCGGCGCCCTCCGGTCGCGTTGCCGTAGACGCCGGCCGCGCCGCCGGTGAAGAAGTGGGGCACCAGCCCCGGCAGGATCAGGGCGAGGCCGATGGCGGGGTTGAGCCAAACGGAGAGGATGAGCAGCCCGATCAGGCCGCCCACGAAGCTGGAGATGAAGCCGAGCAGCACGGCGTTCTGCGCGTACGGGAAGACGATGGGGGCGTCGAGGGCCGGGATGGCGCCGGGGACGACTTTGGCGGCGATGCCCTGGAAGGCCGGGACGAGCTCGCCCAGGATGGTGCGCACGCCGAAGAGGATGACCGCCACGGCCACGCCGAACTGCAGGCCCTGGGTGATCGACATCATGATGTAGTTGCCCACCCCGGTGGCGCCGCCCTCGAACGCGGTGAAGGCCTCCTCGGTCCCGGCCCGGGCGAGGAAGAGCACGGCGAGGACCACGTACATCAGGGCCATGGACAGGGCAGTGGCCACCATGGAGTCGCGGAGGAAGCGCAGCCCCTCCGGCAGCTTCGTGTCCTCGGTGGACCGGCTCCGCTTCCCCACGACCTGCCCCACGGCGCCGGCGGCGATGTAGCCGGCGGTGCCGAAGTGCCCGATGGCCACGCTGTCGTCGCCGGTGATCCTGCGGGTCCACGGGTGGGCGAGCGCCGGGAGGGAGACCATGAGGATGCCGAGGAGCGCGGCGCCGAGCAGCACGGTCACCCAGCTGCCGTACCCGGCGGTGGCGAGGATGATGGTCAGCATCGTGGCCATGAACAGGACGTGGTGGCCGGTGAGGAAGACGTAGCGCAGCGGGGTGAAGCGGGCGAGCAGCAGGCTCACGGCGAAGCCGAGGATCATCAGCCACGCGACCTGGGCCCCGTACTCGGCCTGGGCGATCCCGGCGATGGCCTCGTTGGTGGGGATCACGCCCTGGGCGCCGGTGGCGCCCAGGATCATGGCCCCCAGGGGTTCCAGGGAGGCGACGACGAGGGTGGCGCCGGCGCCGATCAGCAGGAAGCCGAGGGTCGCCTTGATGGCGCCGCCGATGATCTGGCCGGTGCTCTTGCGCAGGGCGGCCAGGCCCACGGCGGTGATGATGCCGATGAGGAACGCCGGGACGGCGAGGATCTCGCTGACCAGGAACTCGGGGATGCTGACGAGCCAGTTCACGGGAACACCTGCTTCTAGACGTCGTAGAGCTCGCGCAGGGTGGCGTCGAGCTCGGTGGTGCTGGTGAAGTTCTCGATCACCTTCACGGGGACGCCGACGTCCCCGAGGGTGCGGGCGATCTCCCCGGAGGTGAGGATCAGGTCGGCCTCCTTGGCCTTGCCGCGGGCCGAGATGGTGTCGGTCGCCTCGACCGTGAGGTACTTGCCCCACCCCCAGTGGTCGAGCACCTGCTCCAGGGTGTTCTTGAGGAACAGGCTGGTGCCGAGCCCGTTGCCGCAGACGGTGAGGATCTTGTTGCGGCTGTCCGCGGCCGCCTCCGCCGCTCTGGTCGCCGCCGGTTCCGCCGCCGGTTCCGCGGCCGGCGCCTCGTCCGTCGTCGACGGTCGCCGGGACGGCGCCTCCTCCGTCAGCACGGCGAGCACCTCCTCCGGGGTCCTCGCCTCGTCCAGGGCGGTCCGGGTCCTCGGCGAGCCCAGCAGCGTGGCCAGCGTCCGCATGGCCTGGAGGTGCTCCTTCTGGTCCTTCGCGGAGAGGGCGACGACGAGGGTCACGGGGTCGTTCGCCGCGTGCCCGAACTCCACCGGCCGGGCCAGCCGGACCCAGGACATCGCGGTGCGGTGGACCGCCTCCGAGGGCCGGGCGTGGGCGAAGGCGAAGCCCGGCGCCACCACGATGTACGGGCCGTTCTCCTCGACGCTGGTGATCATGGCCTGCGTGTACTCGCTGCTGATGGCGCCCTGGCGCTCGAGCAGCTCACCGGCGAGCGCGATGGCGGCCCGCCAGTCCTCCGCCGGTTCGTCCAGGCAGATCGATCCGAGGTCCAGCAGCCGGCTGAGGTGAGACATACCTGACATGGTATCCCATTCCCGTCCATTTATGTGATCCACATCACATTCATTTTGGCCGATGCATGCGGGAACAGGGGAACCCGTCCCGAGGCCGGGGCCGGATCTGGCAGGCTGACAGGAGCACCTGCCCCGCCGGCAGGAGATCACTGCACCAGATCACCGCACTGTCGGGGAGGACCGAGATGAGCCAGCGCTCCGTGCCCGCGCACGCCCTGCCGTGGGTCGTCGTCGGCATCGTGCTCGTCGCCCTGAGCCTGCGCGGGCCGATCATCGCCCCGACCCCCGTGATCACCCAGCTCCAGTCCGACCTCGGGCTCTCGGCGGCGACCGCGGGCCTGCTCACGGGGCTGCCGGTGCTGCTGTTCGCCCTGGCCACCCCGCTGGCCTCGAAGCTCATCGGACGCTTCGGCCCGGAGGCCGCGGTCCTGGTGTGCCTGAGCGGCGTGCTGGCCGGGACCGTGGTCCGTTCGGCCGGTCCCGCCCCGGTGGTCCTGGCCGGCACCGTGGTCATCGGTGCTGCGATCGCCGTCGGCAACATCGTGGTCCCGGTGATCATCCGCCGCGACGTCCCCTGGCGCCGGATCCCCACGGTCACCGCCGCCTACACCGCCGCCCTCAATCTCGGGTCGATGATCACCGCCCTGGGCACCGCCCCGCTCGCCGCGCTGGTCGGCTGGCGCTGGGCGCTGGCCTCCTGGGGCGTGCTGACGCTGGCGGCCCTGGTGTTCTGGCTGGTCGTGGCGCGCCGCCGGGCCGGCACGCCGCGCACCACCCCCGCCCCGGCCGAACCCGACACGGCCACCGGGGCGCTGCGGCAGGCCCGGGGCACCACGCAGATCCGGCGCATCGGCTGGTGGCTGACGCTGGCCTTCTGCGGGCAGGCCATCGCCTACTACTCCGTCACCGCCTGGCTGCCCACCCTGCTGGCCGACACCCGCGGGCTGAGCCTGGCGGCCTCCGGGGCCGGGGCCTCCCTGTTCCAGGTCGCCGCCATCGCCGGGGCCCTAGGGGTGCCCCTCCTGGCCGCCCGCGCCCCGGCGTGGGCGCCGGTGGCCGTCATCGGGGCGCTGTGGATCACTCTTCCCGTCGGGCTGCTGATCGCCCCCGAGTACTACCTGGTGTGGTCCGCCGTCGGCGGCGTCGCCCAGGGCGGGGGGTTCACCACGATCTTCTCGATCGTCGCGCGCATCGTCCGGACCGACGCCGAGGCCGCGGCGACCTCCGCCCGCATCCAGGGCAGCGGCTACCTCGCCGCGACGGCCGGCCCGCCGCTGATCGGGGCCCTCAACGCCGGCACCGGGGGGTGGACCGTCCCGCTGCTGGTCGTCCTCGCCGCCACCGTGGTGTTCCTGGTCGGAGGGCTTCTGGCCGTCGCGGAGACCCGCCGCCTCCGCTAGGGGCGACCTCCCCGGAGCCCGGCACGCGGGGTCCGAGGGCGCCTCCGAGGAGGCCGGTAGAGGGCCGGTCGAGGGGAGAGTCAGTCGAGCTCCACCACGGTGACCGGCAGGGGCAGGGACTCGGCGGTGAAGGTGGTCTGTTCGGAGAAGGGGACCCCCGCCTCGTCCCGGCCGAAGCACAGGGCGAGCACCTCCCCCGGCTCGGTGCCGGCCATGAGGGTCCAGTGCTGGCCGACCGCGTCCACGGCGTGGGCCTGGTGGTCGAGGTCCGCCTCGCCCTCGACGTCGGCGAAGCGGGCCCGGTAGGCCTCCAGCTCCTCGGGGGTCTGGAGCACCCCGGCGGAGACGACCGCCTCCTCGTCGCCGGTGACGGCCGGGGCCACCGGATAGGCGATGCGGAACGGCGGCTCGAGGACCTCCAGCAGCTCCCGGGCGGGCGTGGCGTCGTCGCCGCGCAGCCACAGCCGGCCCGTGCCGTCGACGAAGCCCGTGTACTCCTCGTCGTTGGGGTAGAAGCAGAGGAACCCCGAGCCCGGGATGCGCGCGGCCAGCCCGGTGAGGTCCGCGGCGTGCTCCACGGTCAGGAAGCGGGTGAGGGGCTCCAGCAGCAGGGGTTCCACGGGTGATGTCTCCTAGCGGGGCGGCGGGGCGGTGGGACGACGACGGGGCGGTCGCGCCCGGACGCTCTACGCTACGCCGCCGCCGCCCGGTCGTGGGACGGTCCCGTCCTCCTCACCGGCCCGTGGGCCTGTCGGCGGCGAGTTCCCGGGGCAGGACCCGCCGCAGGACGTCGGAGAGGGTGATCACTCCCACGAAGCGGCCCTCGTGCACGACAGCCGCGAACTGCTCCCCGGCCGCGCGGATCCGGGCCAGGGCCTCGTAGACCGGGGTGTCGGCGTCGAGCACGAACGCGGGGCGGGCAAGGTCCCGGACGGGCCGGTCCGGGGGCTCGAGCAGCGTGTCGCGCACGTGGACCACTCCGGGCGTGCCGGCGCCGGGGTCCTCCACGAGGATCCGCAGGTGCCCCGAGCGGGCGGCGGCCGCCTGCACGTCGGCCGCGGTGGCCCGGACCGGCACGGTGGTCGGCGTCGCGCCCGGTGCGACCAGCGCTTCGACGGTGAGCTGCTCGAGCTCGAGCACGCCGGAGAGCTGGGTGCGGAAGGACGGGTCGAGCGCGCCCACGGAGGCCGAGTGCTCGACGAGGTGCCGGATCGTGTCGACGTCCTGGCCGCCGACGGCCGCCCGGTCCACCGGGGTGACGCCGCTGGCCGCGACCAGCCGGTTGGCGATCGCGTTGACCCACACCAGCAGCGGCCGCACGACCCAGATGAAGCCGCGCGAGGGCACGCCGATGAGCTTGGCCGAGGTCTCCGGGTACGCGATCGCCCACGACTTGGGCGCCATCTCCCCCACCACGAGGTGGAGGAACGTCACGAACAGCAGGGAGAGACCGAAGGCGGCGCCGTCGGCCAGCCCCTCGGGCGCGCCCCAGGAAACGAACACGGGGCTGAGCCACGCGTCGACCGCCGGCTTGGTGACGGCGCCGAGGGCGAACGTGCACGCGGTGATGCCCAGCTGGGCACCGGCGAGCATGATGGTCAGCTCGTTGATGCCGCGCAGCGCGGCGCGGGCGGAGCGGTTGGTCGCCGCCTCGGCCTCGAGCCGGTGGCGGCGGGCGCCCAGCAGGGCGAACTCGACGATGACGAAGAACGCGCTGAGCACGATGAGCAGCACGGTCACGGCGGTGACGATCAGCGGATCGCTCATCGGTCCTCCTCCTTCTCGGCGCCGGTCCGGGCGGCGGTGTCCGCCACGTCGTCGGCACCCTCGGCGGTGGTCTCGACGAGCCGCACGAGCAGCTCGCTGGGCACGTGCCGGGAGAGCTCCAGCACCTCGACGTCGAGCACCCGGTGGACCGGCTCGTCCCGGACGAGGTCGCGAGGGTCGTCGGGCAGCTCGACCCGCACCACCTCCCCGGAGACCGGGAGCTCACCGCGCTGGGCGATGAGCAGGCCCGAGATGGTCTCGTAGTCGCCCTCCGGCAGCTCGTGGCCGACCGCGCGCTCGACCTCGTCGACGTGGATGTCGCCGGTCATCCGCCAGGTGTCCCCGTGCTCGGGCGTGATGGTGGCGGGCGGCTCGTCGTCGTGCTCGTCGGTGATCTCCCCGACCAGCTCCTCGGCCAGGTCCTCCACGGTCAGGATGCCGGCGAAGCCGCCGTACTCGTCGATGACGCAGGCGAGCTCGTTGCGCGACTCCGTCAGCTGCGCCAGTGCGTCCGGCAGCGACATGAGCGTGGGCAGCACCAGCGGGGGCGCCATCATGGTCGAGACCGCGGCGTCATCGGGCACGCCCCCGCGCAGCAGATCGGCCAGCTGGACGACGCCGAGGGGCTCCTCGGTCGCGGAGATCACCGGGTAGCGGGTGTGCTCCTGCGCCATGAGGACGCGCAGCTCGCCCACGGTGGTGTCCGGGGAGACCGTGCCGACCTGCGACCGCGGGATCATGGCGTGCTCCACGTCCTGGTCGGGGAAGTCGATGATGCGGTCGATGAGCACCGAGAGCTCCTCGGGCAGGTCTCCGCTCTCGCGGGAGTCGGCGACGATGCGCTCGAGGTCCTCCACGGTCGCGGTCGTGTCGACGTCGTGCACCGGCTCGATCCGGAACAGTCGGAGCAGCGCGTTGGCGGCGTGGTCGAACACGGTGATCAGCCACCCGAAGAGGCCGAGGTAGATCGTGGTGGAGCGGGCCAGCCCGCGGGCGAGCGGTTCGGCGTTGGCGATCGCCAGGTTCTTCGGGTACAGCTCCCCGAAGATCATCTGCACCACGGCGGCCACGACCAGCGCGCCCACCGTCCCCACCGAGATGCTCAGCGCGGCCGGCACCCCGGCGGCGCCGAGCAGCACGCCCACGGACTCCCCCACCATGGGCTCGGCCACGTAGCCGATGAGCAGACCGGTGACGGTGATGCCCAGCTGGGCGCCGGAGAGCATGAAGGAGGTGCGGCGGGTGACCTTCAGGGCGCGCTGGGCGGCCTTGTCGCCGGCCTCGGCGCGCGCGCCGAGCTTGACGCGGTCGACCGACATGTAGGCGAACTCCTGGGCCACGAAGTACCCGTTGGCGGCGATGATCGCCAGGATCACGACGATGCCGAGGAGCAGGGTGAGAATCGCACCGATCATCGGGAGCTCACCCCTGGATCGGGGGAGCCGGGCCGGAGCCTGCGGCGGGGGTCAGTCGTTGCGGGAGAAGGACAACTGTCGCCCGGGTCGTCGGACGACCCGGGTCTCGCAGGCAAGGGGCCCATCGGGCTGGTTCACGCTCTCCATGATCGGGGGTCTGGAACGTCCCACAGTCTATTTGCCGTCGGACGCCCCTACGTGACGACGCCCCACATTCCGGGCTGACGCACAGGTTCGACGGTGCACGGGGGGATCGGGCCGGGGCCTACTGGAACAGCGGCATCAGCAGTCCCAGGAGCACCAGGCCCGCCCCGCAGACCGCCAGCACCCAGACCGGGCGGTGCGGGGTGCTCAGTCTCCACTGCTCGGGGTGCCGGGAGTGGAACCAGACGACCACCTCGGCCCCGTGAGCAGGGACGGGCACCGGCGGGTGGTGCCAGGGCTCCTCGTGGATCTCGTAGCGCGTGGTGTGCCAGCGCAGGCAGTGCGCCCCGTCCCGGAGGATGTGGATCGCCTCGGTCCGGTGCCACCGGACGTGCAGGCAGCGGATGATCACGGCCGCCGCAACCAGGGCCAGACCGGCGTTGGTCGCGGCGGCGCCGAGCACCTCGAGCAGGGCCGCTCCACTGAGTCCGGTCACGGCCCGAGCCTACTGGCGGGCTGCGCCGGTTCTCATCCGCCTTTCATCTTTCCCAGCCTTCTCCCGGCTGGGATTGCTAGATTTCCTCGTTCCTGCGGCCTGATGCTGGGCCGCCCTGTGCACGAGTAAGATACGGAGATCATGAGCGCCCACTGCGACGCGCCCTGTGACAGACCCCGGCCTTCGGGCCGTGCAGATGTGACGAGGTGGTGGGGCTGATGGAAGTACTGTCGATCCTCCTCGGGGTGGCCCTGATCGCCGCCTGCGGGGCCTTCGTGGCCGCCGAGTTCTCGCTGATCACCGTCAACCGCAACGACGTCGAGGCCGCCGCGGCCACGGGTGACCGCCGTTCGGGCGGGGTGCTGCGGGCGATGAAGACCCTGTCCACGCAGCTCTCCGGAGCGCAGCTGGGCATCACCGTGACGAACCTGGGCATCGGCTTCCTGGCCGAGCCGGCCATCGCCGCCCTGATCGTGGGCGCGCTCACCGACGCCGGGCTGTCCCCGGTGGCGGCCCGCTCCACCTCCGTCGTGCTGGCGCTGGTGCTGGCGACCGGCCTGACCATGATCTTCGGGGAGCTGGTGCCCAAGAACCTGGCCATCTCCAAGCCGCTGGCCACCGCGCGTGCGGTGAGCGGGTTCCAGCGCGGTTTCACCAGAGCCCTGGCCTGGCCGATCCGGCTGTTCAACGGCAACGCCAACCGCATCGTGCGCGCCCTCGGGGTGGAGCCGCAGGAGGAGCTGGCTTCGACCCGCTCCCCCGAGGAGCTCGCCGGGCTGGTACGCCACTCCGCCGTGCGGGGGGCGCTGGCCGCGGCCACCGCCGAGCTGGTCGAGCGCTCCTTCGCCTTCGGCGACCGCCGCGCCCACGACGTGATGACCCCCCGGGGTCAGATGACCACCCTGGCCCCGGACGCGTCCGTGCACGAGCTGCTGGCCGCGGCCAAGGCCTCGGGGCACTCGCGCTTCCCCGTCCTCGACGCGGACGAGGGCGCGGTCCTGGGCCAGGTGCACGTGCGCCACGGCCTGGCCGTGCCCTACCGCGAGCGGAACGCCGTTACCGTGGGAACGGTCATGGACGAGGTGACCTTCGTCCCGGACACGGTGGAGCTGGACGAGCTGATGGACACCCTGCGCGCCGGGGGCCTGCAGATGGCGGTGCTGATCGACGAGTTCGGCGACACCGCCGGGCTGGTCACCCTGGAGGACCTGGTCGAGGAGCTCGTCGGAGAGGTGCGCGACGAGCACGACCCCGAGCCTGCGCCGGTCACGGTGGAGCCGGACGGGTCCTGAGACCTCTCCGCGGCGCTGCGCCCGGACGAGGCCGCCGAGCACCTCGGCGCGGCGGTCCCCGAGCACGAGGACTACGAGACGCTCGCCGGGCTCGTGACCCTGCACCTGGGCCGGCTGGCCGAGGTCGGGGACCGGGTCACGGTGGCGGCCGCCCCCGCGCCCGGTGCACCGGAGGCCACGATCACCTTCGAGGTCACCGCGCTGGACGTCCACCGCATCACCGCGGTGCACGCCCGCGTCCACCGCCCCGGTGACGGGACGGCACCCGAGGACGGCGCGGAGGACCGCGCCGTGGAAGTGCCCGCCCACCAGAAGGAGTCCGCCCGATGAGCGAGATCACCGGCCTGATCCTGACCGTGGTGCTCCTGGGCGCCAAAGCGTTCTTCGTCGGCGCGGAGTTCGCCCTGATCTCCGCCCGCCGCACCATCATCGAGCCCAGGGCGCTGTCCGGGTCCTGGGCCGCGAGGGTGACCCTGGGGGCCATGGAGAACGTCTCGCTGATGATGGCCGGCGCGCAGCTGGGCATCACCATCTGCTCCCTGGCCCTGGGCTACATCAGCGAACCGGCCATCGCCCACCTGCTGGAGGTGCCCTTCGCCGCGATCGGCGTCCCGGAGGCCTTCGTGCACCCGATCGCCTTCGCGATCGCGCTGTCGCTGGTGACCTACCTGCACGTGGTGTTCGGGGAGATGGTGCCCAAGAACATCGCCCTGGCCGGCCCGGAGCGCATGGCCGTGGTCCTGGCCCCCGTCCTGGTGGGCATCGTCACCGCCCTGCGCCCGCTGCTGTGGCTGCTCAACGGCGTCGCCAACGTGATCCTGCGGCTGCTGAAGGTGGAGCCCAAGGACGAGGTCACCTCGGTGTTCACCCGTGACGAGGTCGCGGCCCTGGTCGAGGAGTCCCGCCACGGCGGTCTGCTGGAGGCCAACGACGAGCGGCTGCTGCTGGGGGCCCTGACCTTCGAGCAGCGCAGCGTGACCGGGATCGTGATCCCGCTGGACGGGGTCACCACCCTGCCCGCCGGGGTCACCCCCGCCCAGGCCGAGACGGTGGCCGCCGGAGGGTTCTCCCGGTTCCCCATCTTCGACGTCTTCGGGGAACTCGCCGGGTACGTGCACATCAAGGACCTGATCGAGATCGACGAGGCCGCCCGGGACACCCCGATCGACCCGTCCCTGATCCGCGCGCTGCCCACGATCGACCGGGACATGCCCCTGCGCCGGGCCCTGGCCCTGATGCAGAACTCCGGGGCCCACCTCGGCCTCGTGCTCGACGAGCGCGGCAGGACCGAGGGCATCGTCACCCTGGAGGACATGCTGGAGGAGCTCGTCGGGCAGATCCGCGACGACAGCCGCACGCTCAGGACCGTCTGAGGCTGCGGACGGAGGCACCAGCCCCACGCGCGGTCCCCGAGAGGCCGGCGGCGGACCCGGAGGTCGCCGGCGTCCGGCGGGCTCAGCCGGCGGGGCGACGGCGGGGCAGGTGGATCCGGAAGCTGGCGCCGCGGCCGGGACCGTCACTGGTGGCCTCCAGCGTTCCGCCCTGGGCCTCGACCAGGGCCCTGCTGATCGCCAGGCCCAGCCCCGAGCCTCCGCGGTGGGCCTCCCGGCCGGTGTTCGCGCGGTAGAAGCGCTCGAAGACGTGCGGGAGGCTCTCCGCGCTGATGCCCTCCCCGGTGTCGGTGACGGTGTAGGTGACCGCCTCGGCGGTGTGGTCGGTGCGCAGGGCGATGGCGCCCCCGGCCGGGGTGTGGCGCAGGGCGTTCTCCAGCAGGTTGCTCAGCACCTGGCCCATCCGCTCCGGGTCCAGCGGCACCGGGGCGGTCTCCGGGCCGGTGCTCAGCGCGGTGATGGACACGCCCTTGCCGGCGGCGTCGGGCTCGATGGCCGCGACCGCCTGGCCCGCCAGGTGCTGAGGGTCCTGGAGCGTGAGCTGCGGCCGGGTCATGCCCTCTTCGGCAGCCGTGAGCTGGCGGATGTCGTGGGCCAGGCGCTCCAGGCGGGTGATCTGGGCGTTGAGGATCCCGGTGGTGTGCTCGTCCAGGGCGACCACCCCGTCCTCGACGCCTTCCAGATGGCCCTTGAGGCTGGCCAGCGGGGTGCGCATCTCGTGGGCCAGGTCGGCGAGCATCTGGCGCCGCGTGGTGTCCACCGCACTGAGCTTGGCGGCCATTCCGTTGAAGGAGCCGGCCAGGGCGTCGAACTCCGGCCCCAGCGCGGCGGAGGTCACGCGCACGTCGTAGTTGCCCGCGGCCACCTCTTCGGCCGCGGTGCTGAAGGACGCCAGGGACCGCCCGATGATGCGGTAGAGGTAGAAGCTGAGCAGCCCGGCGATGCAGAGGGCAGTGAGCCCGCCGATGGCCAGGGCCATCAGACTCACCGAGCGGAAGGCGTCCTCCAGATGATCCAGTCCGTCGGCCTCGTCGTAGTGACCGGCGTCGATGAGCTCTTCGTGGAACATGTCCGGCCCGACCAGGACCGCGGTGATCATCACGATCACCAGCCCGCTGAGCAGCACCGAGGTCTGTGCCAGCATCAACCGCACGGTCAGCGATCTCCATGACCGGGTCCGGGACGGGGCACTGGTGCTCACCGTCCGGCCCCCATCCGGTAACCGACGCCGCGGATGGTCTGAATGAACTTCGGGCCGGCGGCCTCGTCGCCGAGCTTCTTGCGGATCCGCCCGATGTGCACGTCCACCAGGTGTGCGTCACCGGTCCAGGCGGCGTCCCAGACCATCTCCACCAGCTGCCGGCGCGAGAGCACCACCTGCGGGTGGGCCGCCAGGGCGGCCAGCAGGTCGAACTCGATCCGGGTCAGCGCCACCGGCTCCCCGCCCACGCGGACCTCCCGGGCGGCCTCGTCCACCACCAGGTCCCCGACCACGAGCTCCCGGTCCGGCCGCGCCGGGGCGGGTGCGGGGCCGGTGCGGGCCCGGCGCAGCATGGCCTGGACCCGGGCCACGAGCTCGCGCGGGCTGAACGGCTTGGTCACGTAGTCGTCGGCTCCCACCGACAGGCCCACGATCTTGTCGATCTCGTCGTCGCGGGCGGTGAGCATCAGCACGTGGCAGTCGGAGAAGGTCCGCACCTGACGGCATACCTCGACCCCGTCGATTCCCGGCAGCCCCAGATCCAGCACGAGGACCTGTGGCGCGAAGTCCCGCACCGCGGCCACCGCGTCGGTGCCGTCGTGCCGTACTGCGACGTCGAGTCCGGCCTTGCGCAGATAGCCCGCGACCAGCTGCGCGAGGTCGGCCTCGTCGTCGACCACCAGCACACGACCCGCGGGAGGTGAGGACATCGTGGCTCCTTCGTCGGCGGCGCCCGCTCAGGAGCGGGCGGGGCCCGGGTCCACCGCGTCATGGTGCGGAGAGGCTGCGCCCACGGTGGTCCCCGTCGTCCTGTTCACGGTTCCCATTCTCCCCCACCGCGCCCGTGCGCGGTGGGGGACCGCCGGATCCGTCTCGGGACGGTCCGTCACCTCGCGGGCGTCCCCGGGCCCCGTGAAGGCGGCTGTGCAGCCCTAGGCACAGTCCAGCGCGGTGCGCAGCGCCTCGAGGTTGTTGCGCATGACCTGCTGGTAGTCGGCGCTCTCGTCGGACTGGTTCTCCACCGGGTCCAGGACCGCCGTCTCGATCCCGTGCTCGGCCGCCAGGGTCTCGGCGACCTTCGGGTTGACCAGGGACTCCGAGAACACCGTGGTGACGCCCTCGGCCTCGACCACCTTGCCGATCTCGGCCAGCCGGGCCGGGGAGGGCTCGGTGTCGGGGTCGAGCCCGGCGATGGCCACCTGCTCGAGGTCGTACTTGTCCGCCAGGTATCCGTAGGCGTCGTGGGACACCACGATGGTGTCCCGCTCACAGGTGGCCAGCCCCGCGGCGAACTCCTCGTCCAGGGCGGCCAGCTCCGTGGCCAGCTCCTCGGCGTTGGACTCGTAGGTCTCGGCGTTGTCCGGGTCGACCTCGGCCAGCTCGTGGGCGACCTCCGTGGCCACCGCGGCGAGCCGGTCGGGCTCCAGCCAGAAGTGCGGGTCCTCCCCGCCGTGGTCGTGCCCGTGGTCGTCCTCGGCGTGCGGCTCCTCGGCGGAGGCCTCGTCGCCGTGGGCCTCCTCGGTGTGGGACTCCTCCGCGGCCCCGTGCTCCTCGGCGGAGTGGGCCTCCTCGCCCTCCACCCCGGCGTGCACCGCGTCGAGGGCGTGCTCGGGGGCGGCCTGGGCCACGGCGTCGTCGACCGCCGGCTGGAAACCGGAGAGGTACACCACGGCGTCCGCGGTGCGCAGTCCGTCGACGGCGGCCGGGGACAGCTCCAGGTCGTGCGGCTCGGCCCCGGCGGGGGTCAACGAGTCCACCTGCACGAGGTCCCCGCCGACGCGCTCGGTGACGTACTGCAGCGGGTAGAAGGAGGCCTGCACGCTCAGGGTCCCGCTCGATCCCCCGCCGGCGGCCGACGGGTCGCCCGAGCCGGAGGCGCAGGAGGACAGGGCGAGAGCGGCGGTCAGGGACAGCGGGACGGCGAGGGCACGCGACAGGGTCATGAGAACAATTCTCAGTCAATCTGAGAATCATTGTCAAAACGGCCGCGATGGGCCGACCCTCAGACGTCGTGCCGGCACGCCTCGCAGGTCCCGTGGAGCTCGATGGCGTGGGAGACCTCGGTGAACCCGTGCCGGCGGGCGGTCTGGGCGGCCCACCGCTCGACGGCGGTCTCGGCCACCTCCACGGTGCGGCCGCAGCGGCGGCACACCAGGTGGTGGTGGTGCTCGGTGCGCCGGCACCGGCGGTACCGGGTCTCCCCGCCGGGGGCGGCGAGGGCGTCGACCTCCCCGGCCTCGGCCAGGGCGCCGAGGTTGCGGTAGACGGTGGCGAGGGAGACGGACTCCCCCTGCTCCCCCAGCAGGGCGTGGAGCTGCTGGGCGGAGCGGAACTCCGGGGTCCGTTCGAGCAGCTCGGCCAGGGCGGAGCGCTGCCGGGTGGTCCGGGACACGGTCACGCCCCTCGCAGCTGGAGGTCGTCCTCGACGTCGTGGAGGCGATCCGGCGCGCCGTGGCGCCGGGCGCGCCCCAGGAGGGGGCGGAGGAGCAGCGCCAGCACGTAGCAGGCGATGGCCAGCACCACGATCGTGGCCCCGGGGGACAGCGGGTGGAAGTAGGTGATGGACAGGCCGGTGACGCAGACCCCGACCCCGACGGCCATGGCCGTCCCCATGGTCCCGGCGAAGGAGCGGGTGACCAGCTGGGCCACGGCCACCGGGACGATCATCACGGCGGAGACCAGGAGGACGCCGACCACGCGCATCGACACGGAGACGGTCAGGGCGGCCATGACGGCCACCATGATGTTCAGCGCCCGCACCGGCAGACCGGTGGCGAGGGCGAACTCCTCGTCGTGGCACAGGGAGAACAGCGCCGGGCGCAGTCCGAGCCCGAGGCCGAGGACCACCGCGGCCAGCCCGGCGGTGAGCCAGACGTCCAGGGGGGTGACGGTGGCGATGGACCCGAAGAGGTAGCCGGTGAGGTTCGCCGACGTGCCGCCGGCCAGCCCGATCAGCAGCACGCCGCCGGCGATGCCGCCGTAGAACAGCAGGGCCAGCGCCACGTCGCCACTGGTGCGCCCCTTGGTGCGCATCACCTCGATGAGCACCGCGCCGATGACCGCGGCGACCACCGCCCCAGGCACGGCGAGGGCGTCGTGCGGGGTGAGTCCGGCCGCCGAGCCGGCCAGCCAGCCCATGGCCACCCCGGTCAGCGCGACGTGGCCGATGCCGTCGCCGAGCAGCGCCAGGCGCCGCTGGACCAGGTAGGTGCCGATCACCGGCGCGGAGACGCCCACGAGGGCGGCGATCAGCAGGCCGCGCTGCATCAGCGGACTGGCCAGCATGGCGGCGAGGGTCTCGATCATGGTCACTGGGGCTTTCCGTGGAGATCAGGGGCGGTCGGGACGGCGGAGTGCTCGTCCCCGTGGGGGTGCAGGTGCTCGTGATCGGGGGCGTCGTGCCCGGGGGCCGGCAGCGGAGGGCTGCCGTCGTGGACGATGCGCCCGTGGCGCAGCACCACGGCGCGGTCCAGCAGCGGGGCCAGCTCGCCCAGCTCGTGGAGCACCACCAGGAGCGTGGTGCCGTCGGCCTGCAGCTGCGCCAGGATGCGGGCCATGGCCTCCTTGGAGACCTGGTCCACCCCGGACAGGGGCTCGTCCAGCAGCAGCAGCCGGGGCCGCCGCACCAGTGCCCGGGCGATCAGCACCCGCTGCTGCTGGCCGCCGGAGAAGATCGCCACACTCTCGCGCGCCCGGTCGGCCAGTCCCACCTGCTCCAGGGCGTCGAGGCACGCGCGCCGGGCCCCGGGGCCGGGGCGGAGGCGCCGGTGTCCCGTCAGTCCCGAGGCCACGACCTCGAGCGCGGTGGCCGGCACCCCGGCGCCGACGCCGACGCGCTGGGGGACGTAGCCGATGCGCGACCACGGCACGGCCCGGCGCGCGCCGGTGACGTCGGCGCCGAACAGCCGGGCCTCGCCGGAGTCGACGGGCACGATCCCGAGCAGGGACTTGATGAGGGTCGACTTCCCGGAGCCGTTGCCGCCCATCAGGGCCACGGCCTCGCCCTCGGCCACAGCGAGGTCGACCCCGCGCAGCACCGGAGTGGCGCCGAGGACCACGGTGAGGTCCTCCGTGCGGATCGCCGAGCGGTCCGCGGGGGCCGGTGCCTCCGGCGTGGATCGAAGTTTCATGAGAGCCATTCTCAAGAAAATGAGAACGATGGTCAATTCGGCACCGGTTCCGCGGCGGACCGGTGCCGCCGGGATCAGCGCCGCGCCGGCTGCACGGCGGACCGCACGGCGTCCTCCACGCGGCGCGGAACGGACCGCGCGGCAGGAGACGCCGTGGCGGCAGGTCCCGTCTCGGCAGGCCCCCGCCCAGGACGGGCCGTCCGCCTCGCGACGTCGGCGCTGGAGAGTGAGACTGCCAGGACGGAGGCGAGCACCAGGGCACCCGCGGGCCCGAGCACGGTCCAGGGGGCGCGCTCGACGTAGCCGATGCCCTCGGCCAGCAGCAGCCCCCACTCCGGGGCCGGCGGCTGCTGCCCCAGGCCCAGGAAGCCGAGGCCGGCAATGGCCAGGGCGGTGCCGGGCAGGCGCAGGACCGCGTGCCGGGTCACCTCCGGCAGCAGGGTGGGCAGGACGGTCCCGGCCAGGATGCGGGTCCGGCCCACCCCGAGCAGGGGCAGCACCCGGACGTAGGGCCGGGCCGAGATCTCGGCCACGAGGGCGGCGGTGTGGGCGGCCAGCGGTGCCCAGCTCACCAGGGTGACGGCCAGGGCGGCTCCAGCCGCGGAGGGGCCGGCCACCGCCACGACGAGGATGCCGGCGATGATCGGCGGTGCCGCGTTGGTGACCTCGACCGGCCCGGTGGACCACGTCCCGGTCATCCCGACGGCCAGACCGATGACCAGGCAGGCGGCGACCACGACCAGGGCCAGGCCCAGGGTGTCCAGGGCGCCGTGGCCCACGCGCGCCAGCACGTCGCGGCCGGACGCGTCGGCCCCCAGCGGGAGCGCCCAGGAGGGCGCTTCGAGCCGCCCGTGGGCGGAGGCGTAGGGGTCCCGGAGCAGTCCGGCGACGACGAGCCACAGCAGCAGGGCCCCCGAGACGACCGGCACCGTCCACCACGCCCGGCGCCGCCCCGGGGGCGGCCCGGGGACGGGCAGGTCCCCGGAGCGGGCGGCCGGCCCCAGCAGCGCCCGGCGGGCCAGGGCGGCCAGGGCACCGCACAGCGCGGCGAGCACGAGCAGGAGCAGGAGCAGGATCCCCGCCTGCAGGGCGGGGATGTCCTGGGCCGCCGCGGCCCCGAGCAGGGTCCGGCCCAGGCCGGGGATCGCGAAGACCTCCTCGACCGGCACCGCCCCGCCGGTGAGCCCGACGACGACGAGAGCGATCTGCCCGATCACCCCGGGCAGGGCCCGGTGCAGCGCCGCGAGCGCGATCCGCGGCCGGGAGTGCCCGGCCACGGCCCAGGTGTGCACCCAGCGCTCGGTGAAGGCGCCGGCCAGGGCGGTCGAGAGCAGCCGGCCGATCAGCCCGCCCCCGGGCAGGCCGAGCGCCAGGGCCGGGAGCACCACGTGCTCGGGCCCCTGCCATCCGTAGGGCGGGAGCCAGCCCGCCCAGACGGCCACGACGATCAGCAGCACCGCCGCCAGCAGGAACTCCGGCAGCGCGGTCAGCGCGGCGGCCGCCGCCCCGGCCCCGCGGACGGGGCGCCCGGCGAGCCCGCTGCGGACGGTGGGCACACAGGTCACGGCGGCCACGAGCAGGGCGACGAGCAGGGCCGCGCCCATCAGCGTCAGGGACACCCCCATGGACTCCAGGACGCCGGGCAGGACCGGGCGCCCGCTGATCCAGGAGGTGCCGAGGTCCCCGGTGAGGACGCCGGACGCCCAGTCGGCGAAGACGGCCACCGGGCCGCCGTCCAGGCCCAGCTCGGTCCGGATCTGGGCCAGCACCTCCGGGGTGGCCGGCCGGTCCGCGTAGCGGGCGCGCAGCACCGTGTACTCCGGGCTGCTGCCCGAGAGCCACGGCAGGGCCCCGATCAGCAGGACGACGGCGGCGAAGGCCGCGGCGCGGGAGATCAGGGCCGCAGCCCCTCCCCGTCCCCTCACTCGGCCCGTCACTCGGCCCGTCACTCGGAGACGGCGGTCTCGGCCGTGATCAGCTCGCGCTCGCGCGGATCGCGGACCGCGCCCTCCACGCCGTCCTGCTCACCCTGGATGACGCGCTCGTGGAGCATCGGGATCGCCGCGTCCTCGGCCAGGATCGCCGCTTCGGCGGCCATGATCGCCTCCTGGCGCTCCTCGCCGGGAGCGGCCTGCTCCGCGGCGGTCAGGGCGTCGTCGACGGCCCCGGAGCAGAACCGGGAGAGGTTGAACGAGCCCTCGCAGCCGAAGTCGCTGACCATGTAGGCCACCGGGTCCCCCGAGTCGAGCACCGTGGCGCGGGAGAGGATGAAGGCGTCGAAGTCGCCGTCCAGGGCGTCGGCCTCGATGTACTGGTACTCGCGCACCTCGAGCTCCACCTCGAAGCCGGCGGTCTCGAGCTGCTGCTGGAGCTGGACGGCGACCTCGGGCAGCTCGGCCCGGTCGGTGAAGGTGCCGATGGTGATCTTCCGCCCGGCCGGGTCCCCGGCCTCGGCGCGGTCGGCCAGCGCCTCGCGGTAGGCGTCGGTGTCCCGGCCCTCCGCGGCGTAGGGGATCGCCGGGCCCAGCAGTCCCGCGGCCGCGTCGGCCCGGCCCTCGTAGACCCCGTCCACGATGCGCCGCGGGTCCAGGGCCTCCCGGGCGGCGGCGCGCAGGGCGGGGTCGGCGAACGGTCCGTCCTCGGTGTTGAGGTAGAGCGTGTTGGTGCGCGGCATCGGCACCTCCTCGAGGAGGTCCTCCTCGACCTGGGCGGCCTGGCCCACGGGCACGGCCTCGACGACGTCGGCCTCGCCGGTGCGCAGCGCGGCGGCCCGGGCAGTGCCGTCGGGCACGAAGGACACGTCGATGCCGGCCGCGACCGCGGCGCCAGCCCAGTGGTCGTCGTAGCGCTCCAGGGTGGCCCCGGAGGTGCCGTCCACGGCGGTGAGCTCGAACGGACCCGTGCCGTGGCCCACCGGGGTCACGGCGGCGCCCTCGTAGGCGGCCGGGGCCAGGATCGACAGCTGCGGGCTGGACAGCCGCTGCGGGACCAGCGGGTCGGTCTCGGCGGTGGTGACCCGCACGGTGTCGCCCTCGGCGTCCACGCTCATCTCCACCCCGTCCAGGATGCGCGGGGCCGGCTCCGCCTCCACCGCGTGGGCGAGTGAGGCGGCGGCGTTCTCCGCGGTGAGCGCGGTGCCGTCGTGGAAGGTGACGCCGTCCCGGATCGTGAAGGACCAGGTGGTGTCGTCGAGCTGCTCCCACTCGGTGGCCAGCATCGGCTGGGCGTCCCCGGCCTCGTCCAGCCGGACCAGGGTCTCGGCGGTGGACCAGCGGGAGAGCTTGAAGGCGTCGTCGCTCAGCGGGGACAGCCCCGAGCGCGGCGGCTGCAGCATGGCGAGCTCGATCCGGGCGCCGGTCGAGCCGCCGGCTCCCCCGGCGGAGGAGGTGCCGGAGCCCTCGGAGAAGCAGCCGGTGAGCAGCAGCAGGCTGACCGCGGCGAGGCCGAGCCCGGTGCGGCGCCGGGCGGGACGGGGAGCAGAGGGGCGAGGTGGCATCAGGAGGCCCTTTCGGTGGGGGTGAGCGGTGGTGGGTGACAGGGATGGTGCGGCCGACGGCTCAGGGGGCCAGGTGCGGAACCGCATCCACCAGCTCCTGCGTGGTCGGGTGGCGCGGCGTCTCGAGCAGCCGGTCGACGGGGCCCCCCTCCACCACCTGGCCGTGGTCGAGCACCAGCGCCCGGCGGCAGAGGAAGCGGACCGCAGTGAGGTCGTGGGAGACGAACAGCAGCCCCAGTCCCTCTTGGACGTGCTGCTCCCGGAGCAGGTCCAGCACCTGGTGGCGCAGCGGCAGGTCGAGGCCGCTGACCGCCTCGTCGGCCAGGAGGATCCGCGGCCGGGTCACCAGGGCCCGGGCGATCGCCACGCGCTGGGCCTGACCGCCGGAGAGCTCGTGGGCGCGCCGGCCCAGGTGCTCGGCGCCGAGGCCGACCCGCTCCAGGGCGTCCCGGACCAGGCGGGCGTGGTCGCCCGCGATGCGGAAGCGGCGCAGCGGTTCCCGCAGCTGGCGTTCGACGCTGCGCCGCGGGTCCAGGCTGGACGCGGGGTCCTGCGGGACGTACTGCACGGCCTGCCTGGCCCGCCGGATCTGCTGCCGGCCGGTCAGGGGGACGCCGTCGAAGCGGATCTCGCCCCGGTCCGGGCGCTCGACGCCCAGCAGCAGGGACAGCAGCGTGGACTTGCCCGATCCGGAGGGGCCGACCAGGCCCAGCGACTCCCCCTCGCGCACCGCGAGGTCGACATCGCGCACCGCGGCCACGGCGCCGGAGCGCGTGCCGTAGCTCCTGGTGAGCCCGAGACCGTGCAGTGCGGCGGGTTCCGCCGCCCGGCTCACGAGGCCACGCCCAGCGGGGCGGCAGCCGGCGGAGCCGCGGCGGACCGGAGACCGGTGCGGGCGGCCTCGACCAGGGCCGCCGTGAAGGGCGCCTGCGGCGATCCGACCACCTGCCGGATCGGACCGGACTCGACCACCCGTCCCCGGTCCAGGACCACGACGTCGTCGCACAGGTCGGCGGCGACCGCCAGGTCGTGGGTGACGAACAGCAGCCCGCCGCGGCCTGCGCCGGTGCACCGGCGCAGGGCCTCGACCACGTGGCGCTGGCTGATCATGTCCAGCGCCGTGGTCGGCTCGTCGGCCACCAGCAGGTCCGGGGCGGCGGCCATGGCGAGCGCCAGGCACACCCGCTGCCGCTGCCCGCCCGACAGCTGGGAGGGGTGGGCCCGCAGGATCCGCGCCGGGTCCTCGAAGCCGACCTCGTGGAGCAGGTCCGCCACGACCCGGCCGGCGGCCGCCGCACCGAGCCGGCGCCGGCGGGCCACGGCGGGCAGCAGCTGCCGGTCCAGGCGCACCACGGGGTTCAGCGCGGCCTGGGAGTCCTGGAAGACCGCGGCCATTCCCGGACGCCGCCCGGGAGCCTGCCGCCACGGCAGCTCACGGCCGGCGACCCGCAGGGAGCCCTGCACGCCGAAGCGGTGCCCGAGCAGACCCAGCAGGGCCAGCACCGTCAGGGACTTCCCCGATCCCGAGGCGCCGAGCAGGGCCACCCGCCGGCCGGGCGGCACCTGGAAACCCACACCCTGCAACAGCGGCCGTCCGGCCAGGGCCACGTCGAGCCCCCGCACGTCCACTCCGGTCGCACCGCGCATGCTTCCCCCTTGCCAAAACCGGCCTCAACAAGTTTTCATGGTAATGAGTTTCATTCTCAGCAACAAAACCGGCGGCACGGCGTTCAGGAGTCGCCGGTCCGCCACCTCGTTCGCCGACCCAGGAGGGCATCCCATGACCCGCAAGAGCGCCCCGCGCAGGACCAGCACCGACGCCAGCGGTCCCCTGGTCGCGGTCTGCCAGGGTCACCGGTGCGCCGGCCTGCGCCGGATGACCGGGACCGCCGAGCAGGCGGAGGACCTCCAGGAGGTGGTCAGGGGCACGGCCGGGGCCGTCCTGATCTCGTCCCCGTGCCTGGGGCGGTGCGAGATGGCCGCGCTGGTCGCCGTCGCACGGCGGGACGGGCTCAGCGGGCACGTGGGTCCCACCGTGTGGCTGAGCGGGCTCGAGGACGTGCAGCGGGCGGAGGCGCTGAACCGCTGGGTCACCTCCGGCGGTCCGTAGCGGATCCACCAGCCCGAGCACGGCGCGCCGCCGTCCTTGCGGGACGCCGTGCTCGGCTTCGGCCCGCCGCCCACGGTGTCCCGCCGCACCCGCTGAGCCGTCAGCGCAGCGGAGGCGGGACGCTCGGCTCGGCGAGGTCGGAGCGCGCGCCGGAGACCGGGAGACGGCCCCGGCGTGACCGGCAGCGGCGGCCGGCGCCGACCGGTTCGTCCGCCCCCTCCGTGGCCGGGGGTTTCTTCACGGAATCTTCAACGCCCAGGACTTCACGACGCCGGATCGGCAGTTTACTGTCGGTTGCACGGCGGTCCGGTTCCGGCCAGTCCGCACCACGGCAGGACGGACGAAGGAGCGAGACCATGACCCACGTGACCTCGATGCTCGAGACCTACCCGAAGGACCTGGGGAACATCGACCGGCAGAAGCTGGCCGAGTGCATCGCGGCGTGCTTCGAGTGCGCCCAGACCTGCACCGCCTGCGCCGACGCCTGTCTGGCCGAGGACATGGTCGCGGAGCTGACCGAGTGCATCCGCAAGAACCTGGACTGCGCGGACGTCTGCGCCGCCACCGGCAGGGCGCTCTCCCGTCAGACCGGCAACAACGCCGAGGTCGGCCGGGCCCTGCTCGAGGCGTGCCGCACCGCGTGCAAGGCCTGCGGGGACGAGTGCGAGCAGCACGCCGAGATGCACGAGCACTGCAAGGTCTGCGCCGAGGCCTGCCGCCGCTGCGAGCAGGCCTGCGCCGACCTCCTCGCCTCGCTGGGCTGAGCCCGGCGGAGCGCCGGTCCGGGCGCGGCGCGGATCCGCGCACCGGGCTTCCCCGCTCTCGCCGAGCCTCAGCGGACCTCAGCGGGCCTCGAGGGTGCCCATCATGCCGAGGTCCTCGTGGTCGAGGATGTGGCAGTGGTAGACGGTGCGGCCGGCGAAGTCGTCGAAGGCCACCCGGACCGTCACCTCCCCGAAGGCCGGGACGTTGACCACGTCCTGCCACCGCGGTCCGGAGACCTCGCGGCCCGCCTCGGCCACGACCTGCATGGGCCACACGTGCAGGTGCACCGGGTGGTCCATGGGGCTGGAGTTGGTGAGGGTCCACTCCTCCACGGTGCCCACCCGGACCCGCTGGTCGGTGCGCCCGGCGTCGAACTCCCGGCCGTCGATCGTGAAGGACATCATCTGCCCGGGGCCGCGCATGCCGCCCATCATCCCGCCCATGCCCATGCCCATCCCCATCCCCATGGCGAAGTCCAGGGTGCGCCGGGCCTCGACCGGCTCCTCGCGCAGGTCCCGCGGCGCCGGCCCCGCGGGCACGGGCCCGGCCGGCTCGACCGGGTCCCCGGCGACCTCCAGGGTGAGCAGCTCGACCGGACCGCCGGAGCCGGGACGCTCCCCGCCCGGGCCCGTCATGCCGTTCATCATCCCGTCCATGCTGCCGCGGTCCACCGGGGTGGCCACCAGGGTGGAGGTGCCCGCCCTGGTGGCCACCAGCAGCTCCACCCGGTTGCCCGGCGCCAGCGTCACGTCGGTGACCTCGAGCGCCTCGGGCAGCCGGCCGACGTCACGGCCGGAGAGCCGCAGGTCTTGCCCCTCCAGGCTCAGGCGCAGGAACCGGGCCGGGCAGGCGTTGACGACCCGCCACAGCTCCCGCTCCCCCGGTGCCGCGCTGGCCCCGGGACGGACCTGGCCGTTGACCAGCACGCTCTGCCCCTCCCGGCCCATCATCCGCTCGGGCGGGGAGACCTCGGCGAGGTTGCCGGAGGCGTCCAGGGTGAGGTCGGAGATCACCAGCACCCGCTCCCGGGCCACCGGGACGGGGTCGGGGTCCTCGACCACGATGGCCCCGTAGAGCCCGGCGGCGAGCTGGTCGGCCACGTGCCCGTGGTGGTGCGGGTGGTACCAGTAGGTGCCTGGCGGGTGGTCGTCCGGAAGGGCAAACTCGTAGTCGAAGGAGTCTCCGGGGGCGATGCTCACGAAGGGGTTGTCCCCGTTGCCCGCCGGGGAGACGTGCAGGCCGTGCACGTGCAGGTTCGTCGGGTCGTCCAGGCCGTTGGTCATCGCCACCCGGAGCGTGTCCCCGGGGCGGACCCGCAGGGTGGGCCCGGGCAGGGAGCCGTTGAACGCCTGCACGTGCGCGGTCCGCGCCCCGATCCGCACCCGGGCGGGGGCGGCCGCCAGGGCCAGGTCCAGGGCCCCGTCCCGGCTGGACAGCACCTCGGGCTGCAGCAGCTCCCGGCCGCCGCCGATGGCCTCACCCCCGCCGCCGGTCCACCACAGCCCGGCCCCGCCCACGGCCGCGGCGCCGGCGCCGGCCGCGCCCAGGGCCAGCAGCTGCCGGCGGGTCAGCGGGCTCACCGGTCGCCCTCCTCCAGGGTCCGCAGCCGCTCCCGGAACTCCTCGGTGCTGATCTCCCCGCGCGCGTAGCGCTCCTCGAGGATTTCCCGGGACCGGCGCGGGCCGGCACCCGTCGGCGGCGCGGAACCGCCCTGCCGGGTCCCGCCGCCCGAGTTCCCGGTGAGCAGCTTCACGAGCACGACGACCAGTACGACCGTGCCCACGACGAGCAGGAGCCAGAAGATCCACATCCAGCCCATGCCCCCTCCCATGCCGTCGCCCCACATCATCGCGGTCCTCCTTCGATCGGTCGGTCGGCTTTTGCCGGCGGCCGCCCGTGGGCGACGACGCCGGTCACCGGGGCGGTCAGGAACCGTCCGGCAGCTCCTGGAGCATCTGCTCCATCTCGGCGATCTCCGCCTCCTGGTCTGCGACCACCTGGCGGGCGAGCTCGACGGCCTGCGGGTTCTGCCCCTGCTCGATCTGCTCCTGGGCCATCTCGACCGCGCCCTCGTGGTGGACGGTCATCTGCTCCAGGTACAGCTGGGCGGCCCCGGTGCCCTGGGCGTCCTCGAGGGCGGACATGTCCTCCTCGCTCATCATCCCGCTCATGCCCGCCCCGGAGCCGTGGTCCATGCCGTCCATGTCCTCGGCGTCGGCCAGGGGCTCGGCCTCCCAGGCGGTGAGCATGTCGTTCATGCGCTCGATCTCCGGGCCCTGGGCGTCGATGACTCTCTGGGCGAACTCGGCGACCTCGGCCGGGACGTCGTCCTTGGCCAGCAACATCTCGCTCATCTCCACGGCCTGCTCGTGGTGCGGGAGCATCATCTGGGCGAACATCACGTCCGCGTCGTTGTGCTCGGCGGCGATCGGCTCGCCGGAGGCCGCACCGGTGCTGGTGGCCGCAGAGGCGGAGGCCGCGGGGGCAGCGGTCTCCGCGTCCGTGCCGGCGCCCTCCTGGGCGCCGCTGGTGCCGCAGCCGGCCAGGGCGAGGGCCGAGGCCAGGGCGAGGGTGGTGAGGGTGGTGGAACGCTTCACGGTGGGTGTCCTTCTCTTCGGTTCGGGGGTCGGGGGTCGGGGGTCGGGGTGGTTCAGCGGGCGGGGACGGTGCCGGCCTGCTCGGGGGCCCGGCGGTCCTCGGTGCCGACGGAGGCCAGATGGGCCGGGGCGAGGTCGAGGCGGCGCAGCAGCTGGGCGTTGAGCGCCACCACGATGGTGGACGCCGACATCAGCACCGCGCCCACGGCCGGGGACAGCACGATCCCGATCGGGGCGAGCACCCCGGCGGCCAGTGGCACGGCGACGACGTTGTAGCCGGCGGCCCAGACCAGGTTCTGGATCATCTTCCGGTAGCTGGCCCGCGACAGCTCGATCATCGACAGCACGGACCGGGGGTCGTTGCCGGCCAGGACCACCCCGGCCGACTCCATGGCCACGTCGGTGCCGGCGCCGATGGCGATGCCGACCTCGGCCCGGGCCAGGGCGGGGGCGTCGTTGACGCCGTCGCCGACCATCGCCACGGTCATCCCCCGGGACTGGAGCTCGACGACCTTGGTGTCCTTGTCCTGCGGGAGGACCTCCGCGAAGACCTCGTCGATGCCCAGCTCGGCGCCCACGGCCTCGGCGACCTGGCGGGCGTCGCCGGTGATCATCGCCACGCGCACCCCCCTGTCCTGCAGGGCGGCCACGGCGGCGCGGGACTCGGGACGGACCTTGTCCTCCAGCGCCAGGGCGCCGATGACCGCTCCGTCCCGGAGGACGTGGAGCACCCCGGCGCCGCGCGCCACCCACTCACGGGTGGTGCCGGCGATCGTCGCCGGCGTGGACAGGCCGAGCTCGCGCAGCATGTTGGGTCCGCCGACCGTGATCTCGGCGCCGTCGACCGTGGCGCGGACGCCGCGGCCGGTGGCCGATCGGAGGTCGGTGCCGCGCAGGCCCAGCCGCTGCGCCTCGGGGTCCTGGGCGGCCGCGGTGACGATGGCGCGGGCCACGGGGTGCTCGCTGTCGGCCTCGGCCGCCGCCGCGAGGGCCAGGAGCTCGCCCTTCGAGGTGCCGGGGACCGGGGCGGCGCCGGTGACCGCGTGGGCGCCCTCGGTGAGGGTGCCGGTCTTGTCGAAGAGCACCACGTCGATGGTGCGCATCCGCTCCAGGGCCAGCCTGTCCTTGATCAGCACCCCGGCCTTCGCCGCGCGCTCGGTGGAGATCGCGATGACCAGCGGGATCGCCAGGCCCAGGGCGTGCGGGCAGGCGATGACCAGCACGGTCACGGTGCGGATCACCGCGTCGTCCGGGCTGCCCAGCAGCGTCCAGGCGACGGCGGTGAGGATGCCGGCGGCCAGGGCGAACCAGAACAGCAGCGCGGCGGCACGGTCGGCCAGGGCCTGGGCCCGGGAGGAGGACTCCTGGGCGGCCGCGACCATCCGCTGGATCCCGGCCAGGGCGGTGTCGGCGCCGACGGCCTCCACCCGCACGCGCACGGTGGTGTCGGTGGCCACGGTCCCGGCGACCACCGTGTCGCCGGGTGCCCGGCTGACGGCCTTGGACTCACCGGTGATCATGGACTCGTCGAACTCGGCCGTCCCCGCGACGATCTCCCCGTCGGCCGGGACCCGGGCCCCGGGGCGGATCAGCACGACGTCGCCCACGGCCAGCTCGGCGACGGGCACGGTGACGGTGTCACCGTCGACGACCTTCTCGGCCTCGTCGGGCAGCAGCGCGGCCAGGGCGTCCAGGGCGGAGGACGCCGCCCCGAGGGCGCGCATCTCCATCCAGTGGCCCAGCAGCATGATGACCACCAGCAGGGCCAGCTCCCACCAGAAGTCGAGGTCGAACCCGCCGATCCCCAGGGTGGTGACCCAGGAGGCGACGAAGGCGACGGTGATGGCCATGGCGATCAGCAGCATCATCCCCGGCTGCCGGCTCTTCAGCTCGGTGAGTCCGCCCTTCAAGAACGGCGCCCCGCCGTAGACGAAGATGACGGTGCCCAGCACGGGAGGGACCCAGGTGGAGCCCGGGAACCCGGGGACGGAGTAGCCCAGCAGGTGCCCGACCATCGGGCTGAAGACCACCACGGGGACCGCCAGCACGAGACTGAGCCAGAACTTGTTCCGGAACATCGCCGTGGAGTGCCCGGCGTGCTCGCCGTGGGTGTGGACCTGGTGGTCCTCGTCCACCGCCGAGTGGGCGTGCTCGTGCGGCATGGCCTGTCCGTGGGTGCCGGCATCGGCGTGCTGCTCGTGGCCGTGGGCGTCCGCGGGCTGCTCCGGGGCGGCGGAGCGGCCGTGGTCCTGGTGCGGGGAGCTCATGATCTTCCTCCTGCGAGAACTGGTGTCCGCTCGGTGGGGACCGAGGTGGTCCTGCTCCTCCTAGGTATATACCCCTAGGGGGTATAAGGCAAGGGGGGTCATCGGCTGATCCCGGCCGGCGCCGGCCCCGCCCGCTGACGGGAGGGCAGCTCCACGGTGAAGGCCGTCCCGGCGCCGGGCCCGGGGGACGTGACGGTCAGCGTCCCGCCGTGGGCCTCGACCAGGGCCCGGGAGATGGTCAGGCCGATCCCGGAGCCGCCGTGGTCGCGGTCCCGGGCGCTGTCCCCGCGCCAGAAGCGCTCGAACACCCGGGGCAGGTGCTCGGCGGCGATGCCGTCGCCGGTGTCGGCGACGGTGACGGCCACCTGCCCCGAACCCCGCCGGGCGACGCCGAGGGCGACCTGCCCGCCGGGCGGCGTGTGGCGCAGGGCGTTGGTGAGCAGGTTGCCCAGCACCTGCCCCATCCGCTGCCGGTCCACGTCCACCACCCCGGCGTCGTCGTCGACGTCCAGGACGAGCCGCACGCCCTTGGCGGCGTACGCCTCCCGGTGGGCCTCCGCGGCGGAACGGACCAGGTCGCCGGCCGGCTGCGAGGCGCGGTCCAGGTCGATCCGGCCCTCCTCGGCCCGGGAGACGTCGTGGATGTCCTCGACCAGCCGGGTGAGGCGTCCGAGCTGGTCGGTCACGAGCTCGCCGGTGGCCTCGTCCCACTGCGCCACCTCGTCCTGCAGCGCCTCGCAGTAGACCGTGAGGACCGAGATCGGGGTGCGCATCTCGTGGGCCAGGTCCGAGAGCATCCGCCGCCGGAGCTCCTCGGTGCGCTCCAGCCGCTCGGCCATGGCGTTGAACGAGGCCGCCACCGCGTCCACCTCGACGCCGGCGCCGAGGGCCGGGACCCGGGTGTCGTGGCGGCCGTGGGACACGCCCCGGGCCGCCTCGGTGAGCGCGGCGAGGGGCCGCCGGAGGCGGCGGGTGAACAGCCAGGTCACCGCCGCGGCGCAGATCACGGCGGTGCCCAGGGCCACGCCCAGGACGATGAGACCGGCGTCCCGGTAGGCCCGCTCCACGTGGAGCAGCTCGGGGGAGTTCTCGGCGTGCCCGGCCATGATCAGGTGCTCGTGGAAGATCGGGGGCCCGGCCAGGGAGGCGACCGTCACGGCGGCGAGGATGCCGGCGGCCACCACGAGGGCCTGGGCCAGGAAGAACCGGGAGGCCAGGCCGCGGGGGCGCCGTCGCCGGGTCATCGCGCCACCATCCGGTAGCCGACCCCGCGCACGGTGTCGACGAAGGCGGCCTGGTCCTCCCCGAGCTTCCGGCGCAGGTGCCCGATGTGCACGTCCACGATCCGTTCGTCGCCCACCCAGGAGGGCCCCCACACGGTGTCGATGAGCCGGCGGCGGGTCAGCGCCTCGTGCGGCCGGGCCGTCAGGGCGGCCAGCAGCTCGAACTCGGTGCGGGTCAGCGCCACCGCCTCCCCGCCCACCCGCGCCTCGTGGGCCGCGAGGTCGACGGTCAGCTCGCCGAACTCCCGGGCGGGCTCGACCGGGGCCAGCGTGGTGCGGGGCCGGCGCAGCACCGCGGCCACCCGGGCGACGAGCTCGCGGACGCTGAAGGGCTTCGTGATGTAGTCGTCGGCCCCGGCCGCCAGCCCGGCCAGCTTGTCCTCCTCGTCCCCGCGGGCGGTGAGCATCAGCACGTAGCACTCAGAGAAGCCCCGGATCCTGCGGCACACCTCGATGCCGTCCAGCCCCGGCAGCCCCAGATCCAGCACCACCACGTCCGGGCTCCGGTCGCGGGCGGCGTCCACGGCGTCGGGGCCGGTGTGGACGGTGGCGACCTCGTAGCCGCCGCGGGCCAGGTAGGTGGCGACCATCTGCGCCAGCGGCTTCTCGTCATCCACCACCAGCACCCGCCCGGCCGCCGCGTCAGTGCCAGGATTCATGACTTCAGTGTCCTCCCCCGCCGCGGCGCGGCGGCACCCGGGGGCGGTCAGCGCGGGAATCTTCGCCAAACCTTCACGGACCACGCCGCGGGCCGGGGCGCCTTGGCCGACTGCCGTCCGTCCGGAGAACCGGTGACCGATTCCGTCACCTGCCCGGCGGCCCTGTCTCCCCCGGCGCCGGATTCCTAGAGTCGTGCCATGGGGACACGACGGAGCGCGGCGGCTGGCGCCCGGGGGGCCAGCGCGACCTGGGTGTGGTGGGACGCCCGCCGGGCCCACCGCAAGGGTCCGGAGGCGCTCCGCCGGCGGCAGCGGGAGCGGCTGGCCGAGCTCGTGGCCTTCGCGCGGGAGCACTCCGCCTACTACCGGCGGCTCTACCAGGGCCTGCCGGGGCGGGTCGAGGACGTCACCTCCCTGCCGGTGACGGACAAACGGCAGCTGATGGCCCACTTCGACGAGGTCGCCACGGACCCGGCTGTGACCCTGACGGCGGTCCAGGAGTTCGTGGCGGACCCGGCCAGGATCGGTGAGCGGTTCGCCGGGAGGTACCTGGTGGCCACCACCGCCGGCACCACCGGCACCCGGGGTCTCTTCGTGCTCGACGACCGGTACCGGGCGGTGACCTCGGGGATGATGGCCCGGCTGTCCGCGGGCTGGCTGTCCGGGCGGGACCTGGTGCGGCTCACGGTGCGCGGGGGCCGGTTCGCCGCGGTCGTGGCCACCGGCGGGCACTTCCTGGCCGTGGCCACCAGCACCCGGGAGATGCGGGAGCGACCGCGGCGCCACCGCCGGCTCAGGATCCTCTCGATCCACCGGCCGCTGCCCGAGCTGGTGGCCGAGCTCAACGCCTTCGGCCCGCTCATGCTCGGCGCCTACGCCAGTGTGCTGCGCCTGCTGGCCTCCGAGCAGGAGGCCGGGCGGCTGCGCCTGCGCCCGGTGCTGGTGCTCAGCACCGCCGAGGGTCTGCCGCCGGACGAGCGCACCCGGATCGAGCGGGCCTTCGGGGCGCCCGTGCGGGAGGTCTACGGGTGCACCGAGATCGGCTACGCGGCCTCGAGCTGCGCCCGGGGCTGGCTGCACCTGGTCGAGGACTGGGTCGTTCTCGAACCCGTCGACGCCGAGCACCGTCCCGTCCCGCCCGGGACCGTCTCGCACACGGTGCTGATGACGAACCTGGCCAACCGGGTCCAGCCGATCATCCGCTACGACGTCGGCGACCGGGTCCTGATGAAGCCGGAACCGTGCGGCTGCGGGAACCCGGCCCCGGCCCTGCGCGTGCAGGGCCGGGCCTCGGACGTCCTCGCCTTCCCCGACGACGACGGGCGGGGCCTGGTCGCGGTGCCCCCGCTCGCGCTGGGGACCGTCATCGACCGCGTCCCGGGCGTGGAGCTGTTCCAGGTCGTGCAGACCGCCCCTGCCGGCCTGCGGGTGCGGCTGCTCCCGGCGGCCGGCGAGGACCCCGAGCAGGTGTGGGCCGCCGCGCTGAGCGCCGTCACCGATCTGCTCGGCGACCTGGGCCTGGGGCACGTCGCCGTCGACCGGGCCCCGGAGGCACCGCAGCAGAGCACCGGCGGCAAGTACCGCACCGTCGTCCCGCTCCCCGCACCATGACGGGTCCGCCGGATGGTCGCCTGGCGGGCCTCGCCGGACGGACGGGGATCGAGCTGCCCGGTGCTCGTCCTCGTGGCCCGCGTGCGCCTGATCAGGCCCGCGGGCTGCCGGCCCCCTCGGGGTGCGGGGCCGGCGTGGTGCGGGAGGACCGCGCCCCGGACCGGCCGCTCAGGGCGGGCAGCACCGCGAGGATCCCGAGCGCACCGGCCACGGCGAAGGCCAGGACCGGGGCGGCGGGATCGAACAGGACGCCCAGGAGGACCGAGCCGGCCGCCTGACCGACGGCGAGGGCGATGAACAGCACGGCGGTGCCCTCGGACACGCGATCGGGAATCACCCGCGCGGCCCAGACGATGAGGACGCCGGACAGGGCGGTGTAGCCGGCCCCGAACACGGCCGCGGAGACGAACGCGGCGAGAGGCGCCCCCGGCGCCGCGCCCAGGACGACGGTCGCGCCGGCCATGGCCACCGCGGTCGAGACCCACGCCGTCCGCAGGCTCCAGACCTGGACGATCTTCCCGGCGGCGGCGCCCAGCACGCCGAACGCCCCCAGGACCATCCAGGCCGCAATGGAATAGGACTCCTCGCCCGTGCCGGACTCGGCCATGGCCGTGCGCCCGAAGGTCCAGATCGCAGCACTCGAGGCGCCGGCGAGCGCCGCCGCGGCGATGGGCAGGGCCAGCGACACCAGGTCACGGACCCGCACCCGTGCAGGCCCCTCCGCGGTCGGAGACCGGTGCGCGGACTGGTCCGCCCGGAGGGTGGCCACGGTGGCCGCTGCCACCAGGACGGCGATGGCCGCCCATCCCAGGCGCCACTGGTCGATCGTGAGGAGCATGAGGAGGCCTGCGACGACGATGCCCGCTCCGGTGCCGGCGTTGACGACCGTCTGGGCGCTCTCCTGGCGCTCCGGAGCGAGGTTGCGCTCGATGAGCGTGACCAGGCCCGGGGTGGCGAACCCGGCGCCGGCACCGGCGAGCACCACACTCACCGCGAGGACGACCGCGGTGGGCGAGGCCGCCACGCCTGCCGTGCCCAGCGTGGCCGTCGCCCCCGCGCACACCACGACCAGGCGCGGGCGGGCGGCCAGGCGCGAGGCGAGCACCGCGGCGAGGCAGAAGGAGAGGAAGCTCCCGGCCTGGATGAGCCCGGAGACGGCCGAGCCCATCTGGAAGGTCTCGGTGAACCGGGGCAGGAAGAGGCCGTAGCCGAAGCGCGCCAGCCCGTAGGTCGCCGCGATCAGTGCCATCCCGCTGATCACCAGAGCTCGCATGGAACTCCCTCTCGCACGTCGCTTACCAGAACGATCGTAACGCTACACCAAAACGCTCGTTCTGGAACGAGGGATCGATACAGTGGTGGGGTGACCACCGTCCCGCGACTCCCCGCGCGCACCCGGCTGCTGCAGGCGGCCGACCGCGTGCTGTTCGACCGCGGCATCCGGGCCACGCCCGTCGACGAGCTGCTGCGCGAGGCGGAGGTGTCGGCAGCCACCCTGTACACGCACTTCGGCAGCAAGGACGCCCTGGTGGCCGAGGCGCTGCGGGTCCGGCTGGCGGACTGGCGGTCGGTCTGGGACCAGCACGTGGTCGCGGCCGCCGACGACACGGCGCGGCTGCTCGCGGTGTTCGACGCCCTGGCCTCCTACCGGCGGGACCAGCCCCACCCGGCGCGCTGGTGCGCCTTCCTGGCCGCGGCCACCGAGCTTCCCGAGGCCGCGGACGAGATCGGCGCCGTCCTGGCCGCGGACACCGCCCTCCTCACCGAGCGACTCCTGCACCTCTCCCGGCCCCTCGCCGGGGGACGCGCCCAGGACCTGGCCGACGAGGTCCTCCTGGCCTACGGCGGGACCCTGGCCGCCTTCCTCCGCGGCACCCCGCGCTCACCGATCGAGGTCGGCCGCCGCCTGGCCTCCGCCGCGGTCCGAGCCCACCGCCGCGACTGAACCCCCAGCGGCGGGCGGCTCCGGGCCCCGATCCCAGTGAGGCCACCTCGGTGCGGGCGTGCAGATCGGGGCCTGGCGTCAGCGGTGGAGACGGACGCTCAGCCTGGGCAGCAGGACCTGGACCAGCGGCCCGATGGCCAGGGCGTAGAGCACCGTGCCCAGCCCCACGGTGCCGCCGAGCACCCACCCGGCGAGCACCACGACCACCTCGATCGAGGTGCGGACCACGCGCACCGATCCCCCGGTGCGCCGGACCAGGCCGGTCATCAGCCCGTCCCGCGGGCCGGCGCCCAGGTGCACCCCGATGTAGGCGGCGGTCGCCACGGCGTTGAGGAGCACGCCGGCGAGCACGAGCAGCACCCGCAGCGGCAAGGACTCGACCGGAGGCAGCACCGCCAGGGTCGCGTCGAGCACCAGCCCGACCACCACGGCGTTGCTGAGGGTGCCCAGCCCGGGCCGCTCGCGCAGCGGGATCCAGAGGAGGAGCAGCAGCACGCTGACCACGATGACCACCGTGCCCATGCTCAGCCCGAACTGCCGGGACAGCCCCTGGTGCAGCACGTCCCACGGGATGACACCGAGCTCCGCCCGCACGAGCATCCCCATGGTGATGCCGTAGAGCACCAGCCCGGCGAAGAGCTGCACGAGCCGCCGGGGCAGCCGGCGCGACCCCGGCCCGTCGATCGAGCGGGCGAGGGCGCGCGGACTCCAGTTCATGCGGATCATCTTCGCACCGGCGGGGCCCTCCCTGCGCACGAGCCGGAATCGCCGGCGAGGCCGCCGCCCGCCCGGCACGTCGTCGGCCCTCCGCGCGGCCGAGGACCGGCCGGCTTCAGATCCGCCGGGTGCTGGTGATGCCGCCGTCCACGTGGATCTCGGCGCCGTGGAGGTAGGCGGCGTCGTCGGAGACGATCCAGGCGACGGCGACGGCGGCGGCGATCTCCTCCGGGGTCCCGGGACGCCCGGCGGGAGTGGCGGCCGTGATCCGGGCGATCACGTCGTCGGCCGGGGCGTTGACCGGGGACCGCGTCGCTCCGGGAGAGACGGTGTTGACCCGCACACCGTGCGACCCGAACTCCGCCGCCCAACTGCGCGCGAGCTGGATCTGCGCCGCCTTCGTCGCCGAGTACAGCCCCACGACAGGGCTGCCGACGTGGGCCATCCACGAGCCGATGACGACGATTGCCCCGCTGCCGTTCTCGACCATCCCCGGCGCCAGGGCGGCCGTGAGCACGTGCGGGGCACGCACGTTGACGGCGAGCGCGGCCTCGAGATCCGCGTCGGTGAGGGAGAGGGTGTCCACGGCGGGGCACACGGCGGCGTTGTGGACCAGCGTGTCGACGTGACCGCCCAGGGTCTGCGCGGCCGCGCGGGCGAAGGCCCGGAGGTCGTCCGCGGGGGCGGTGAGCTCGGAGGCGATGAGGTCCGCCCGCCCTCCGCGGTCGCGGATCCCGGCCACCACGCCGTCCCCGCGGGCGCGGTCACGGCCCGTGACGCCGACGTACCACCCTCGAGCCGCCAGTGTCCGTGCGGTGGCGGCACCGATGCCGCTGGTGGAGCCGGTGACCAGAGCGGTGCGGGTTCGTCCCAGTGGTGTCATGACCCCATGCTCGCCGGGGCGAGCCCGGATGGCCACAGCCGGCTCGAGCAGGACGGGCAGCACGCCGTTCCCGACGACGTCGTCGTGGCGCTGCGGCGCCCGCTGCACCCGGGCAGGATCGAAGCAACCCCTCTGCACGACCCGGCCGCTCCTCCGCGCCGCGCCCGCCCGGGATCCGTCCGCCCGGCTCAGGCCTTCCTGACGGTGAGGGTGACGTTGGGGCAGGAGGCGGCGATCCGGGTCAGGGCGGCCTTCTCCGTGCTGTCGACCTTGAGACCCCAGCGGATCTTCACCGCCACCCACTCCCCGACGTAGCCGCAGCGGTTCCGCGGCGGCATCCAGGCCTCGGGGCCCCGGGCCTGCTTGGCCGAGTTCAGCGCGGAGGTCTGGGCGCTGAGCGTGCGGTGGTCGCCGAGGTCGTTGTAGAACGCCACGCGCTTGGCCTTCGTCCAGTACCGCGCCCCGGAGCCCCAGGCCTCGTGGACGGGCACCGTGTGGTCGATCTGCACCGTGGTGGCCGAGGTGTGCACCCTCCCGTCCCAGGTGGTGATCCAGCGCCCGCCCTTGACGGTGCAACGCTTGCTGGTGGTGAAGCTGATGCTCGCCCTGGACTCGTTCTGCAGCACCTCGGCGCGGGTGTTCTGGCAGTCGCGGTTGGCGTCGTTCCAGTCGCCGAACTGCCTGGCCCGGTCATAGCCGACGTTGTTCTCCCCGGCCACGGGCAGGGACTTCACTGCGGTGCGCAACGAGGCGCTGTAGGTCGTCGCCGCCTCGACGGGCATAGCACCACCGACGAGGACCAGACCGGCCACGACCACCGATGCCGCGGCAGTCCGGAGCGGGCCGCCGACAGTGGGCGAGCCGTCGCCGGAAGGGCGGGCACGGAAGAGCATGCTGAGGAACATCGGGGGCCTCCAGGAAGGGGGATGAGGCGCCGGCGCGGGCGTCACTCCATCCTGGCATCGCTATTGCAAATACATGCAACGTGTTGTGGTCACACTTTTGGGGACGACTCCCGGGACAGGGGGGACCTCTGAGAGCTGCGTCAGGCCTCGACAGGGGAGAGCATCGGCCGGTGCTCGTAGAAGGTTTGCAGCACCACGGTGGTGCGGGTGTTCACGGAGGCCACGTGGCGCACCTCGTTGACGAGGGCCTCGAGCGCCTTCGGCGAAGCCACCCGGACGAACAGCATGTAGGCGGAGTCCCCGGCCACCGAGTGGCAGGCCTCGATCGCCGTGATCGACTGCAGGAGCTCGGGGGCGTTGTCGGGCTGGCGGGGATCGAGGGGCGTGATCTCGATGAAGGCCGCGAGCGGCTTGCCGATGGCCTCGGGGTCGAGGATCGCTTGGTACCCGGCGATCACCCCGCTGCTCTCGAGCTTGCGCAGGCGCGCCTGCACGGCCGAGACCGAGAGGCCGACCCGCTCGGACAACTGGGCGAGGGTGGCGCGCGGGTCGTGGGACACCTCGGTTGCCAGTCGCACATCCATGGGGTCGTCCATGGGCCGAACGCTACCAGCTGATCCCGCCGAGAGGGTTGACAGCCTCACGACCACATGTGAATGTTCCTGTATGTGATCATCATCACCGGAAAATTTCCGCTGATCTACGACAGGAGGGTTTCAATGTCCACGTCTCTGCAGGCGGTGCAGGCCATCATCGGCGAACCTGAGGTCGTGGAGGATGCCCGCACCGTGGAGTCGAGCCCGGCCTGGCTCCGGCTCCGGTCGGCGGCCACCGCCCTGCAGGCCCTGCAGGTCAAGGACGGGTCGATCCCCGAGCTCGCCGACCACCCGACGGCGCGCGAGCACGTCGAGGTGATCATGGCGTCGATCGCCGAGCTCGCCCCGCTCTTCCCGCACGACGCGGCGTACCTGGCGGCCCTGCCCCGCGACTTCGCACGCTGGGCGGACGGCGGCTTCGGGGAGCCGGACTTCCTCGACTCGCTCGTCGAGTTCCAGCCGCAGCAGCACCGCGTGGACGGCATCCGGCACCTCGTCGTGTTCCCCATGCACACCCAGAACGGCTCGGCGAACCGGCATGTCGAGGCCCTGATCGTCGAGGCGATCTGGCCGGAGTTCATCGCCGAGCTCGAGGCCGGGCACTACGGCAACAAGCTGTTCGTGTCCCTGCGGCTGATCGACTTCACCCCGGGCTACGACTCGAACTCCGCGGTCCTCTTCCCCGAGACGGTCGCCGTGCGGGAGATTCCGACGTTCACCTGGGGCGCCATCTTCCAGGACCGTGAGGCGGCACGCTACCGCCGCGTGGTCACCGCGGCCGCCGGCATCACGAAGCTGGACCTGCCCGAGGACGCCGCGGCCCTGCTCGCCGATCAGGATCTCGCCGAGAAGACCTTCGTGATGTGGGACATCATCCACGACCGCACGCACATGCGCGGCGACCTGCCGTTCGACCCGTTCATGATCAAGCAGCGGATGCCGTTCTTCCTGTACTCCCTGGAGGAGCTGCGCTGCGACCTGACGGCGTTCCGGGAGTCGGTGACGATCGAGCGTGCGCTCACGGCGCGGCGAGCGGCCGGCGAGGAGCTCACCGAGATCGAGGAGCAGACCCGCCGGCACGGGAAGCTCGTGCAGTACGCGGTGATCTTCGACCGGATCTTCCGTTTCGCGATCACCGGTTCGCGGGTGCGCAACTACGACGGGCTGGGCGGGCAGCTGCTGTTCGCCTGGCTCCACCGGAAGCACGTCCTGCAGTGGCGTGACGTCGAGCTCAGCTTCGACTGGGACCGGGTCGCGGACGCGGTCGTCGAGCTCGGCGAGGCCATCGACCAGCTGTACTGGGAGTCGATCGACCGGCCGAAGACGGTGCACTGGATGAAGGCGTACGAGCTCATCGCCTCCGTGGTCCCTCCGAACCCCGCATCGGTGTGGGCGGAGGGGCTCCCCCGCGAGGTGCTGGCCGGGCCGCCGCGAGGCTACACGGACCTGGTGCTGGACGACGAGTTCCCGCTGTCGATGTTCTTCGAGGCGCTCGACAAGAAGATGAAGGGCGTCATCGCGTCGACGGCCGGCATCCGCGCCACGGACGCCTGAGCGATGACCGACCTGACCGGGCGCACCGTCCTGATCGCCGGCGCCACCAGTGCGTCCGGTCTGGCGGCGGCGCGGACCCTGACCTCGGCCGGGGCCCGCGTCGTCGCCACGGGGCGCCACGCGGAGAAGCTCGTCCCCCTCGCAGCACTGGGGGCGCACACGGAGACGGTGGACCTCGCCGACGAGCGCGCCGTGCTCGACCTCGCCCGCCGGCTGCACGACCGCGGCTGGTCGATCGACGGGCTCCTCCACCTCGTCGGAGGATGGCGCGGCGGCGGTGGGCTCGCCGGGCAGACGGAGGAGGACTATCGCGTGCTGGAGACCTCCTTCTCCGCGCTGCGCCACCTGAGCCGCGCCTTCGACGACGACCTCCGGGCCTCGCCGGCGGGCCGGCTGGCGATCGTGTCCTCGACCGCGGTGAACCGTCCGCTGGCGGGCGGCGCCAACTACGCCGCGGTGAAGGCCGCGAGCGAGGCGTGGACCCGGGCTGTGGCGCAGGGATATGCGAAGGGCGCCCGCGAGGCCGGCGAGCCGCTGCGCGTCGCCGCCGTGATCTTCCGGGTGAAGGCCCTGGCCGGTCTGGAGGACCGGCTCGCGAACGCCTACGCCGGGCTCTGGGACGCCGAGGCCCCGGAACTGAACGACTCGACCATCGAACTCCAGGAGAAAGGATGAGGCACCACATGAAGAGGTCCCACGACGCCGAACTGAGGGGTTTCGCCTCGGACAACTACTCCGGGGTCCACCCGGAGGTGCTGGACGCCCTGGTCGAGGCCAACGGCGGTCACCAGATCGCCTACGGCGAGGACGAGTACACGGCACGGCTGCAGGACGTGATCGTGCAGCACTTCGGCGAGGGCGCCTCGGTGTGGCCGATGTTCAACGGCACCGGCGCCAACGTCGTCGGACTCCAGTCGATGCTCCCGCGCTGGGGCGCGGTGATCTGCGCGGACACCGCGCACATCCACGTCGACGAGGGCGGCGCGCCCGAGAAGTCCGCCGGCATCAAGCTCCTTCCCGTCCCCACAGGAGACGGGAAGCTCACGCCCGAGCTGATCGCCGCGGAGGCCTGGGGCTGGGGGGACGAGCACCGCGCCCAGCCGCTCGTCGTCTACCTCACCCAGTCCACCGAGCTCGGCACCCTGTACACACCGGACGAGATCCGGGCTGTCGCGGACTACGCGCACGCCCACGGCATGTCCGTCTACCTGGACGGGGCCCGGCTCGCGAACGCGGCGGCCGCCCTGGGACTGCCCCTGCGCGCCTTCACCACCGACGTCGGCGTCGACGTGCTCGCCCTCGGCGGCACCAAGAACGGGGCCCTCGGCGCCGAGGCGCTGGTGGTCCTGAACGAGGCCGCGTCCCAGGGCCTGGTCTACCTGCGGAAGAACCAGATGCAGCTGGCCTCGAAGATGCGGTTCGTCTCGGCCCAGCTGCTCGCGCTCCTGGAGGGCGACCTGTACCTGCGCAACGCGGGCCGCGCGAACGCGATGGCCCGGCGGCTCCGCGACGGCATCGAGGCGGGCATCGCCGACGGGTCGATGCCCGGCGTCGCCTTCACGCAGGAGACCCAGGTGAATGCCGTCTTCGCCACCCTGCCCGCCGGCCTCGCGGACCGCCTGCGCCGGCGGTTCCGGTTCTACGACTGGGACGCCGCGACGGGCGAGGTCCGCTGGGTGTGCAGCTTCGACACCACGCCGGAGGACGTCGACGCCTTCCTGGCCGCCCTCCGCTCGGAGCTCGTCCCGGTCGGCTGACCCCGGCGGGCGCCCGCCCGCTCCTCGACACCGTGCCCGCGGGGGCAGGTTCCTGCCCCCGTCGGCCGAGCACACCCTCCTGCACCCGGCGAGCCCGCGCGCCCGCAGCCCGCGCTCTGCCCTGCCCTGCTCTGCTCTGCTCTGCAGCAGGAGCCTCCCACCCGTGCCCGCGCCCACCCCTGCCCGAAGGAGATCCACCGTGACTGCCACCTCCACCCTGCGCGCCCGCGCCGGCACCGACCGGCCCGCCTACCGCAGCATCGACCCCGCCACCGGTCAGCTCATGACCGAGGTCCCCGTCGCCACCGACACCGAGGTCGAGGAGGCGCTCACCGCTGCCGGGACCGCCTTCCGCGACTGGCGCTCCCGTCCGATCGCCGAGCGGGCCGCCGTGGCCGCCCGGGTCGGCGAGCTGTTCGCCGAGCGCGCCGACGAGCTGGCCGTCATCGCCACCCAGGAGATGGGCAAGCCGGTCTCCGAGGCCCGGGAGGAGGCGCAGTTCTGCGCCGAGATCTTCGGCTACTTCGCCGCCCAGGGCCCGGCCCTGGCCGCCGACCAGGCCCTGCCCACCCCGCACGGGACCGGACGGGCCGTGCTCCAGCGGCGCCCGGTCGGGGTGCTGCTGGGGATCATGCCGTGGAACTACCCCTACTACCAGGTGGCCCGCTTCGCCGCCCCCAACCTGGTGCTGGGCAACACGATCCTGCTCAAGCACGCCGAGTCCTGCCCACGGGCGGCCCTGGCCCTCCAGCAGCTCATGGACGACGCCGGGGTGCCCGCCGGGGTGTACACGAACCTCTTCGCCTCCCATGCCCAGATCGAGGACGTCATCGCCGACCCGCGGGTCCAGGGGGTGTCCCTGACCGGGTCCGAACGCGCCGGGGCGGCCGTGGCCGCGATCGCCGGGCGGAACCTGAAGAAGGTCGTCCTCGAGCTCGGCGGCTCCGACCCCTACGTGGTGCTGGACACCGACGACGTGCGCGAGTCCGCCCGCGCGGCCTTCGCCACCCGGATGGGCAACACGGGCCAGGCGTGCAACTCCAACAAGCGGATGATCGTCATGGCGGACCTCTACGACGAGTTCGTGGCCGAGCTCACCCGCCTGGCCGCCGCGCTGGTGCCCGGCGATCCGTCCGTGGAGGCCGACGGCACCTACGCCCCGATGGCCTCCCGCGCCGCCGCCGAGACCCTGGCCGCCCAGATCCGCGAGGCCGTGGAGGCCGGGGCCACACTGCACACCGGCGGGGCCCTCGCCGAGGGTCCCGGGGCGTATCTGGCCCCTGCCGTGCTCACCGGCGTCACCCCGGGAATGGCCGCCCACCACCAGGAGCTCTTCGGCCCCGTGGCCGTGGTCTACAGCGTGCACGACGACGACGAAGCGCTCGCCCTGGCCAACGACACCCCCTACGGGCTCGGCGGGGCGGTCTTCAGCACCGACCCCGAGCGGGCCCGGCGGCTCGCCGAGCAGCTCGAGTGCGGCATGGCCAATGTCAACGCCGCCGAGGCCGAGGGCGCCGGCATGCCCTTCGGCGGGGTCAAACGCTCCGGCTACGGCCGGGAGCTGGGCCCGCTGGGCATGGACGAGTTCGTCAACAAGCGCCTGCTCTACATCAACGACTGACCCGGGCCGGGGCGGTCGGACACCGCCCCGGCCTCCCCCGGCGTGCAGACCCGCCACCTCCGAGGAAAGGTTCCCGTGGACACCATCGCACCGCCCCAGACGACCGCCCCGACCGGACGGGGAGCACCGGCTCCCGCCGAGGCGCACGCACGGCTGCGCCGCAGCCTCAAACCCCGCCACCTGACCATGATCGCGATGGGCGGCGCCATCGGCACCGGCCTGTTCGTGGCCTCGGGCAACACCATCGCCACCGCCGGTCCCGGTGGGGCCCTGCTGGCCTACGTGGCCATCGGGTTCATGGTCTTCCTGCTCATGCAGTCCCTGGGCGAGATGGCCACCTACCTGCCCGTCTCCGGCGCCTTCGAGGAGTACTCGACCCGCTTCGTCAGTCCCTCCTTCGGCTTCGCCATCGGCTGGAACTACTGGTACAACTGGGCGATCACCGTGGCCGCCGAGCTCGTGGCCGCCGCGCTGATCATGCGCTACTGGCTCCCCGACGTGCCCTCGTGGATCTGGTCGGCCCTGTTCCTCGCGATCCTCTTCGGCCTCAACGCCCTGTCCACCCGCGCCTACGGCGAGAGCGAGTTCTGGTTCTCCCTCATCAAGGTGGTCACCATCGTGGTCTTCCTCGTCCTGGGCGTGCTCATGATCGTGGGGATCATCGGCGGCACCTCCCCCGGGTTCGACAACTGGACCACCGGGGACGCCCCCTTCGTCGGCGGCGGGGCCGGGATCCTGGCGATCTTCATGGTGGCCGGCTTCTCCTTCCAGGGCACCGAGCTCGTCGGCGTCGCCGCCGGCGAGGCCGAGAACCCGGAGAAGAACGTGCCCAGGGCCATCCGCACTGTCTTCGTGCGGATCCTGCTGTTCTACGTCGGGGCCATCGCCATCGTGGGCTTCCTCATCCCCTACACCAGCCCCTTCCTGCTGGGCAGCGGGGTCGAGGACATCTCCATCTCCCCGTTCACCCTGGTGTTCGAGAACGCCGGGGTGCTCGCGGCGGCCTCGGTGATGAACGCGGTGATCCTCACCGCGATCCTCTCCGCCGGCAACTCCGGGCTCTACGCCTCCACCCGCATGCTCTGGGCGCTGGCCGACAGCGGCAAGGCCCCCAGGTTCCTCGCGAAGGTCAACCGCCGCGGCGTGCCCATGAACGCCCTGCTCGCCACGACCGCCGTGGGAGCCGCCTGCTTCCTCACCACCCTGATCGGCGACGGCGCCGCGTACGTGTGGCTGGTCAGCGCCTCGGGGCTGGCCGGGTTCATCGTGTGGATGGGCATCGCCTGGAGCCACTACCGCTTCCGCAAGGCGTACACCGCCCAGGGCAAGGACCTCGCGGACCTGCCCTACCGGGCGCGGTTCTTCCCGCTGGGCCCCATGGTCGCCCTGGCCCTGTGCGCGGTGGTGATCCTCGGGCAGAACTACCAGGCCTTCGTGGGGGACATCGACCTGCTCGCCGCCCTGTCGGCCTACATCGGCCTGCCGCTGTTCCTGGCCCTGTGGCTGGGCCACCGCCTGGTGACGGGTTCCAGGATGGTCCGCTACGAGGACGCCGACCTCACCCGGGCCACCGACTGACCGCACCGCTCCAGGGTCCTCGTCACCCGCCGCCCGGGGCGGGTGACGGGGACTGCTGCCGGGTCAGGCGGCTCCGCCGGCGGCCGCCGGGGCCCCGGAGTCGTGGCCGTGCCCGCCGTCGCCCACGTGCTCCCGGGCCACGAAGTTCTCCAGGTCGAAGAGGTTCTCGGCCCGGCGGGCCACGTTCACCAGGGTGGTCATCGAGGCGACCTCCTCGACCTGCTCCTTCAGGAACCAGAGCATGAACTGCTCCCCCAGCGCGTCCCCCTCGGCCCGGGCGGCGGCGAACAGCGCCTTGATCTGCTCGGTGACCTCCTGCTCCTGGGACAGCGCCAGGGCCAGGGGTTCACGGACGTCGGTGAAGTCGTTGCGCACCTCCCCCACCCCGGGAATGGTCAGCGGCAGGTCCCGGTCCAGGATGTACTGGACGATCATCATGGCGTGGTTGCGCTCCTCCAGCGACTGCCGGTAGAAGTGCCGGGCCAGCTGCGGGAGGTCCTGGCTGTCGAACCAGACCGCCACGGCGATGTACTGGTGGGAGGCGGCGAACTCGTGGCCCACCTGGCGGGTGAGCAGCTCGTCGAAGGTCTCGGGGGCCATCAGGATCTCCTGACATCAGTGGGTCCCCAGGGCGGACGACGCCCCGGCCGCTCCACCGGTGCGAGCCCGGGGCGGGGCCGGCAGGAATCGTCGCTCGGGTCTGGAGTTCGAGCGTAGCGCGGTGGGACGGCCGGGTGTAGGCCGGTCACCGGAAACTTCCCCCCGACACGATGCTCCGGGTCGTCCCGTCCTTCAGACGACGCGCACCGCGGTGAGCTCGTAGACCCTGGCCGTGCTCGTGGCCGGTCCGTGGCAGGTCAGCTGATGCGGCGGGGCGGTGTGGGACCGCAGTTCGACGTCGACGAGGCCCGGCCGGGGCGGGCGGCCGGTGAGACGGATCCGCCAGCGGTCGCCGTCGCGAGCCGACTCGGTGACCGTCCAGTCGTGGCGGCCGGCCGGGCCGAAGCGTTCGAGCGCGGCCGCGACAGCGGCCTGCTGCGGTGGGAAGAGATCGGTGTACCCGCGCAGGTGCTCCGCGTGCACCCGGCCGGCGAGGTGCTCCTCGACCGTGGTGACGGAGGACTCCGCGTCGAGCCCTCCGTAGTAGACGCCGTCGGGGACGACGACGACATTGGCGGCGAACCGGTCACCGCCGACATGCGAGCACTCCCAGACCGAATCCGGCCAGCGCTCGCTCAGGGCACGTCCCACGGGCCGTCCGCGCACCGCGCAGCAGGGATCGTGCTGACCGTGGGCGCAGACCAGGAGGACCGGTGGGTGGCCGGTCTCACCCGGCACGCCGAGGGCCGTGGCGATTCCCGCGAGGTCCTCGTCGCGGCTCCACGTGCCCCAGTGCTGACGGCCGTCGCCGGAGTCGTCGTGGCGCAGCACGGCCCACCGGCTGGGGCTTTCCTCGTGCCGGCGGCGGCCGTGGCGCCTGATCAGGAGGATGCGAGCCCGCGCTGCCTGCGCGGCGGAGAACACGAGGGCCTTGGTCTCCGGCTCGAGCTCGAGACCGTCGAACCCGTTGACCGGCCATCCGCCGCGGTGCTCGATGAGGACCCAGACGAGCCCGCGCGGCGCGGTGCCCGCCATCGGGTCGCCGCGCCCCCGGGCTCCGTCGGCGCACCAGAAGCGGCACGAGGCATTCACGGCGGCGGGGTCACTGGTCACAGGGAACAAGAACCCCCGCCCGCAGCAGTCGTTCGGCGAGCTCGATCCCGAGCTCGCCGGCGGTGTGGACCTCGCCGTCGAGCAGGCACGAGACGGACGGCAGATCGGTCTCCGGGAAGTCGAGCCACCCCACACGTGTGCTCAGCCGCGGGCCCTCCAGCCGTGCCTCCAGGGCACCGCGCAGCCGCACGGGGGACCCGGGGCCCAGGTCCTGGACGGCCGAGAGCTGGGCCAGCGGCCCCAGCGGGGCCGGGCGCCCCTGCCCTCGCCGGGTGCGCTGGAACCGCGGTATGGGATCGGCCGCGGCCAGTGCGGCGACCAGGCGCTCCCGGACGGTGTCGAGCTCCCCGCCCGGTCCGTCGACGCCCAGGGGCAGGGACCCGCGCATCTGCGGGTCCTCGGCCAGCAGCGCCAGCGCCTCCTGGACGAGCTGCTCGGCCAGGCCGTGGCGGGTCCAGGTGTGGATCCCGAGCGTGAGGTGGATGGAGACCGCCCCCTGCGCCTGGGCCGCGTGCAGCCAGCCGCGCGGCAGGTAGAGGGCGTCGCCGGGTTCGAGCACCACGTCGAGATGGGCCTCGCCCTGCGCGGCCTCGGCCACGGCGGAGCGGCGGTCGGTCCAGGGCTGGTCCCGCAGCGGGTCCGGGTGCACCGGCTCGTGCAGGACCCAGCGCTTGGTTCCCTCGATCTGCAGGACGAAGACGTCGTGGACGTCGTAGTGGTCGTCGAACCCGCGGTTCTGCGGCGGGGTGATGTAGGCGTTGGCCTGCACCGGGTGCCCGAGCTCGCCGCTGAGGGCCGCGCTGAAGTCGGCGACCGGCTCCCAGGTGCGGTGCAGGGCCTGCAGCACCAGCGTGGCGCCGTCGGCGAACTTCCGCCACAGCGCGGTGTCGTCGAGCTGATCCGCAATGGTGGCGCCGACGCCGGCGGGCGAGGTGAAGGTGGAGTCGGGGAACGTCGACCCGTCCTTGGCGACGCGCAGGAAGGGCGTGCGCAGCCCGCGGCGCGAGATCAGCTCGTCGACGGCATCGGCGGAGAACAGGTCGGCGAAGCCGCCCGCCCGGCGTGTGAGCAGCGGCGCCCGGCCCCAGACGTCACGGGCGAACCGCTCCCGGCCGATGTCGATCAGGCGGGTCTCCAGGACCCCGGCGCCGCCAGAGGCGCCGGGGTCCTGCCCGTCAGCACGGACGGCGTCCACGCTCAGAGGCCTCGTGCTCCGGCTCCTCCGTCGGCGCCGCCATCGGCGCCGCCGTCAGCGCCACCGTCGTGCACCCCCGGAGTGCCGGCCGCTCCACCGTCAGCGGGGCCCTCGGCGCCGCCGTCCGCGCCGCCGTCGTGGACACCCGGAGTGCCGGCGGCTCCGCCGTCGGCCGGGCCCTCGGCCCCGTTGTCAGCACCGCCGTCGGCACCGCCGTCCGCGCCACCGTCGTGCACGCCCGGGGTGCCGGCGGCTCCGCCGTCGGCCGGGCCCTCGGCGCCGTTGTCAGCACCGCCGTCGGCGCCGCCATCGGCACCGCCGTCCTGAAGGCCCGGGGCACCGAAGGCTCCGCCGTCGGCGGGACCTTCCGTCTGGTTCGGATCCTGCTGTGCATCAGTCATGTTGACCTCCCAGTTTCGAGTGACCGGGCCGTCGCCGGCACCGGGTCACCAGGACAGGCGGTGCGTGAGCAGCACCGCCCACGTCGAGGCTATCGGGGCGGGGCAGGTGAGGGAACAGCCGGCCCTCAGGTGATCCGGACGAGCCGAGGGAGCCGCGGGACGCGGACCGTCGTCGCCGGGGGCACGATCTCGGGGCGGCTTCCGGAGGTGGAACAATTCACCCATCCCCTGCCCGCGACCGGGAGGTGCTGCATGACCGGCCTGGAGCTCGCCGTCGTCGCGCTCGTGGTGAGCATCGCGTCCTGTCTGCAGGGCGCGATCGGCTTCGGCGTGGCCCTGCTCTCCGCTCCCGTGATCGCCCTGTTCGACCCCACCTTGCTGCCCGGTTCCCTCATCCTGGTGGTCACCGGGCTCACCGCGCTCGGCGTGCTGCGGGACCGCGCCGCCGTGGACGTCAAGGACGCGGGCTGGGCCGTGGCGGGGCAGGTTCCCGGCACCGTGGCGGGAGCGCTGCTGGTGGCCGTCCTGTCCGCCCGGACGCTGGCCCTCGTCCTGGCGAGCACCGTGCTGCTGGCCGTGCTGCTCAGCGTGTGCGGTTGGCGGCCGCGGCCCCGACCCGCGGCCGTCGTCGTCGCGGGGGCGGCCTCCGGGCTCCTGGGGACGGCCACGTCCATCGGCGGTCCGCCCATGGCGCTCGTGTGGCACGGGTCCTCGCGGGCCCGGATGCGCGGCACCATGAGCGCCTGCTTCCTGGTCGGCGCCGTGATGGCCCTCGTGGCGCTGACCGTGGTGGGGTCGATCGACCGCCGGACCGTGCTCTTCGCGGCGGCTCTCCTGCCGGCCATGGTCCTGGGCTTCGCGGTGTCCGGAGCGGTCAACGCGCGGATCAATCGGCGCATCGTCCGCCGGGTGGGCCTCGGCGCCTCCGCGCTGGGCGCCGTGCTGGTCCTGCTGCAGGCGCTCTGAAGCACGTCCTGCTGAGCCCCTCCGGCCGGCCTCAGAGCTGGTCGATCCGCCGGTACCGGGACGGCGTGGTGCCGGTGGTGGCCCGGAAGTGCCGGTTGAAGTTGGAGAGGTTGGTGAAGCCCACCCGGTAGCAGATGTCCGAGACGGGCAGGTCGGTGCCGCGCAGCAGCCGGCAGGCCTCGGTGAGCCGCATCCGGGTGACCGTGCGATTGAAGCCCACGCCGGTGGCCTTGGCGAACAGCCGGGAGAACGCGTCCCGGCTCAGGCCCACGGCCTCGGCCACCTCGGGCACGAGCATCCGGCCGTCCAGGTGCTCGGTGATGTAGCCCAGCGCCCGGTTGAAGACCTCGGCCTCGGACACGTCCAGGCGGTAGGTGCCGCCGCGGCTGTCCAGGTAGCGGCGCTCGCTCTCCGGGGACTCGGCGAGGACAGCCAGCAGCTCGGCCACGGCGGCCAGCCGCCGGAGACCGAACGTGCCGTTCACCGCCTCCATCGCCGCCGCGCCCTTGACGGCGGTGCGGCCGGTGAACTCGATGCCCCGGGCCGCGGCCTCCAGCAGAGGGCGCAGGGCCTCGAGCTCGGGGAGCGTCCCGGCGGCGGCGAAGAACCGCTCCTGGTCGAACTGGAGCACGGCGTCCCGGTTGCGGACCACGGCGCTGTCGTCGCGGTGGGAGATCCAGTTGTGCGGCAGGAAGGAGCCCATGAGGCTGAGGTGGCCGGGGCCGAAGGGCCCGGCCCAGTCGCCGGCCATCACCGTCCCGGAGGACTCCCGGATCAGGTGCACCTCCACCTCGGGGTGGTAGTGCCAGCGGGCCAGCGGGTGGGGCCAGTCGTGCTCGTGCCACCGCACGGAGCTCGACGGGTCCGGGATCACCAGCTCCCGGACCGGGGAGGTGGCGTCCTCCGGCGTCGTGCTCCGTGCGGCGGCAGCCACGGTCAGGCTCCGGCCACGCGGATCTGGATCTTCGTGTCGGTGGGCCGGCCCTCGGCGCCGCGCTCGAACGCGGCCACGGCGTCCTCGAACGGATAGGTGGCGCTGATCAGGGCGCCCAGGTCCACGGCCGGGGACGCGGCGAGCTCGATGGCCCGCTGGTACGAGTTCGCGTAGCGGAACACCGTCTCGATCCGCAGCTCCCGGGCCTGGGCGGCGGCGACGTCCAGCGGCACGGGGTCCACGGGGATGCCGACCAGGACCACGGTCCCGCCGGGCGCGGGGAGCTCCCACAGGTTGCCGAAGACGTGCGGGCTGCCGCTGGCCTCGAAGACCACGTCCGCGCCCCAGCCGTCGGTGGCCTCCCGCACCGCCTCGCCGAGGCCCTGGCGGGAGACGTCCACGGGGTGGATGGTGGGATAGGCCTCGATCTTGGCGAACTTCTCCGGCGCCACGTCCGAGATGTACACCCGGGACGCCCCGCTCGCGGCGGCCGCGATGGCGGTGAGCACCCCGATGGTGCCGGCGCCCACCACCACCGCGACGTCGCCCGGCGCCAGACCGGCCTTGGTCACCGCGTGCACCGCCACGGCGAAGGGCTCGATCAGGGCGCCCTCCTCCAGCGAGAGCTGCTCGGGGAGCTTGTAGGTGAAGTCGGCGGGGTGGATGATCTCGGGCTGCAGGCAGCCGTCCACCGGGGGCGTGGCCCAGAACTGCACGTCCGGGTCCACGTTGTACATGCCCAGACGCGCGGCCCGGGAGCGCGGGTTGGGGATGCCCGGCTCCATGCAGACCCGGTCCCCCACAGCCAGGTGGCCCACGCCCTCCCCCACCTCCAGCACCGTGCCGGAGGCCTCGTGGCCGAGGACCATGGGGTTCTCGACGACGTAGGGGCCGATCCGCCCGTGCGTGAAGTAGTGGACGTCGCTGCCGCAGATGCCCACGGTGTGCACGCCGATGCGCACCTCACCGGGGCCCACCGGGCGCAGCCCCGGGACGGGCCGGACCTGGATCTCGTGCTGGCGTTCGAGGACGACGGCGTCCATGGTGCTCTCCTGGGTGCTCGGGGGCTTCGCGGCGGTGGTCGTGGGGTTCGGGGTGGTGAGCGTGGTGGGGTTCATGATCTCAGGTCCTTTCAGGCGGCCATGGCGAGGCGGTCGCGGCGCGGGAGCATCCGGCCGTCCTCGGTGGTGAGGCCGGGCTGGGGCGGGTGGATGAAGAAGGTGGTGAGGGTGCCGAGGAGCATCAGGGCGGCGAAGACCCAGCACACCCCGATCGGGCCGAGGACGGGCAGCAGCAGGGTGGCGATGCCGGGGCCGAGGAACGTGGTCAGCCCGGAGGCGAGGTTGTGGGCGGAGATCGCCGCGCCGCGGTGCTCGGGGGCCAGGGCCGGGAAGATGGCGCCCATCGGGACGAACGCGGTGACGGACAGGGCGAAGAGCACGGCGGCCCCGACCATGGCTGGGAAGCTCGGGCCGAACCACACCGGGACGTAGGCGAAGGCGAGGACCGCGAGGGCCATGCCGCCGAAGCCGAACCAGCGCATCTGCCGCATCCAGCCGTAGCGGTCGCCGAGCCGGCCCCACACGATGTTGGCGCCGATGGTGATGGTGTTCATGATCGCCCACAGCATCATCCACTCGGGCAGGGTGAACCAGGCCATGCCGCCGATCTCGCCGGTGGTCAGATACAGCGGCATCATCATCGGGAACGCGTAGAGCGTGAGGTTGCACAGCACCCGGATGACCACGGAGAGGGCGATCTGCCGGTTCTCCACCAGGATGGTCACCCCGCGCAGCAGCTCGCGGGTGCGCTCGGCGCCGTGCAGCTTCTGGGAGAGGTCGGTCTCCGGCGGAGCGCCGGGGACCAGGAAGGCGCACATCAGGGTGCCGGCCGCGACGAAGGGCAAGGACATCCACAGGGTGGCGTACTCGCCGATGACGGGGACCAGAAGACTGGGCACGTAGGCACCCATCACCCCGATGCCCAGCGAGAAGGACGCCCAGAACCACCCCATGGCCGAGGCCAGGCGGCTGGGGTGCACCGACTGCGCGATGAGCACCACGAAGGAGTACATGAACAGCGGGTAGGCGACCCCGCGCAGGGCATAGATCAGGATCGTGCCGACCACGCTCTCCAGCCCCACGGTGAGGAACAGGACGTGCAGCACCATCCAGAGAACGCCGCCGAGGACCATCAGGCGCTTGGCGCCGACGACCTCGGCGAGCACCCCGGTGGTCCACGCCGAGATGGCGACCACCAGGCCGTAGACGGTGAAGACGAGGCCGGCCTGGGTGGGCGTGAAGCCGTTCTCGACGAGGAAGCGGGACAGGAACGTGAGCTCAAAACCATCACCGGTCATGAAGATGGCGAGGGCGAGATAGCCGAAGAGCAGGCGGCGGGGCATGCCGAACATGCGGGTACTCCTTCGTGGACACCAAGCGGGAGGCACCTGGCGAGCAGAAGAGCGGGCAGCCGGTGCGCGATGTCCTCAACGCTACGGAGGTGTGACGCGGGCCACTAGTCGATTAATCCGGCGTACGCTGATACTTCTGTGCACATGTGGGCGCCGTTCCGTAGGACTCAAACGCCCTGCCCTGCCCTGCCCTGCCAAAGCTCCAAGCCACGCAACCTGGCAGGTCGACGCAACTTTCGGCGCGACGCGTCACGTCTACAGATGCGACGCTCATCGTTCCGTGATGTCGGCGACCTTAGGCTGCCACTATGGGTCAATCGCAAAATGCCAACGTCGACCGTCTTTCCCCCGGCTTATATGAGCTCCTGGAAGACTCCGTGTTGGCGATGGAACTTACGGAGTTGCCGGAAGGCAGTGCCGCTCTCGATACTGTGGACCCAGCTGACACCCCTCACGTTCTCGCGCGGTATCTCAACGACCACATCCTGTTCCACTTAGAGGCCGTACCCGCTGCTAACCGTGTGGACGAAGCCAATCGCATCTTGGCAGCCGTTAACGATGGAATGCGGAATCCGGCGTGCATCAGCGAAGGTCCGCGACAGCTCGTGGCGATTGCGCCGAGGGTTGGCGCTGCAGCACGAAAGCCAGCAACGCCACTATCTGACGCTGCTCTGCTCACCAATACACCGCATGAGCCGCAGGTCGGACGCGAGATCGCCAAGGAGCTCGAAAGCGCCGATCGTGTGGATCTTCTCATTGCTTTCGTCAAGTGGTCCGGTCTGCATGTCATGGACAAAGAGCTCCAGTCGTTGAAGGACCGCGGCATTCCGTTCCGCGTCCTGACCACCGTCTACATGGGTGCCAGCGATGCCAAGGCAATCAACGCGCTGGCGCGTAAGTACGGCGCGGAAGTTCGAGTCAGCTACGAAACCCGCAATACGCGCCTGCACGCCAAGGCGTGGATGTTCCACCGCAAGACCGGCTTTAGCACGGCCTATGTCGGCAGTTCGAATCTGTCGCACGCCGCCATGCTGGACGGGCTCGAGTGGAACGTGCGCCTGTCCTCCGTCGCGACGCCGGCGCTCCTCCAGAAGTTCGAGGCGACCTTCGAGAGCTACTGGGCGTCGGAGAGCTTTGAGTCCTACAACCCGGATGATGACGGCGAGCGCCTGGCGAGGGCGCTCGCCGAAGGAGGCGGACGGGTGTCTTCGGAGGTCTCCATTGCGCACCTAGATGTCCAGCCCTATCCCTACCAAGCTCAAATGCTCCAGGAGCTGGAGGCGGAGCGTGTTATTCACGACCGCCACCGGAATCTCGTGGTCGCCGCGACGGGCACTGGAAAAACCATCCTCGCGGCTTTGGACTATCGCAGGCTGCAGGCCGGTACCCCTGGTGAGCTATCACTGCTTTTTGTGGCCCACCGCCGAGAAATTCTCGAGCAAGCACGCCAGACCTATGCCACAGTTCTGCGTGACGGCGCCTTCGGTGAGCTCATGGTCGACGGCTATCAGCCAGTCAGAGGCAAACACGTTTTTGCGTCGATTCAATCTCTTAACGCCAAGAGCCTGGACCGCTTCGCCCCTGAGTCGTTTGACGTGGTAGTCATCGACGAGTTCCACCATGCCGATGCTCCGACCTACCGCACGATCATTGAGCACTTCCAGCCTCAGGAACTCCTCGGACTCACCGCCACTCCGGAGCGCGGCGACGGCGTCAACGTCGCAGAGAAGTTCTTTGGAGGCCGCATTGCGAGCGAACTGCGCCTGTGGGATGCCCTCGATCAGCAGTTGCTGACGCCGTTCCATTATTTCGGCGTCTCAGATGGCGTCGACCTGTCTTCACTTCAGTTCCGGCGGGGTCGGTACGAGGACAAAGAACTGGATGCCGTCTACACGGGCAATGACGCACGCACGGCCAAGGTGTTGCAGGCTCTCAACGACAAGGTGCTCGATCCGCATCGCATGAAAGCCATTGGCTTCTGCGTCTCCGTCAAACATGCGGAATATATGGCACGGAAGTTCACGGCGGCCGGGCTGCCGTCCGCGGCACTGTCCGGGGAGAGTTCCAGCGACGAGCGGCGGACTGCCCTCAAGTCGCTGCAGCTCGGAGAACTGCGTGCCGTCTTTGCCGTCGATCTGTTCAACGAAGGCCTTGATATTCCGCAGGTCGACACCATTCTCATGCTCCGGCCGACGCAGTCCTCCACGCTGTTTCTGCAACAACTGGGACGCGGCCTGCGGCTAGCTCCCGATAAACCCGTACTAACCGTTCTGGATTTCATCGGATTCCAGCACCGAGAGTTCCGGTTCGACCTGAAATACCGTGCCGTGACGGGATCGAGCCGGACGCGCCTGGCCAAGGACCTGGAGGAGGGTTTTTCCTTCCTCCCCTCCGGAACGCAGGTCGTCTTCGATACTGTCGCCCAATCCGTGGTGCTCGACAACGTGAAGCGTCAACTGCGCCTGACGACCCGGCAAGTGGTCGACGAGATTAGGGATTTGGCGGCGCAGCAGCCGTCGCCCGAGTCGTACACCCTGCGTCAGTACCTGACAGATTCCCTCTCAGAGGCATCAGACATCTACCGACGGAACAAGTTTGACGGTCGGCCGACGACCTGGAACACCTTGCGTCGTGCCGGTGGACTGGTCCCCGATGTTCTGTGGCCCGCCGAGGATCAGGAGACGGAGGTCCTCGTTTTGCTACAGCGCGCCAAGGCGTTTTTGAACGTGGATGACCCCGCCCGGCTACGGTGCTACGAGGATTTGCTTCGCCCGGATGCCCCGCCGGTGTCGTCTCTGCCGCTCAGAGAGCAGCGAATAGCGCGCATGCTCTACTACTCCTTCTGGCCACAGGGTCGGAAGAGCGGCGGTCCGGGCGAATTAGAGAGCGGCCTCCAGCTGCTCCGGTCGCACGCCATCCTGCGGAACGAGCTGACGCAGCTCATCGACGTCACCGCCGACGGCGCACGCAACCTGCCGCGTTCACTGGGACAGGACTACGCCGACATTCCCCTGCAGACACATGCGCACTACACCCGGGAGGAACTTCTGGCCGGTCTGGGCATGGGAGAAGAAGGGCAGCGCACTCCCGGCACAGTGCGCGAAGGCGTGTCCTGGATTCCGTCATCACGCTGCGAGGCGCTTCTCGTCACGCTCCATAAGTCGGAGAAGGACTTTTCGCCCAACACCATGTACAAGGACTACGCCGTCTCCGAGACGCTCTTCCACTGGGAGTCGCAGAACCAGACGACTCCGGAATCCGCAGCGGGACAGCGTTATCAACACCACACCGTACAGAACAGCCACATCATGCTGTTTGTCCGTGAGTCCCCGACTCAGGAGGCCGGCACCTCGCCGTACGTCTTTTTGGGACCTGTCGATTATGTGTCGCACGAAGGGTCCAAACCCATGTCGATTATTTGGAAATTGCGCCGTCCGATGCCGTCCCCCGTGTTCTCGGCCGCGAGCACGGTAGCGCCTCTCAGTTAGAGCCGCGGACGGCGGGGCTTAGAACTCGATCACCTGTCGCACCGCCCGGCCCGCATCCAGCTCGTCCATCGCCTCGTTGATCTGGTCCAGCGTGATGTGGGAGGTGATCAGCTTCTCCAGCGGCAGCGCGCCGTCGCGCCACATCTGCTCGTACTTGGGGATGTCCACCGCCGGCACGGCGGAGCCGAGGTAGCTGCCGATGATCTGGCGGGCCTCGGCGGTGATCTTCAGCGGCTCGATCTGGGACATCGCCCCCGGCGCGGGCAGGCCCACGGTGACGGTCACCCCGCCCACGGCGGTGGCGTTGAAGGCGGTCTCGAACGCCCGGGGGTGCCCGGCGGCCTCGATCACCACGCGCGGCTTGTCCTCGAGCACCACGAGCTCGTCCGGAGTGAGCGCCTCGTCCGCGCCGAACTCCTTGGCGAGCTCCAGCTTCTCGGCCAGCGCGTCCACGGCGATCACCCGGCGGCAGCCCACGGCCTTGGCGACCAGCACTGCGGCGAGCCCCACGCCGCCGAGGCCGACCACGGCCACGACGTCGTCGGGGGTGGCCTGCGCCGCGTTGATGACGGCCCCTCCCCCGGTGAGCACCGCGCAGCCCATCACGGCCGCGATCGCGGCCGGAACGTCCTCGCCCACGGGCACCACGGAGCGCCGGTCCACCACGGCATGGGTGGCGAAACCGGAGACCCCCAGGTGGTGGTAGACGTTCCCGCGGGTCTCGGAGCGCAGGTGCATCGAGCCCTCGATGAGGGTGCCGGAGGCGTTGGCCTTCGAGCCGACCGTGCACGGCAGCAGCCCCTCGGTCTTGCACGCGGCGCACTCGCCGCAGCGCGGCAGGAACGCCATCACCACGTGCTGGCCCACGGCCAGGTCGGTGACCTCGGCGCCCACGTGCTCCACGACGCCGGCCGCCTCGTGCCCCAGCAGCATCGGCAGGGGCCGTGGCCGGTTGCCGTTGACCACGGAGAGGTCGGAGTGGCACACCCCGGCGGCCGTGATCCGCACCCGCAGCTCGGTGGGCCCGGGCTCGCCGAGTTCGAGCTCCTCGACGCGCAGCGGCTGCGACTCGGCGTACGGGGCGGAGGCCTCCATGGTCTCCAGGACGGCTCCACGAATCTTCACGACGACCTCCGGAATCGGTGCACGGGTGTGACGCCGTTCACGGTACCTCCTGCTCCGCCGGATCTCCCCTCCGCGAAGGTGGTGCGACGCCCCGGTCACGCGCCGGGTGGCCGTCGGAATTCACCAGGTGCTCGGCCCCGTGTCGAGGGCCGTGCGGTGCATGCGGAGGTGAACTGTTCCGCATTCCCGGGTGAATCGCTGTTGAACAGGTTACGAATCGGTACTAGGGTTCTATGCACCCGAGAACGGTTTGATGTCAAGGGCGTTCGGCGACCACGCGCGCACCTGGAACGCGAGGTGGTGCCATGTCCGATCGAAATCTTCACGTGATCCGCCGGGTCGGCGCTGTCCTCGGGCACTTCCTGGTCTACGTCCTCATCTGGGCGGGGCTCGCGCTGCTCATCGCCGCCGCCGGCATCCGGTACTACTGGGGCGAGATCTCCGTGGGCCAGATGCTCCTGAACCTCGTCTCCGTGGAGATGGACGGCGGGGGCGGAGCCATCGTCTGGATGGGCATCCTGGGGATCGGCGTGGTGCCCCTGCTCCTCACCGCCGGGATCGCCCTGTGGCAGCACGTCCGGCGCCGCCGGCGCCGCCAGCACGGCCACGACCCGCGCCCTCGCCGCACCCGGTGGATCATGCGCACCCTCACCACCGCCCTGGTGGGCACGCTGGTGATCGGCGGCACCACGGCCTTCGCCACCACGGTGGGCGTGCGGGACTACATCAGGGCGGGGAACTCCGAGTACGACCTCGGCGACTACTACACGGCGCCGGCCGTCACCGGGGATCAGGACCGGCGCAACCTGGTGCTGATCTACCTCGAGTCCGGCGAGCAGACCCTCGCCAACGACGAGCACTTCGAGAAGGACGCCTTCGCCCCGCTCAAGGAGGTCACCGCGGCCTCTGACGGCTGGCAGAGCGTGGCGGACCTCCAGCAGTACCGGGGCGGGGGCTGGACCATGGCCGGTCTCACCGCCACGCAGTGCGGCATCCCGCTGAAGGGCATGGGCTCCGCCGCGGACAGCGGCGCCCTCAACGAGCTCGGCGGGGACGTGGAGACCTACCTGGGCGGCACCACCTGCCTGGGCGACGTCCTGGACGAGCACGGATACCGCAGCGTCTTCCTGGGCGGCGCCAACGCCTCCTTCGCCGCGAAGGACACCTTCCTGAGCAGCCACGGCTACGACGAGGTCAAGGACCTCTCCGACTGGCGCGCCGCCGGTGACCCGGAGGAGAGCTTCCGCGGCGACTGGGGCCTGAGCGACGGACGCCTCATGGCCCACGCCGCGGACGAGATCGACGAGCTGCACGCCGAGGCGGAGGAGACCGGCCGGCCGTTCAACCTCTCCGTGCTGACGCTGGACACCCACGAGCCGGTGCACATCTACGACTACTGCACCGTGGACACGCAGAACGAGGTCACCTCCGCGTTCTTCTGCTCCATGACCCAGGTGGCCGGCTTCGTCCAGCACATGGAGGAGCAGGGCTACCTCGAGGACACCGCCGTGGTGATCATGGGCGACCACCTCAAGCACATGAGCGCCGGCGACGCCTTCCACGAGCAGCTGGACCACCACGACAACCGCACCATCTTCAACCGGATCTGGGTCCCGGGCGCGGACGGGAGCAGCACGCCGCGCCCCGGCGTGGACCAGCTGAGCATGTACCCCACGCTCCTGGAGGCCGCCGGCCTGACCCTGCAGGACCGGGCGGCCGGGCTGGGCGTGTCCGCGTTCGCCCCGACGGTCCCGGAGGGCTCGGCACAGGCCATGCAGCCGGAGCTCTACGCCGAGCTGCTGGACTCGCGCTCCGCGCCGTTCTACGCGGAGGCCTGGGCCGGCGAGACCGGCGCCGAGTAGCGCTGCCCGGCCCCCTGCCCGGCGGCGGAGATCCGTTCCGTCATCTGCCCGCGGCCCTGGGTGGACCGCCCGCCCCGGCCTAGACTGGTGGCCCGGGGAGGGGTCGCATTCCAAGGAGCGTGCATGATGGCCTTCATCCAGCTGATCGAATACACCACCTCGAAGCCGGAGGAGGTGGCCGAGGTCGTCGCGGAGTGGGAGCGGGCCTCGCAGGGCAACCGCACGGCCCGCCGCGTCCTGCTGACGCAGGACCGCAAGGACCCGAGCCGCTACTACGAGATCGTCTCCTTCGACTCCTACGAGTCCGCCATGGAGAACTCCGAGCTCCCGCAGACCCAGGAGTACGCAGGGAAGATGCGCGAGCTCATGGACGGGGAGCCGACGTTCCGCGACCTCGACGTCGTGGAGGACCGCGAGCTCTAGTCCTCAGGGTCACGACCGGTGGGTCTCACCCACCGGTCGCGCCCGCCCCTCGCCCGGCGGAGCGGCCCGTCCCCTCGCCCGGCCGCCCCGCGGCCGCAAGGACCCGTGGTCTCTACTCGAAGCGGGTGGTGGTGATGGCGGTGTTCGTGCGGAGCATCCCGCAGGCGGCGGCGATCGCCACCAGCGCGAGCAGGAGGCTCGCGCCGAGGGCGGCGAGATAGGCCGGACCGGGCCAGCTGACGGTGCGGCTGTCGTCGAGACCGGTGACGAGCAGCCACGCCACGCAGAACCCCAGCCCGGCCGAGAGCAGCAGCACCGCGGCCAGGGGCACGGCGGCCTCGCGCACCACCACACCGCGCAGGGCGGACAGCGGCATGCCGATGAGGCGCATCAGCCCCAGCACCCGCCGGCGGTCGATGACGGCCGCGGCGGTGGCCACGGCCAGGGAGATCCCGGCGATGACCACCACCACGAACGCCGCGGCGTAGGCCAGCACGGACAGACTCCGGACCAGCTCCGCGCCGCCGGTGGCGGCGGCGTCGGCCCGGGAGACCGCCGCGGTGGTGCTGAGCCCCGACGCGGTGAGCACCGTCCGGGCCCGGTCGAGGGCCCCGGGGCTCCCGTCGGTGTCCACCACCAGAAGCGCCGGCACCAGCCCCTGCAGGTCCGTCACGGGGGCGGCGGTCAGCGGAAGGGGCTCCTCGGTGTGGGTCTCGAAGAAGGCGGCGTCCACGGCGACCACCGGGGCGGCCGAAACGTCCTCGAACCCCAGGACGGTGGCGTCGGCAGCGGTGAGCAGGATCTCGGCGCTGCCGCCGGGGTCCGCCGCGGGACGGGTCCAGCCCACCACGGTGTCCCGGACCCCGTCGAGGCCTTCGGCCCTCCCGGCGAGCCCGGTCACGTCCGCGAGCGCCCGGTCCGGCTCCAGCCAGGTGTGCACGCTCGCGGACGGGAGCATCCCGGGGCCGGCCGAGGGCGTCTCGTCCGGGCCCACGCTGCTGGAGGCGCCGGCGAAGACGGAGACCATGAACACCCCGACCACGAGTCCCGAGACAGAGCGGAAGGTGGCCCGGGGCGTGAGCCGGATGCGCCCGGCGGCGATCACGGCGGCCGCGCCGGAGGCGCGGGCCAGCCCGATCCGGGCGGCCAGCAGCGTCAGCCAGGGTCCGACGACGACGATGCCCACCGCGGTGAGACCGAACCCTCCGATCAGCAGCACCTCGAGCGCGCCGGGGTCGAGGCGCCCGGTGTCCGCGAGCAGGACGCCGGTGCCCATCGCCGCGAGCCCGGCCGCCAGGGGCACCGTCCGCCGTGCGGTGGGCGCCGGTTCGGCCTGGGCGCGGGCGGCACCCAGGGGGCCGATCCCGGCGCGGAGGGTGCGCAGGCCCGCCACGGCGGCGGAGGCGAGGACGACCACGGCGACCACCGCCGCGGTCGTGGCCGGCCCGACGGCCAGGTCGGCCGGGTGGAGTCTCGTGCCGTCGACGGGCAGCTGGGCGGCCAGGGGGCGTGCCGCGGCGGCGGCCACGACCCCCAGCACGGACCCGAGGAGACTGGTGGCGGCGATCTCGACCGCCGCGATGCCGGCCACCGTGCGCGGGCTCGCCCCGATGAGGCGCAGGGTCGCGAAGCGCTCCGCGCGCTGGGCCGCGCCCAGGCGCGTGCTGATGCTGATCAGCAGCAGCACGGGGAAGATCACGGCGATGCCGCCCACCACCATCAGGGTGCGGTAGTTGCCGGTGTTGTCCGCGAAGGAGTTGACCGAGAAGTCGGGGACGATCGCGGCGGCCGGCCGCTGCCGCAGCTCGGCCTCCTCGGCCCCCGTGACCGCCACCAGGGAGTCCGGTCCGGCCAGGGCCGTGTCCTCGATCGCGCCGGCGAGGGTCCCGAAGCGGTCCCCGAGCTGATCGGCCGGGGTGGACTCGATCAGGTCCTGCAGGGCCGGGGAGGCGTAGTACGTCCCCGGCTCCGGGGGCGCGCCGATCCCGGGGATCCGCACGGCGGAGTCCTCGGTGACGGCGACGTCGCGGCGCTGGACGAGCTGGTCCCGGAACACCTCGTCGGCGCGGTCCACCAGGGCCGTGTCCGCGGTGAGCGGCACCGGCCGGGCCTCCTCGGTCGCGGCGGAGCCCTCGGCACCGGCGACGGCGACCACCGCGGGCACGCGGTCCGCGTCCAGCCACAGGGCGCGCGCATCGCGCTGGATCATGCCCTGGCCCGCTCCCCACACCAGCAGCAGCAGGCACACCCCCACCGCCACCCCGCCCACGATCCCGGCCAGCCGGCCCAGCGAGGACCGGCTGCCCACCAGCGCGAGCCGCAGCACCGCCGGGTTCACGCCGCGACCCACTGGTCGGCGCCGATCATGCCGTCGCGCACGATGACCTCCCGGTCGGCGTAGGCCGCCGTGCGGGGGTCGTGGGTGATCATCACCACGGTGGTGCCGGCCTCCCGGACCAGCTCGAGCATCAGCTCCAGGACGGTCTCTGAGGCCAGGGAGTCCAGGGACCCGGTCGGCTCGTCGGCGAACAGCAGCGCCGGTTCGCCGACCATCGCCCGGGCGATGGCCACCCGCTGGGCCTGGCCGCCGGAGAGCTCCCCGGGCAGCCTGTCCTCCTGCCCGGACAGTCCCAGCCGTCCCAGCAGCTCGGCGGCCGAGCGCAGCGCCGCCCGGCGCCCGGTGCCGGCCAGCAGCAGCGGGACGGTGACGTTGTCCACCGCGCTCAGCTCGGGCAGCAGCTGCCCGTACTGGAAGACGAAGCCGAACTCGCGCAGCCGCAGGGCCGAGCGCGCCGCCTCGCCCAGCTCGCTGAGCACCACCGCCGGCTCGTGCCGGGCGGCGGGCCGGTCGGCGGATCGGTCGGCGGATCGGTCGAGGGGCCGGGCGTAGCTGACCGTGCCGCGGTCCGGGACCATGACCCCGGCCATGCAGTGCAGCAGGGTGGACTTGCCGGAGCCGGAGGGGCCCATCACGGCCAGCACCTCGCCGGGGAGCACCTCGAGGTCGACGCCGCGCAGCGCGGGGGTGGCGCCGAAGTCCTTGTGCACTCCGCGCACCGACAGCAGGGGAACAGGGGTGGGGGTCATGCGTTCGTCAGCTCCTTCTTGAGGTGGGTGAGGCGGGCGCCGGTCAGCTCGATCCAGCGCAGGTCGGCCTCGATGTGGAAGAGCCCGTGGTCGCACATCAGGACCTGCAGGAGGTCGCCCTCGCGCTTGAGCCGGGTCAGCTCCCGCATCCGGGCCATGTGCTCGGCGCGCTGGACGTCCAGCAGCCGCTGGGCGTCGTCGTCGACCAGCAGGGCGATCACGGTCTTGGCGAACAGCTCGCTCTGCAGGGTCGGGGACGGCACATCAGGGGTGTGCAGCCACTGCTCCACGCGCTGCTGCCCGGCCGGGGTGATCTCGTACTTCTTCCGGTCCGGGCCCGCCCCGGGCTCCTCGCCCAGCGCCCGGATCAGCTCGTCCCGGATCATCCGGGCCAGGGTCGAGTACACCTGCCCGAAGGCCAGCGGCTTCTGCGAGCCGAAGTAGCGGTCGTAGGCGTGCTTGAGGTCGTACCCGTAGCTGGGCTCCCGCCGCAGCAGCCCCAGGAGGGTCAGCGCATTGTTCATGCCCCCATCTATACACCCAGTGCATAGTGGAACGCGACAGGGTCCTGTGGCCGGTGCACGTCGTGTCGGCCGCGGGGTCCCATCAAGGTGCGGCCGCGGCGCGGCCTCAGGCGGTCGCCGGCGGCACGGCCCGGCGCTGCAGCCCCCGCCTCCGGCCGAGCAGGATCAGCACGGCCGCGACGGCGGCGATGACGAGCATCGGCGCCAGCATGAACGGGCCGCCCACGCCGGCGGAGCGGTCGACCGCCTCGCCCATCTGCCCCGTGAGCGTGGACACGAGGAACAGCACCACGTTGTTCGCCGCGTGCACGAGCGAGGCCGCCTCGAGCCCGCCCGTGAAGTGGGTCAGCAGCGACATCGCGACCCCGAAGACGAAGTAGTACGCGATGAGCCACCCGTCCGTGGCGAAGTGCGCGATCGAGAAGGCCGCCGCGCTCACGAGGGTGCCGAGCAGGAGGGACGGGACCGCCCCGGAGACCCACGAGCCCGCCGCGCGCTGGATCACCCCGCGGAACATGTACTCCTCGGCCGCCGCCTGCAGGGGCGTGGTCAGCAGGACGATCGCGAGGAAGGCCCACGCGGTCGCGTCCAGGGCCAGCGGCCCCGGGGCCTCGAGGAGCGCCACCACCGCCGCGTAGCCCACGAACAGGGGGACGACGACGACGGCCGCCCGCCCCAGCCAGCCCCACCGGAAGCGACCCTCCACCGCGTGCAGCGTGCCGACCGGCTGCCGGTGCAGGTACCGGTGCAGGACCACCGCGACGGCGGCCGAGGCGATCAGCGCCAGGTTGGTGGCCAGCAGCAGCACCGGGGTCATCCCGATCTGTCCGCTCGCGAGCTCCTCCGTGCTCATGGTGCCCCGCAGGAGCTCGATCGCCACGGCGCCGAAGGACACCACGACCGAGATCAGCAGGATCGCCGCGCTCACGGCCAGGATGCTGACCAGGCCCTTCCACCAGCGGTTGCGGGGCGTGCGGTAGAACTCCGAGTGGGTGAGCGGCGTCGTCGTCGGACCGCCGGACCGCGGAACCGGAGGCCCGCCGCCCGGGCGGGCGGACGGGGCACCGGTCTGCCAGGGCGCCGGCCGGGGCGGAGGGTGCGAGGTCATGTCCACAGGGTAGTTCTCGGGCCGTCCAGGGGAATCCACCCCGAGGTGGAGGCCGGTGGGATCAGGCCTGGTCCCCCCCGAAGACGTGGCCCCGCTGCTCGGCGTAGAACTCCGCCTCCGCGGGCTCGGGCCGGTCCTGGCCGTTGAGCAGCCGGTGCCAGAGCGGGTAGTAGGCGGGCAGCTGCGACGCCGTGGTGATGCGGTCCCGGGCCTCCTGCGGCAGCATCAGCTCGGCGGCGTCGAGGTCCTCCGTGAGGTGCTCGAACCTCCGCGCGGCGATCACGGTGCCGTCGATGCCCGGGCGGCCCAGGATCCAGGAGATCACCACCTGGGGGATCGTCCAGCCGAGCTCCCCGGCGATCACGTCGAAGAGCTCGATCAGGTCGTAGGCGCGGTCCCGGTCCACCACGTGGGGCTCCGGCCAGCCGGTGCCCTGACGGGTGTCAGCCGGGGTCTCGGCGCCGCGGCGGACCCTGCCGTTGAGCAGCCCCTCGCCCAGCGGGCTCCAGCCGAAGGTCGCGATCCCGAGGTCCCGGGCGGCCGGGACGATCTCGTACTCGATCTCCCGGGCCTCGGGCGTGTAGTACGCCTGGTGCGCGATCGGGCCCTGCAGCCCCGCCGCCCGGGCCTCGTAGACCGTCTTGGCCAGCTGCCACCCGTTGTAGTTGGACACGCCCCAGTACCGGATCTTCCCGGCCCGGATCAGCTCGTCGGCGGTGGCGATGGTCTCGGTGATCGGGGTCTGGCCGTCCCACTGGTGGATGTAGAGCAGGTCGAGGTGGTCGGTCCGCAGCCGCTCGAGGCTGTCCTCGACCGCGCGGGTGAGGTGGAGGCGGCTGGCGCCGCCGTCGTTCGGGCCGTCCCCGGTGGGGGTCCGCGCCTTGGAGGTGAGGACGACGTCGTCCCGCCGGCTCCCCAGGATCTCGCCCAGGACGCGCTCCGAGTCCCCGGCGGAGTACAGGTTGGCGGTGTCGATGAAGTTCACGCCGCGGTCCAGGGCCTCGTCGACCTGGCGGCGGGCCTCGTCCGGGCCGAGGCCCGCGATCTTCTCGAACCCTCCGCCGGAGCCGAAGGGGATGGTGCCCAGGGCCAGCCGGGAGACGTAGAGGCCGGAACTGCCGAGTCGGGTGTACTCCATGGGGAACTCCTCTGGTCGTGATCGGTGCTGGTGGTGCCTGCCGGTGCTCCGGAGGCGGCCGGCGGACCGGGCCCCGGGGCACGGGGCACGGTAGGCGACAACGACGGACCGGTGCTCAGGAATTCCTGGAGCGGGCCTCGGCGGTGGTGAGCGCGTGGGCCAGCGCGGTGAACTCGCGCACCGCCCCGGTCCAGTCGCCCAGCAGCGCCCAGAGGTCCAGGCCCTCGTGCTGGCGCTCCTCGAGCCGGTCCGCCAGGGCTGCGAGGACCGCCGAGCGCAGCTCGGTGTTGATGTTGATCTTGCCGATGCCCGCCAGGGGCGCGCGGACCAGCATGGTCTCGGGGATCCCGGAGGCGCCGTGCAGCACGAGGGGGGTGCGGTCGGCGGCCTCGCAGATCTGCTCGAGGCGGCTCCAGTGCAGGCGCGGGGTGCCCTGGTAGTGCCCGTGCACGTTGCCCACGTTCACGGCCAGCAGGTCCGCCCCGGACGCGGCCAGGAAGGAGGGGACCGCATCGGGATCGGTCATGCCGCCGGCCGCGGAGGTCCGGGCCGTGTCCTCGTCGCCGGGGAGGCCGCCGAGCTCCGCCTCGACCACCACGCCGGGGCCCGCCAGCTCGCGGGCGCGGGCGACGAACGCGGCGTTCTCGGCGTGGGGCAGGGCGGAGCCGTCGGCCAGGACGGCGTCGGCACCGGCCGCCACGGCCTGCTCGACGAGCCCCAGGTCGACGGCGTGGTCCAGCTGCACGCACACGGGGGTGGCGGCGTCGTCGGCCAGGTGGCGCAGGGCGGTGACGAGGCGCCGGCCGCCGGTCCCGGCGGCCGCCTTCGGCGGGACCAGGAGGATCACGGGGCGGTCCGCGCGCTCGCTGGCGGCCACCACGGCCTGGGCCGTGGTGAAGTCGTAGGTGCTCAGCGCCGGCACGGCGGTGCGGGCGTCGAGGGCGGAGGTGACGACGTCGAGCAGGTTGGCGCGCACGGGCACAGTCCTTCGTCAGGTGTCGTTCAGCGGTCGGCCGGGGAGAGGTCCCCGAGCACGTAGGTCTTCAGGTCGGCGAGCGTCTGCTGCATGTGCTCGTCCATGGCCTTCCGGGCCCGCACGGGGTCGGCGGAGTCCAGGGCGGCGACGATCCTGCGGTGCTCGGCGATGGCGTGGGCCTGGATCTCGGGCACCCGGGAGGTCTGGGCCCGCCGCTCCTCCAGCACCCGGTGCAGCGGTGCGAACAGGACGGCGATGAACACGTTGCCGGAGGCCTGCAGGATGCGCTCGTGGAAGCGCAGGTCGGCACGCACGAAGGCCGCCACGTCCTGGGCGCGGTGGGCGTCCTCCATGGCGTCGGCGTCCCGGGCCAGCCCGGCCAGCTCGGCGGCGGACAGCCGTCCGGCCGCCAGCTCGCAGGCGCCGGCCTCCAGGAAGCGGCGCAGCTCGATCAGCTGCACGGCGGCCGCCGCGTCGTCCTGCCCCTCGGAGACCGCCCGGATGACCGCGTCCAGGGACGCCCACTGGGCCACGGGGTTCACGAAGGTCCCGCGGCCGCGCTCCACGCGGAGGATGTGCTGGGCACCCAGGGTCCTGACCGCCTCCCGCACCGTCATGCGGCTGACCTGGTGCTCCGCGCTGAGGTCGATCTCGCCGGGCACCACCGAGCCCGGGGGGAGGTCCCCGGCGACGATCCGGTCGAGGAGGGCGTCGGCGACCTGGTCGACCAGGGACGGGCGGGCCATGGTGCTCCTCTGCGGTGAGGTGGACGGCGGAGGGCAGCTCCTGCGTGCTCCGCCCGTGACAGGGGATCCTATCAATCACGAAATGTCAGATGTCCGAGCTGTCGAGGGACGACTCCCCCGGCCGCGCGCGGCATTCCTGCCGTTGACCACGTGTCCCACGACACATAGCATGTCTGACATCTTACAGGTGGAGTGTCGGTTTGGAACCGACCGGGACCTGAGGACCGTCCTGACCGCTCTCCGAGAGGAAGTCCCCGCATGACCGCTCCCCGGACCCTGCTCGTGCTCGACGACGACCCGACCGGCTCCCAGTGCGTCCACGACGTCGACGTCGTCCTGGAGCTCGACCCCGCCCCTGTCCTCGACGTCGTCCGGCACCCCGGACGCACCTGCTTCGTGCTCACCAACAGCCGGGCCCGGCCCGAGGCCGAGGCCGTGGCGATCAACACCGAGCTCGTCTCCGCGGTGCTGGAGGCCCTCGCCGCCGAGCACCTGCCGCTGCCCCACCTCGTCTCCCGCAGCGACTCCACGCTGCGCGGGCACGTCATCGCCGAGCCCACGGCCCTCGCCGACGTCCTCGCCCGGCACGGGGTGGCCGTCGACGGGTTCCTCCTCGCCCCGGCCATGCTCGAGGCCGGCCGCTACACCGAGGACGACGTCCACTACGCGGTCCTGCAGGGCCGCCCCATGCCCGTGGGGGAGACCGACTTCGCCGCGGACGCCACCTTCGGCTACTCCTCCTCCGACCTCAAGGACTTCCTCGTGGAGCGCTCCGGCGGGACGCTGGACCGGGACGCGATCCTCTCCATCGGCCTGACGGACATCCGCTCCGGGGGCGTGGACGCGGTCGCCGGCATCCTGCGCCGGGCCCGGGACCGGGCCTGGGTGGTCGTCAACGCCACGGAGTACGCGGACCTCGACACCGTGGCGCAGGCCCTGGCCGTCCTCGAGGCCGAGGGCCGCACGTTCGTCACCCGGTGCGGCCCGTCCTTCGTGCGGCCCCTGGCCGGGCTGACCGGCTCGCGCGAGCTCGGCCCGGAGGACATCGTGGTGGGCCCCGGGCGGCTGCCGCACGGACTCGTGGCGGTCGGCTCCCACGTGGGGCTCACCAACCGCCAGCTCGCCGAGCTGCGGACCCGCCGCGACCTCTTCGAGGTCGAGCTCCACGTGCCCACCCTGCTCGACGACGACGCCCGCCCCGGCTACGTGGCCGACGCCGTCGCGCGGATCACCGAGGCGCTGCGGACCAGCGACGCGGTCGTGTGGACCAGCCGCGAGCTCGTGCGCACGGACGACCCCGACGAGTCGCTGGCCATCGCCCGGTCGGTCTCCGACGCGCTCGTGGAGGTCGTGCACGGGGTGGCGCAGGCCCGCCCGGCGTGGGTCGTGGCCAAGGGCGGGATCACCTCCCACGAGGTGGCCCACCGCGGTCTCGGCATCCGCCGGGCCACCGTGGCCGGCCAGTTCTTCCCCGGCCAGATCTCCATGTTCCAGCCCACCGACGCCCCGGATACCACCCGGGGCGGGCCCTATGTGGTCTTCCCCGGCAACGTGGGCACCGAGAGTGCCCTCGCCGACGTCGTGGAGGTCCTCGACCGGGCCGCCGCACACACCCGCACCACTGATCCCCAGGAGAACCCGTCATGAGCACACCCCTGTCCGTCGGCTTCCTGGGGCTGGGCGCCATGGGCGCCCCCATGGCCCTCACCCTGGCCCGCGCCGGCTTCCCCGTCCGCGGCTTCGACGTCTCCCCCCGCGCCGGGGAGGTCGTGGGCGCCGCCCTGGAGCTGCTGGTCGACCCCCGGGAGGCGGCGGCCGGCGCGGACGTCGTCGTCGTCATGGTCGCGACCGGGGCGCAGCTGCACGACGTCCTGTTCGGCGAGCGCGGCATCGCCGACGCCCTGGACCCGGACACGGTCCTGCTCGTGATGGCGACCGTCGGCCCCCAGGCCGTGGAGTCCGCCGTGCAGGGCCTCGAGGGCCGCGGCATCCGGCGGGTCGTCGACGCCCCGGTGTCCGGCGGCACGGCGCGCGCCGCCACCGGGGACCTGCTCGTGATGGTCGGCGGCGCGGCCCAGGACGTCGCCGCGGTCCGGCCGCTGCTGGACGCGATGGCCGCCAACGCCCCGCTCGTCGGCCCCCGGGTGGGCGACGGGCAGCGGTTCAAGGTGGTCAACCAGCTGCTGTGCGGGGTGCACATCGCCGTGGCGGGCGAGGCGCTGGCCCTGGCGGACTCCATGGGCCTGGACCCGGCGCAGTGCCTGGAGGTCCTCTCCACCGGGGCCGCCACGTCCTTCATGTTCGAGGACCGCGGGCCGCGGATGCTGCAGGGCGAGCAGGCCGAGGTCCGTTCCGCCCTGGACATCTTTGTCAAGGACATGGGCCTGGTCACCGACGCCGCCCGGGCGGTCGCCCAGCCGGTGCCGCTGGCCTCGGCGGCCGAGCAGCTCTACGTGCGCGGCCGCCGCGAGGGCCACGGCCGGCACGACGACTCCTCGGTCTTCGACATCCTCCGCTCCCGGTAGGGGCAGCCCGCACGCGGTCAGTCGCGGGAGCTCGCCGGGGACTGCGCCGCCGGGGCGGCGATGAGCTCGTCCTTCATGTCGGCCACGGCCGCGCGGATCGCGGTCATGACCGCCCGCACGGCGGGCCGGCGCAGCAGGTCGGCGCGGGAGACCACCCAGTACTCCACGGGGAACCACAGCTCCTGGGGGAAGAGCCGGACCAGGTCCCCGGCCCGCTCGGCGAGATAGCAGGGCAGCAGCCCGACCCCGGCGCCCGCCCGGGTGAGCTCCACGTGCACCACGGAGGACGTCGCGCCCACGCCCTGGCGCATCCGCGGGAACCGCCGGCGCGGGATGTCCAGCTCCGCGACGTCCTGCATGGAGTCCACGAAGTAGATGAGCGGGTGCTCCTGCACCTGGTCGGGCGTGCGGATGGCCGGGTGGGCGGCCAGGTAGTCCCGGGAGGCGTAGACGCCCAGGGAGTAGTCCGCCAGGTGGAAGGCCTCCTTGCGGGAGACCTCCGGGCGCCCGACGACCACCTCCAGGTCGATGCCCACCGGATTCGTCTGCGCCCGCCGTGCCGCGTTGATCATCTCCAGCCGCACCCCGGGGTGCTCCTCGATGAGCCGCCGCATGGCCGCGCCCATCACCACGCCGCCGAAGCCGTCCGGGGCCAGCGCCCGCACCACGCCGTTGACGGTGCTGCCGCGCCCGCCCGCGCCGAGCGGGAGGGAGCCCAGCGCCGCCTCGATCTCCTCGCCGGCGGCCACGAACTTCCGGCCCAGCTCGCTGGGCTCCCACATCTCCCCGGTGCGCACGAGCAGCCGGGCGCCCACGGTCTTCTCGAGCGCCGCCATCCGCCGCGACACGGTCGTGTGACTGAGCCCGAGGTCCGCGGCGGCGCCGGCGTAGGAGCCGTGGCGGACCACCGCGAGCAGCAGCAGGAGGTCGTCGGCACCGTGCGACAAGGGGCTTCTCCTCCCGGGGGCTGGACCGGCCCGGGGGAACGCACACGTCCGGGCGGCATGTGCATTTTTGCACAGGCGCCGCGAGCGCATGGTCATTGTGAAGCGCACCACATATCCGCACACTGTAGGCAAACATTGTGACCACCGTCACCGTTTCCCCAGCAGGAGGAGAACCACATGAGCACCGAGGACAGGGTCGCCGCGTCGGCGGACCCGAACGACTCCCCCGAGAACCGGGGCGGGCTGAAGAAGGTCGTGGCGGCCTCGATGGCCGGCACGGTCGTGGAGTGGTACGAGTTCTTCCTCTTCGCCACCGCGTCCACCCTGGTCTTCGGCCAGCTCTTCTTCGTGGACACCGGCAACCCGCTGGACGGCATCCTCAAGGCGTTCCTGATCTACGCGGTCGGCTTCATCGCCCGCCCGCTGGGCGGCATCGTCTTCGGCCACTTCGGCGACAAGTACGGGCGCAAGCACCTGCTGCAGATCTCGATCGTCATGGTCGGCGCCGCCACCTTCCTCATGGGCTGCCTGCCCGGCTTCGAGCAGGTCGGCTACTGGGCCCCCGCCATGCTGGTGGTCCTGCGCTTCGTGCAGGGCTTCGCGGTGGGCGGCGAGTGGGGCGGCGCGGTCCTGCTCGTGGCCGAGCACTCCCCCAACAAGGAGCGCGGCTTCTGGTCCAGCTGGCCGCAGGCCGCCGTGCCGCTGGGCAACCTGCTGGCCACCGTCGTGCTGCTCACCCTGTCCTTCACCCTCTCCGAGGAGGCCTTCCTCTCCTGGGGCTGGCGCGTGGGCTTCTGGCTCTCGATCGTCATCGTGGCCATCGGCTACTACATCCGCACCCACGTGACGGACGCCGCGATCTTCAAGGAGGCCCAGCAGGAGGTCCGCGAGGAGAAGTCCGCCGCCTACGGCGTGGGCGAGGTCTTCCGCCGCTACCCCCGCGGCGTCTTCGGCGCCATGGGCCTGCGCTTCGCCGAGAACATCCTCTACTACGTGGTGGTCACCTTCTCGATCACCTACCTGTCCACCCAGCGTGACGTGGACACCAGCCGGATCCTGCTCCTGCTGCTGATCGCCCACGTGATCCACGCGATCTGCGTGCCGCTCGTCGGCCGGGCCACCGACAGGGTGGGCCGCCGCCCGATGTACGCCGCGGGCGCCTTCCTCGGCATCTTCTGGGCGTTCATCGCCTTCCCGATGTTCAACACGGACAACAGCTTCATCATCCTGGCGGCCATCACCATCGGCCTGATGATCCACGCGCTCATGTACGCCGGGCAGCCGGCCATCATGGCCGAGATGTTCCCCACCCGGATGCGCTACTCGGGCGTCTCCCTGGGCTACCAGGTGACCTCGATCGTGGCCGGCTCGCTGGCCCCGATCATCGCCACCGCCCTGCTGCGCGAGTTCAACTCCTGGGTGCCGATCGCGATCTACATCGCCATCGCCTGCCTCATCACCCTCTTCGCGGTGTGGACGCTGCGCGAGACCAAGGGCATCTCCCTGCAGGACATCGACGCCGAGGACCGGCGCCGGCTCTCCGAGGAGAAGTCCGCCGAGGACCGGACCTCCTGATCCCCGACCTCCGCACCCACCCGCGCCCAGCGGCGGACCGGTCCCCCGGTCCGCCGCTGGGCGCGCTGTGCACGACCCCCAGCTCCCGACACCCTCGACACCTTGCAGAAGGGACTCCCCGATGACCACCATCACCTGGATCGGCCTCGGCCACATGGGCAACCCGATGTCCGCCAACCTCGCCAGGGCGGGCCACGACGTCCGCGGCCACGACGTCAGCGCCGACGCCATGGCGGCCGCCCGCGACCGCGGCGTGCAGACCTTCGACACGCTGGAGGAGGCCCTCCAGGGCGCCGACGTCGTGTTCACGATGCTGCCCAAGGGCGAGCACGCCCGCGCCGTCTACCTCGGCGACAGCGGCGTGATCGCGCTCGCCCCGAAGGACGCGCTGCTCATCGACAGCTCCACCATCGACGTGGAGACCGCGGAGGAGCTCCACCGGGCCGCCGAGGACGCCGGCTTCCGCTTCGTGGACGCGCCGGTCTCCGGCGGGATCAGCGGCGCGGCCGCGGCCACCCTGACCTTCATGGTCGGCGGGAAGCCCGACGTCGTGGAGCAGGCCCGGACGTTCATCGAGCCCATGGCCCGCAAGATCGTGGCCACGGGCCACGCCGGCACGGGCCAGGCCGCCAAGATCGTCAACAACATGATGCTGTTCATCTGCCTCGAGGCCTGCGCCGAGGGCTCCGTGCTCGCCGACCGGCTGGGCCTGGACCCGCAGGTGTTCTGGGACATCGCCTCGGTGTCCTCGGGCAACTCCTGGGCGCTGCAGACCTGGTACCCCGTGCCCGGCATCGTGGACTCCGCCGCGGCGAACAAGAACTTCGAGGCCACCTTCAGCGCCGCCCTCGCCGCCAAGGACGCCGGCCTGGCACTCATGGCGGGCGAGCAGACCGGCGTGGAGCTGCCCGCCGCCAAGCTCGTGGCCGAGAGGCTGCAGCAGCTCATCGACGAGGGGCTCGGGGACAAGGACTGCTCCCTCATCACCAAGTACGCCGCGCCGGACGGGAAGATCCCGGGCTGGGACCCGGACAAGGCCTGAACGGCGCCGAGACCACCACGACCGAGGAGGACACCATGCAGAACACCAAGCAGGACGCCGAGGCCCGCGCGCAGCAGGACGCCGAGCGGGGCGCCCAGGACCCCCGGACCACCGGCGCGGTCATCGAGCACTTCATCGACGGGAAGCGCCACGGCGGGCCCGGGCGCACCGCGGACGTCTACAACCCCGCGACCGGGCAGGTGGCCAAGCAGGTGCTGCTGGCCTCCGCCGAGGACGTCGCCACCGCGGTGGAGGCCGCCGAGCTCGCCCTGCCCGGATGGCGGGCCACCGGACTGTCGAAGCGCTCGGCGATCATGTTCAAGGTCGAGAACATCATCCGGGAGCGCACCCCGGAGCTGGCCGCCATCATCACCGCCGAGCACGGCAAGGTCCTCTCGGACGCGGCCGGCGAGGTCGCCCGCGGGCTGGAGAACGTGCAGTTCTGCGCGGGACTCATGCACCACATGAAGGGGGAGTTCCTCGAGCAGGCCGCCACCGGGGTGGACGTGCACCAGACCCGCCAGCCGGTGGGCGTGGTCGCCTGCATCACCCCGTTCAACTTCCCCGCCATGGTCCCGCTGTGGATGATCACCACCGCGATCGCCGCCGGGAACACCGTGATCCTCAAGCCCTCCGAGCGGGACCCCTCGGCGGCGGTGTGGATCGCCGAGGCCTTCGCCGAGGCCGGGCTGCCCCCGGGGGTGCTCAACGTGGTGCACGGGGACAAGGAGGCCGTGGACGAGCTGCTGACCAACCCGCTGGTCAAGGCCGTGTCCTTCGTGGGCTCCACCCCCATCGCCCGGTACATCTACGAGACCTCGGCGCAGCACGGCAAGCGCGTCCAGGCCCTGGGCGGGGCGAAGAACCACATGGTGGTCATGCCGGACGCCGACCTGGACGGGGCCGCCGACGCCGCGATCTCGGCCGCCTACGGCTCCGCCGGGGAGCGCTGCATGGCGGTCTCGGTGCTCGTCACCGTGGGGGACGTGGCCGACCCGCTGATCGAGCGGCTGAAGGAGCGGATCGCGAAGCTGACCATCGGGGACGGCACCGACCCGGCCTCCGAGATGGGCCCGCTCATCACGAGGGCGGCCCTGGACCGGGTCAACGGCTACGTGACCGGGGCGGAGGCCGAGGGTGCGACCGTCGTCGTCGACGGCACGCAGCAGGAGTTCGACGGCGAGGGGTTCTTCACCGGCGTCTCGCTGCTGGACCACGTGAGGCCCGGGATGAAGGCCTACGACGAGGAGATCTTCGGCCCGGTCCTGTCCGTGGTGCGGGTGGACACCTACGAGGAGGCCGTGCGGCTGATCAACACCAACCAGTTCGCCAACGGGGTGGCGGTGTTCACCCGCGACGGCAAGACGGCCCGGCAGTTCGAGTTCGAGATCGAGGTCGGCATGGTCGGGGTCAACGTCCCCATCCCGGTGCCGATCGGCGCGTTCTCGTTCGGCGGCTGGAAGAACTCCCTCTTCGGCGACACCCACATGTACGGGCCGGAGGCGTTCAACTTCTACACCCGCCGCAAGCTCGTGACCACGCGCTGGCCCGAGCCCTCGGAGTCCCAGATCAACCTGGGCTTCCCGACCCACTGACGGGTCCGCCGGGGTCCCGGCCATGACGACGCCGGTCCCCGCCCTCGGTTCGGAGGGCGGGGACCGGCGTGCGCGCCCCGGTCAGCTCTTGAGGCCGTCGCCGATGTTGCGGGCGCCGGCTCAGGCGGCCCCGGGTCCGGGGTGCCGGCAGTCCTCGACGTGCTCGTGGAGCTGCCGCTCGTCGACGGCCTCGACCGCCTCGGCCATCGCGTGCAGGAAGGCGGTCACGGTGGCGGCCTCCTCGGCGGACAGGTCCCGGGCGGCACGGAGCATCCGCTCGTGCATGGCGCCCAGGGTGGAGCGGACCTCGCAGTCGGCCTCCTGGGTGGCCACGATCACCAGCGCCCGCCGGTCCGTGGGGTGGGGGCGGCGGGCCACGTGGCCGCTGCGGGAGAGCCGGTCCAGCAGCGTGGTGGTGGAGGCCGAGGAGATGCCCAGCTTGCTCGCCAGGTCCCGGGGGCTCATGGGGGTCCCGGCGCGGTCGGCCTCCAGCAGGTAGCGCAGGGCCAGCACATCCTTCTCCCCCATGCCCATGGAGTCGCGGGTGCGCAGCCGCATGGCGGACTCGGCCGCCCGGTAGGCCCGCAGGGCCTCGAGCACCTGCACGGCCGGAGGACGGTCACCCTCGGCGGCGTACCAGTAGCCGGACGAGGTGCTGGGATGTGCGCTCATGCGTCCAGTGTAGGTGATCTACAAATCAGATGAACTGATAACTAGACAATCTAGTAATACTGCTGTTCGATGGGATCGTGTGGTCCTGTGAGGGAGCGCACGCCGTCGCAGAGGAACACCGCAGGGTACGTGAGGAAGAGGTCGGAAGATGAGCCAGCAGCTGCACCCCGGATCCACCGTCGAGACGACAGAGCACTCCCCCCTCCGGGCGGTCCGGAACGACCCCGGGGCGGTTCCCGCCGCCCCCGTGCACTGCGGCGAGCCCATGCCGGTGCGCACCCTCGACTTCGCCGGGGTGCAGGACCACGTCAACCACGCCGTGGCCCAGGCGGCGATCGACGGCCGGCGGGTGCACGCCTGCGCCTGCGGCTTCCTGCAGGAGACGCCGGTCCCCGGAGGCACGGTGCCCTCGATCGTCCCCGACGGCGAGGCGATGCTGTTCCGCCCGTTCTTCACCCGGCGCGTCCTCGCCGCGGCCGGACGGGTCGAGAACGCCGAGTGGTCCTTCGACCAGGCCCTGGCGGACGCCGGGCCTCTTGCCGCCCCGGACGCCCAGGACACCCAGGAGCAGGCCCGGCGCCTGTGCGCCTACGAGGCCGGCCTCGAGGTCGAGCGCTGGCGGCTGGACCAGGCCCTCGAGTCCCTGCGCGACGAGCTCCGCCTGGCCGTGCGCCACGGCGTGCCGATCACCCTCCTGGCCCGCGAGGCGGCCCTCGACGAGGCGGACGTGGTGGACCTGCTGCACCTGGGCGACATCCCCGCGACGTCCCCCGCGCACTCCTCCGCGAACTCTCCGGCGACCTCTCCCGCGGACGGGACCGGCCGCGCGCTCGCCGAGGCCTGCTGAGCCCCCCGGGCCGCGCGTGCCGGGCCGCTACGCTGGAAGGGCCCCGCAACGCCGCCGCGCCCCGGAAGGACGCCCGTGAAGTCGATCGTCGCGACCCTGCTCGTCCTGGCCCTGGTGCTGACCTCGGCCGGGGCGCTGCTGACCACCGTGGACGCCCAGGAGTGGCTGCCCGTCGTGGTGCTCGCGGCCCTCGCCTACCTCGGGACGTTCACCCTGTACCGGCGCGTGCGGGACCGCTGGGCCGAGCGCTACGCCGACCGCCGAGACTGATCCCGGCGCGAGCGGCGCCACGACCGCCACGCCCCGGTGGACCACAGGGCCCACAGCACGAGCAGCGGCTGGAACAGCAGCCGCACGGCCCGGGCGCGGTCGGTGTCCAGACCGAAGGCGTCCGTGCGCGTGAGGTACTGCGAGACGTTGCCCGGGAACACGGCCACGAAGAACGCCGCGGCGAGCCACCCGAGCAGCACCCGCCGCCGGGGCAGGACCACCAGCGCCGCGCCGAGGACGATCTCCACCACCCCGGAGCCCAGCACCACGGCGTCGTCGGGCACGGGCAGCCACTCGGGAACCTGGGCCGTGAACTCCTGGCGGGCCACCGTGAGGTGGCTGATCCCGGCGCCGAGCAGGACGAGCCCGAGGAGCACCCGGGCGATCGTGCGCGGCAGGGAGGCGGCCGGTGCTGCCGGCCGGGCGGACGAGGTCATGCCCGCAGACTAGAGGTCATGCCCGCAGATCGACAGCGCGGGCTCAGGAGCGGTCGAAGTCCGCCTTGCGGATCAGCCCGTGCACCCCCACGGTGCGGTCCACCACCTGGGAGATGGCGAAGTCCGCGGCGGCCGAGAGGTAGGCGTAGGCCACGGCGCGCTCCATGCCCTTGTCCTGCTCGAGGAAGTCGAGGGCGTTGAGCACGGCCCGGCGCATCGCCACGTCGAGATCGGAGTTCTGCTCCCCGCCGGCCGCGCCGTCCGGGTCGGAGAGCCCGATCGGGATCCAGTGCTCGTCCGTCTCCGCGAACGGATAGGAGTGGGCCACGGAGGGCGCGTCCCCCTCCCCGGCCTTGCAGACCGTGAGCCGGAACGTGCCGCGCAGCGAGCCCTCCATCGCGGTGAGCGCCACCTCGCCGTCGCCCATGGCCATGTGCGGGTCCCCCACGTAGAACAGGGCGCCGTCCGTCTGCACGGGCAGGTAGAAGGTGGAGCCCACGCCGAGGTGGCGGATGTCGATGTTGCCGCCGCCCAGCGTCGGCGGGATCGAGTTGAGCAGGTCGTCGGTGGGCCCGGAGCCCTGCTGGTATGCGACGCCCATCATGCCCATGAACGGGCGCAGCGGGAACCGCACGGCCCCGCCGGCCATGACGCCCTGACCGTGCTCCACCGGGGTGAACGTGGAGACGTTGCCGTACTCCTGCGGGTTGCCCGTGGACCGGCCGTCCGTGCCCACCGCCGGCAGCACGTCCTCGACGAGGATGTCGGCCACCGGCCCGCCGCGGGCGGGGCCCGGCAGCGCGCCCTTGCCGTGGCGGCTCGAGACCACCCCGTACGGCACGCGCAGGTCGGCGTGCAGGGTCTCGATCTTCAGGACGTCCCCGGGCCGCGCCTCCTCGACGAACACCGGGCCGGTCACCACGTGCGGGCCGTCCCGGTCGAAGTCCCGCTCGGTGCGGTCGTAGTCACGGGCGATCTCCACCGCGTCGTCCAGGACCCGGGCGCGGGAGACCCCCTGCGCGCCGAAGAACTCCACCGGGTCCCGACCCTGGTCCTCGAGGATCCCCTCGTGGGAGACGGCGTCGATGGTGACCGTGCGCCCCGAGCGCATGCGCAGCGAGGGCTCGGCATCCACGGACGGGACGTAGCCCCACAGCACGCTGTCCACGTCCGAGGGCAGGTAGTGGTCCCCGGGGATCCTGCCCTTCCCGGGCTGCAGGACGGAGCCCCGGAAGCCGGGGCGGCCGCCCTTCGGGTGCTGGGCGCCCATCGGGACGGCCGCGGAGGCCGCGCCGGCCCCGGTGCCGGTGACCGCGCCGGCGGCGGCCACGGCGGTGGCCGCCCGGAAGAAGGTGCGCCGCCCCAGACCCCGCTGGAGTTCGTCGGCGGCGCGGCGGGCGAAGTGCTCACTCATGGGTGTCTCCTGCGGTCAGGGGCGGCTTTCTCGAACGCCTACGACCATAGGGAGAGCGTGTTTCCGGTTCGGGGTCCCCGTGTTTCCGGGCCGTGACGGCGAGCGCCGAGGGCGGGAGCGGGGGTTGGACAGGTCACCGGGCGCCCCGGCCGTGGTGCTACCGGCGGCGACAGCCCGACCTCGTTGTCGGGACCGCGCACGGACGCCCGCGTGACCTGCGTCACCCACAGTAGGGGTCACCGGGGGGTCCGGCATGTCCCATGCGAAATATGACGGTTACGAATGCACATCGATCGGGGCGGGTCGGCGGAACCCGTGGCGAGGTGCTGATTCAGCGGAAGTCGGCCTTGCGGATCCGGCCGTGGGCGCCCGCGGAGCTGTCCTCCAGCCGGGTGACGGCGAACTCCGCGGCGCTGGAGAGATAGGCGTGGGCGATGGGCCGGTCCATGCCGCGGTCCCGGGCCAGGAAGTCCACCCCGGCCCGCACGGCCTGCTGCATGGCCGCGGTCAGGCAGAACGTCTGCTCGTCGGCGTCCTCCGTCCCGGAGCGCCCGACGACGATCCAGTGCTCGTCGGTCTCGGCGAACGGCTGCCGGTGCGCCACGGCGGGCACGTCCTGGGCGCCGGTCCGGCACACGGTCACCCGGAAGGTGCCGCGCAGGGGCTGCCCGGCCGCGCCGAGGGCCCGGTGGAGCTCCCGGGGGCAGAAGGCGGTCCCGTCCGCACGGACCGGCAGGTAGGCGGTGCACCCGGTTCCGAGCGGAGCGCCGGACGCGCCGGGGTCCGCGACCCGGAGCACCTCGACCTTGAGCGCGTCTCCGGAGCGGGCCGCCGGCAGGAGCACCGGGCCCGTGACCACGTGCGGGCCGAGCCCGTCGAGGGCGGGGACGTCGTGGGCGGGGACGTCGTGCCCCTCCTCCGCCGGGGGTGCCGCGGGGGTCTCGGCCGCCGGGCGTCCGTCCTGCGCGGGACCCCCCGGCTGCGGGCGCTGGAAGCCTGGGACGCCCAGGCCGGACGAGGGGTGGGCGGCCCGCGCGGCCGCGGCGCGGGCCCGGGCGGCGTCCTCGGGGTCCGGCTCGGCGCGGAGGGGCTCGGGGCGGGCGGGGGCGGCAGCGGTGCCGCCGACCACCCGGAGGACCGGCCGCCGGGCGTGCGGCACCACGGGCGCGGGTCCTGGTCCGGCGTGCTCGGTCATGGGCTGCTCCTTGGGGGCGGGGCGAGCGGTTCAGCTCCGACGGTAGGAAGTGCGTGTTACTGCATCGGGCACGTCGTGTTTCCGGAGCATGACGATCCTCATAACGAGACGAAGCATGCCACGGACGGGCGGGCAAGCCCCACAAATGACAATTGCGACGCCGGCACTCCCGTGCTGCCCCTCGCGCACGACCTAGTCTGGCCGGATGGAAGTCCACAAGGCCCAGGCGTTCCTCGCCGTCGCGGAGGAGCTGCACTTCGGCCGCGCGGCAAAGCGCCTGCACATGGCGCAGCCGCCCCTCAGCCGCCTGATCCGGCAGCTGGAGTCCGAGCTGGGCGCCACCCTGTTCGAGCGCAACACCCGCCACGTGACCCTGACGCCGCAGGGCGAGGCCCTGCTCGAGCCGGCCCGGGAGCTGGTGATGCTCGCGCAGCGCATGAAGGACGTGGTCCGGAAGTCCCAGGCGGGCGAGACCGGGCGGGTGCGGCTCGGCTTCGCCGGGGCCTCGGTGAACCAGGCGGTGGGCGAGCTGGCGCGCCAGGTCCGGCGCCGTCGCCCCGGGATCAGCCTGGAGCTCTACAGCTCGCAGTTCTCCTACCTGGGCCTGGAGAAGGTCCTGGACGACTCCCTCGACATCGTGATCGGCCGGTGGGACTTCCTGCCCGCGGAGATCAGCTCCCGGCTGGTCGCGCTCGAGGAGCTGCTCATCGCCCTCCCGGAGAGCCACCCGCTGGCCGTCCGCGAGACGGTCGACGTCGAGGACCTCGCCGGGGAGGCGTGGATCGTGCTGCCCGGCGGGGCGGGGGCCACGCTGCCCAACCGGCTCAACACCCTGGCGATGAACGCGGGGTTCGTCCCGCGCATCGTCCAGGTGGCCCCGGACTCCTGGACGCTCGTGGTCCTCGTGGGCGCCGGGATGGGCATCTCCCTCATCCTCTCCAGCGTCCGGGACAACGTGCCGTCCCGGGGCGTGGTCTACAAGCCGCTGACGCAGGAGCAGAAGCCGGTCGAGGTCCGCCTCCTGTGGCGCCGCGGGGACGCCAACCCGGCGCTGCAGTCCGTCATCGAGATCTCCGAGACGGTGTTCCCCGCGCCCGGGGGCCCGCTGCCCGCCCCGGCGACCGGCACTCCGTGACCCCCGCCCCCTCGCCGAAGGGGGGTGCTCAGCTGAAGGCCGAGATGCCGGTGATGTCCCGGCCCACGAGCAGCGCCTGGATGGAGTCGGTGCCCTCGTAGGTGGAGACGACCTCCATGTCCGTCATGTGCCGGACGACGTGGTTCTCGAGCAGCAGCCCGTTGCCGGCCAGGAGGTCCCGGGCCTCGTTGCAGATCCACTTGCCCTTCTGCGCCGTGGCCATCTTCACCATCGAGGCCTGCGCGTTGGACAGCTGACCGCGGTCGGCGAGCTCGGCCATGCGGTCGCAGAGCAGCTGCATGGTGGTGAGCTCGCTGAGCATGTTGGCCAGCCGCGACTGGACCAGCTGGTAGCCGCCGATGGCCCGGCCGAACTGCTGCCGTGTCGCGGCGTAGTCGGCGGCGATCTCGAAGGCCGCCATGCCGTGGCCGACCGCCTCCCACGCGGCGCCGCCGCGGGTGGCCTGCAGCACCCGGGAGACGTCCTTGAAGGACCGGCAGTTCTCGAGGCGATTGCCCGCCGGGACCCGCAGGCCCTCGAGCACGATGTCGGCCTGCTGGATCGCGCGCTTGCCGACCTTGCCGGTGATCACCTCGGGCCGGTACCCGGCCGGGTGGTTGCCCTCGGCGTCCTTCTCCACGACGAACGCGTTGACCTTCCCGTCCTCGGTGTTGCGCGCGAACAGGACGACGACGTCGGCCGCGTCCCCGTTGCCGATCCACCGCTTGTGCCCGTCGATCACCCACTCCTCGCCCTCGCGGCGGGCGGAGGTCTCCAGGGCCACCGAGTCCGAGCCGTGCTCCGGCTCCGTCAGCGCGAACGCGCCGGTCTTCTCCAGCCGCGCCATCGCCGGCAGCCAGCGCTGCTTCTGCTCCTCGGACCCCAACATGTTCAGCGCCCCCATGCACAGGTTGCCGTGCACGCCCAGGAACGTGTTGATGCTGCCGTCGGCCCTCGCCATCTCCCGGGCCACCATGCCCGCGGCCTTGCGGGACATCCCCGGGCAGCCGTAGCCCTGGATCGTGGTGCCGATGATGCCCAGCTCCGCCAGCCCGGGCACCAGCTCCCAGGGGAACTCGGCGCGCTCCCAGTAGTCGTTGATCACGGGCAGCACGCGCTGCTGGGCGAACTCGCGGACCCGGTCCCGGATCGCGATCTCCTCGGGCGTCAGGTCGTCGTCCAGCCGGAAGTAGTCGGAGGTCGCGGCGCCCGCGCGGACGGCGGCCGGGGCCTCGGTCGAGGGGGCGCTGGAGATGGTGGTCATGGTCGGTCCTTTCGTCGGCGGGTCCCAGGACCCGCGGTGGTCGGAGTGGTCGGTGCCGCCGGGCGTTCCCGGCGGGTGGCCCGCAGGATCGCGAGCAGTCCCAGCGCGGTCAGGGCGACCGCGGGGAAGACGAGGAGCGAGGCGCCGGTGGCCCACGCCAGGGAGACCCCGGAGTAGCCCACGGCCATCGCGAGGAAGCGGACCATGTTGTGGATGCCGATCGCGGTCCCGGAGCCCCCGGCGGGCGAGAGCAGGAGCTCCGTGGCCGCCGCGCTCTGGGCGAAGGCGATGCCGGTCCCGGCGAGCACGAGCCCCAGGACCACCAGGGACACGATCACCCAGCGGGCCACGCCCAGACCGGACGAGACCATGGCCAGCGTGACCACCGGGGCGGCGACCACGAGGATCAGGACGCCACGGCCGAGCTGGACGCCGCTGCCGTGCCGGCGGCCCACCCGCGCCGCGACGGGTCCCGCCGCCGTCATGGCGAGCGCCAGGGTGAAGACCACGGCGCCGATCCGGGCCGGGCCCAGGTCCAGGTCCGAGGCGAGGAACAGGGGCACGGCCACGATGGCCACCGCCATGGACCCCATCGCCAGCCCCGCTCCGGCCGCGGCCGTGAGGTAGGCGGGGTCCCGCAGCAGGGCCGGGTCCAGCAGGGGCCGCGGGGACGTCGCCCCGGACGCGGCCCGCCGGGCCCGGCGCCGGCAGAGGTGGGCGAACAGCCACCAGCCGAGCACCGCGCAGACCGCGCTCGCCGCCGCCCAGGACCAGGGGCCGGACTGCCCGGCCAGCACCACGGCCGCGGCCGTCGAGCCGCCGCCGAGGACGAGCCAGACCATCGCGGCCACGTGCATCGGCGGGCGCCGCCGCCCGATCCGGGGCATGAACGCCACCAGGAGGACCATCAGCACGAGCACCAGCCCGGCGTGCACCACGAAGACCCAGCGCCAGCTCAGCGCCTCGGTGAGGACGCCGCCGAAGGGCGGGCCCACGGCCTGGCCCACGCCGATGGCGGAGGCCCAGGCGCCCATGGTCTGCGCGGTCCGCTCCGGCCAGGTGGTGACCAGGGCCGCCTGCACGCAGGGCGGGATCGCGCTGCACGCCGCGCCCTGCACCATCCGGGCGAGCACGAGCGACTCCATGCCGGTCGCCGCGGCCGCCGTGAGCTCCGCGAGGACCATGACGCCCAGCGCCGAGATCAGGAAGGTCTTGACCCCGAGCCGGTCGCCGAGCCAGCCGGCGAGCGGGACGGCGGTGGCCATGGCCACCGTGAAGGCGCTCACGGCCAGCACCGACTGCTGGGCCGTCATGCCGAGGTCCGTCTGGATGACGTACAGCGGCGCGTTGATCACGTTCGAGGACATCGTGCCCATCGCCGTGGTGGCCAGCAGCGCCGGATAGGCGATCCGCCGCGCCCGCAGGGCGGGCCGGCCCCTCCGGAACACGGTCATGCACGCACGGTCACGGAGTCCGGCTCCGGCTCCGGGACGACGACGCCCTCCAGGGCGGCCCGCACCGGTGCCGGCAGCGGGGTGGAGCGGCCCGTGGCCGGGTCCTTCTGCACGAGCACCGTCCGGGCGCGGACCGCGACCTGCCCGTGCTGGACCAGCTCGTAGGCCACCGTGTAGGACGACCGGCCGAGGCGGCAGACCCAGACGCGGGCCGTGAGCTCGGGGCCGTGGTCGATGGAGCGCAGGTAGTCGAGCGTCAGGGAGACCACCACGCGCGGCCGGGCGGGGTCCGGGACGCCGTCCTCCCCCAGCCAGGAGGCGACCGCCGAGAGCCGCGCCTCCTCGATCAGGGTGACCACGCGGGCGTTGTTGACGTGCCGGTTCAGGTCCTGGTCGGACCAGCGCACGGGCAGCACGGTGGTGTGCACGGCGGTCACGACGCCTGCCGGACCGCGGGCTCGCCGCGCTCGAGCCACGCCAGGACGCGGTCCCGGTCGGCGTCGAGCAGCGGCGGGGCCTGCGTGTAGTCGACCGGGGTGCGGCTGAAGTCGACCGGGTGGCGGACCGTGGGGACCTCCCGGCCCCCCGTCCCGGCCAGCACCACCGGGTCCAGGCCGAGGTCCTCCGCGAACCGGACGCCCTCGTCCACCCCCAGGATCGGGGCACAGGGCACCTTGACCGCCTTGAGCAGCTCGAACCAGTCCTCGGCGTCCCGGGCGGCGAGCCGCTCGATCATCAGCCGGCGCAGCTCCACCCGGTTGGCGTTGCGCGCGGACACCGTGGCGAACCGCTCGTCCTCGGCGAGCTCGGGCGCGCCGAGGCACCGGCACAGCCGCGCGAACTGCCCGTTGTTGCCCACCGCGATGACCATGTCCTTGTCCCGGGTGGGGAAGGGCTCGTAGGGGTAGAGGCTCGGGTGCTCGTTGCCCATCCGGGTGGGGACGCTGCCGCCGGCCACGTAGGCGGCGGACTGGTTGACCAGCCCGGACAGCGCCGAGGTCAGCAGGTTCAGCTCCACGTGCTGGCCCGTCCCGGAGGACTGCCGCTCGTGGAACGCGCCCAGGATGCCGGTGGAGGCGTGCAGGCCCGTGATGACGTCGAAGAGGGCCACGCCGGCCCGGTACGGCTCGCCGTGCTGGCTGCCGGTGAGGCTCATCATCCCGGAGAGGGCCTGGGCCAGGAGGTCGTAGCCGGGCAGGTCGGCGCCGCCGGCGGTGCCGAAGCCGGTGATCGAGGCGTAGACGAGGTCCGGGCGCCAGGCGCTGACGCTCTCGTAGTCGAGGCCGTAGCGCACCAGGCCGCCGGGCTTGAAGTTCTCCACCAGGATGTCCGCCCGGGCGATGATCCGCTCCACGACCGCGAGCTGCTCGGGGTCCGAGAAGTCCAGGGCGATGGAGTGCTTGTTGCGGTTGACCGAGAGGAAGAACGTGCTCTCGCCGTCCCGGTGGGGCGGGACCCACGCGCGGGCGTCGTCCCCGGCGGTGCTCTCGATCTTGATGACGGTCGCGCCCATGTCCGCCAGCAGCATGGTGCAGTAGGGGCCGGCGAGCACGCGGCTGAGATCAGCCACCACCACCCCGGCGAGCGGGCCCGTGCCGGGGCGGCCGAAGATCTCCTGCAGGTCGTGGGCGTCCTCGAACTGGCTCATGTTCTCTCTTTTCGTCGTCGCGTCTCGTCCGGGCTCAGCCGGCGTACTCGTACCAGCCGCGGCCGGTCTTGCGGCCGTACCGGCCCTGCTCGTAGAGCTTCTCCACGGAGGGGTGCGGGAGGTCGTCGGGGTCCCCGCTCTGCTCGTGCTGGGCCAGCCGGATCAGGTAGGCCACGTCGATGCCGACCAGGTCCATGAGCTCGAACGGCCCCATGGGATGGCCCAGGGCCGTCCGCGCGGCCACGTCGATGTCCTCGAAGCTCGCCACGCCGTCGGCCTCGAGGCGCAGCGCCTCGTCTCGCAGGGCCCCGAGGAGGCGGTTGGCCACGAAGCCGGGGACCTCGTGGTGGAGCCGGACGGGCTGCTTGCCGAGCCGGCGGGCGAGCTCCGTGGTGGTCTCCGCGGTGGCGTCGGAGGTCTGCGGGTTGCGCACCACCTCGACGCAGGCCATGACCAGCGCCGGGTTGAAGAAGTGCATGTTGCACACCCGGTCCGGGCGGCCGGTCGCGTCCGTGAGCAGGGACGAGGGGATGGTCGAGGAGTTGGTCGCGAGGATCGCGTGCTCGGGGGCGGCCTCGTCCAGGTCCGCGAACAGCTGCCGCTTGATGTCGAGGCGCTCCACGGCGGCCTCGAGCACGAAGTCGGTGGTGCGGGCCGCCTCGAGGGAGTCGGTCGTGTACGCCATCCGGGCGAGGGCGGCGTCGACCTCCGCCCGGCTCCGGCTGCCCTTCTCGGCGAGCCGGCCGAGGCGGCGGCGCACCTCGCCCCGGGACCGCTCGAGGGCGGCGGGGTCGAGGTCGCTGGTGGTGACGGTGTAGCCGGCGAGGGCGAAGACCGCCCCGATCTGGGTGCCCATGGCACCGGATCCCACGACCAGGACGTCTCGGACGGCGTCGATGCTCGGCTGGGGGTTCATGTCTGCTCCTCGGAGGTTGTGGTGGGGCCCGTCGGCGGGGCCGCGGAGTTCGGGGCTGGGGCCGGTGGTCAGTCGTCGTCGCGGAAGCGGGCTGGGCGCTTCTCCAGGAAGGCGCTCGCGCCCTCGGCCTTCTCGTCGGAGGCGTAGAGCAGGGACTGGGCCAGCCGCTCGAGCAGCAGCCCGGTGCGCTGGTCCGTCTCGGCGCCGTTGCGCACCACGAGCTTGGCCAGCCGCACCGCCAGGGGGCCCTTGGCGAGGATCGAGTCCGCGGTGGCGAGCGCCGCGTCCATCAGCTCGTCCGCCGGGACCACGCTGGTCACCAGGCCGATGCGCAGGGCCTCCTCCGCGTCGATGATCCGGCCGGTGAGGATCATCTCCTGGGCCCGGCCGAGCCCGACGAGCCGGGACAGCCGCTGGGTGCCGCCGGCGCCGGGCAGGATGCCGAGGTTGGTCTCGGGCAGTCCGAACCGGGCGCCGGCGGCCGCCACGCGGATGTCGCAGGACATCGCCAGCTCGTTGCCCCCGCCCAGCGCGAAGCCGTTGACCGCGGCGATCGTGGGCAGCTCGAGGTCCTGGATCCGGTCCCAGAGGCGCTGCATCCGGGCCCGCAGGCCGTCCCGCAGCGTGTAGCCGACCAGCTGGGAGATGTCCGCCCCGGCCACGAAGGCCTTCTCCCCCGCGCCGGTGAAGACGACGGCGCCGGCGTCCTCGTGCCGCTCCAGCGCGTCGAGCGCCGCCTCGATCCCGTCCAGCACCCCGACGTTCAGGGCGTTGCGCACCTCGGGGCGGTTCACGGTGACGACGGCGACCCTGCCCCGCAGCTCGGCCGTGACGGTGCCGGTCCCGGTGTCGAGGCGGGTGCCCGCGCCGGTGTCGGCCGGAGGGGCGGTGGTGGTGCCGGCCGGAGCGCCGGTGGTGCTGCCGCTCGTGGCGGCGGTGGTGGTGTCCGTGGTGGTGTCGGTCATGGCGGGTCCTTCCGGTCAGACGGTGGCGGTGGCGGGCGCGGGGGCCGGGGCGGGAGCGGCGTCGTCGTCGTCCGTGGGTCCGGTCCGCACGGTGAGGAAGGTCAGCAGCACGCTCCCGGCCACGAGGACCAGGCCGGCGACGGCGCTGAGCGGCGTGGGCAGGAACAGCAGGAACCCGCCGACCGCGGCCGCGACCCGGAACAGGGCGGGCATCCGGCGGTCGAAGCCGACCGTCCAGCCCTCGATGGCCGAGGCCAGGGCGTAGACCCCCACGATGCTCAGGGCGAAGGCCAGCAGGATCCGGCCGGGCGAGTCCTGGGCGACCAGCGCGGGGTTGAGAGCGAAGCCGAACGGGACGATGTACTTCACCGCGCCGAGCTTCATGGCCGCCACGCTGGTGGCCATGGCGGGGGCCTTGGCCAGGCCCGCCGCGGCGAAGGCGGCCAGGCCCACCGGCGGGGTGATGTAGGAGACGGACGCCCAGTAGATGACGAACAGGTGCGCCGCGAGCGGGTTGACCCCGAGGTCGATGACCGCCGGGACCATGACGATCGCCAGGAACACGTAGGCCGCGGAGATCGTCATGCCCATGCCGAGGATGAAGCAGGTGACGGCGCCGGCGATGAGGATGAGGACCACGTTGTCACCGACCAGCGAGACCAGCTCGCGGGCCAGGGACAGGCTCACGCCCGTGGCGGTGAGGCCGCCGACGATCAGGCCCACGCCGGCGATGATGCCGATGATGTTGCCCAGCGTCCGGCCGGACTCCACGAGGAAGTCGGCGAACTCCCGCAGCCCGAACTTCTGGCCCGGGCGCAGCACGGCCACGACCAGCAGCACCAGGATCACCCAGTACGGCACCTGGGTCTCGGAGTTCGTGAGGAACAGCAGCCCGGTCAGCAGGGCCAGGGCCAGGACGTAGGGCCAGCCCCGGACGAGCGTGGCGAGGGCGCGGGGCAGCTGGGCCACGGGCACGCCCTGGAGCCCCTTGCGGGCGGCGTAGCCGTCCACCTGCAGGTAGATGCCGAGGAAGTAGAGGACCGCGGGGATGGTCGCGGCCACCAGGATCTCCGTGTAGGGCACGCCCACGAAGGAGACCATGAGGAACGCCGCGGTGCCCATGATCGGCGGGGTGATGGACCCGCCGGAGGACGCCGTGGCCTCGATGCCGCCCGCGTAGGTGGGGCTGAACCCGGAGCGCTTCATGGCCGGGATGGTCATGGGCCCGGTGGTCAGGACGTTGGAGACGGCGCTGCCGCTCATCATGCCCATCGCGGCGCTGCTGGCCACGGACACCTTCGCCGCGCCGCCGCGGTACCGGCCGAAGATCGACATGGAGAGGTTGTGGAAGAAGTCCGCGCCGCCGGTGTGCTGCAGGGCCACCCCGAAGACCAGGAAGCCGATCAGGATGGTCGCCGCGGTCTGGATGGGCAGGCCCAGCACGCCCTCGGCGCCCATGATGTGCACCTGCGCCAGGGTCGGCAGGTCGTAGGTGACGCCCTGCAGGACGCCGATCGGCAGGTTCTCGGCGACCAGCGGGTACAGGGAGAAGAGCAGCGCGATGACCGTCACCGTCAGCCCGCCGGTGCGGCGCAGGGCCTCGAGCACCACGAGCCACAGCACGAACGCGGCGACCGTGGCGGTGGTGGGCGCCATGTACTCCCAGCCGAAGTCCTTGATCCGCGTCCCGTTGACCGCGAAGTAGCCGCACACGGCCGCCGCGACGACCATGAGCAGGACGTCGAACCACTGGACCCGGCGCTCGCGGACCGGGGCGGTGCTGCCGCCGGATCCGTGCTCCTGCTGGGCCTCCACCTGCTGCGCGAGCGGGATCTTGCGCAGGGGGTTGACGATGAACACGACCGGCAGGAACACCGCCAGGATGAGGTACAGGTAGGAGTTGGTCAGCAGGGACAGCCCGCCCACGTTCCAGAAGAAGACCTGGTTCATGGCCAGCAGCACGCCCAGGACGGTCAGCGCGATCACCACCGTCCGCCAGAACGGTGTCACCCGGGTCTCAGTTCGCATCGTCGGTCTCCTCGCCGTCCAGCTCGTCGGTCTTCCAGTCCGTCCAGTTCTGCTCGAGCTCCTCCGCGGAGGAGGAGGACTCGACGACGCCGGGCCAGGCCTCGCGCATCCGCTCGCCGCGCTCGATCAGCTCGTCGTTCTTCCGCTCCAGCTCCTCGGTCCACACGCCGCGCTCCTCGAAGTAGCGGACGGTGCCCTCGTGGAAGGGGACCACCAGCGGCTCCTTGAGCACGGCGTCGAAGGCGAACTGCTTCGTGTCCGGGGTGGTGCCCTCGTAGTGCTCGTAGTTCTCGACCATCGACTTCACGAGGTGGTAGACCTCGTCCGCGTCGCGGGAACCCATCGTGGTCAGCGGGATCGTGTACTCGAGGACGCGGGCGCTCTCGCCCTCGTCCATCCCGGCGGCGTTCGTGACCTCGCCGACCGACACCATGGGCATGAGCTCCTCCCAGGTCTCGTAGCGGGCCGGGTCCGGGTCGTCGAAGCCCAGCCACTTGACGTCCGTGGAGGACGCGAGCTCGTCGATGTTGGAGCCGACCACGTTCTGGTACAGGGCGTCGATCTGGCCCGCCTCGAGACCGGCGATCTGCTCGCCGTAGGAGATGGGGACCTTCTGGACGTCCTCCCCGGTCAGGCCGCCGTAGTTGAGGAAGCCCTCCATCTTGTTGTTGATGGACGTGTTGGCGGTCAGCTCGGGGAACCGCTTGCCCTCGAGGTCCGCGAAGGAGTCGATGCCGCTGTCCTCGCGCACCAGCAGGCCGTAGTTGCCCAGCGGCGCCCACACCATGCGGATGTCCTGGGGGCCCCACTCCTCGCTGGCGTACTCGTAGTCGCCCTCGAAGGCGTAGTAGTACTCGTCCCCGGCCCGCGAGTAGTCCACGGTGCCGTTCACGAGGGGCGCCAGCCGGCCGATGCCGGTGTCGGCCGTCATCAGCCGCACCTGCACCCCCTCCTCGTTGGTGAGGGTGTTCGCGATGGCGGCGAGATCGTTGTAGGTGCCGGTGCCCACGTTGTAGGTGGACCACACCAGCTGCTGCGGCAGGCCGTTGGGGCCCACCGGCTCGTCCCCCTCGGCGCTCGCGCAGCCGGTCAGACCCAGCACCGCGACGGCGCCCAGAGCGGCGAGCCGTGACTTCGTTGTCCTCATGATGACCTTTCGACGTGCGGTGGGGGCGCTCAGCGCCCGGAGAAGGAGGGGACCCGCTTCTCGAAGAACGACTGCTTGCCCTCCAGGAAGTCGGCGGTGCCGAAGAGCGCGGGCTGGTGGTCCCGCTCGAAGTCCAGGGCCTCGCCGAGAGAGCCGGAGGCCTCGCGGATCCCCCGCTTCACGGCGGCGACGGCGAGCGGGGCCCGGCCGGCGAGCTCCGCGGCGCGGGCGACCGCGGCGCCGAGCACGTCCGGGTCCGGCAGCACGTGGTCGGCCAGCCCCGCGTCCAGGGCGGTGGCGGCGTCCACCGGGGCGGCCTCCAGCAGGATCCGCCGGGCGCGGGCCGCACCCGTGCGCTGGACCAGGGAGTGCACCAGCCCGCCGTCCGGGGCCAGGCCCAGGCGGGTGAACGGGAACAGGAACCGGGCGCTCTCGCCGGCCACCACCACGTCGCAGCAGCACACCAGGCCGACGGCCACGCCGGCGGCGGGCCCGGTCACCGCGGCCACGACCGGCTTCTCCAGCTGCGCGAGCTCCTGCACGAGCCCGGCCACCTCGGCCATCCGGGCGGCGGACTCGACCGGACCGGCGGGCGGCATGGAGGCGAGGTCGCCGCCGCCGCTGAAGCAGCCTCCCGCGCCGGTGAGCACCAGGGCGCCGATCCCGGGGTCCGCGGCGAGCTCCGCCAGGGCGGCCCGCAGCCGGGTGCGCAGCTCGGGGCCGAGCACGTTGCGGCGTCGTTCGTCGTCGAGCGTCAGCACGGCCACGGCACCGGTGCGCTCGATGCGCACCCGGGGCGGGACGTCGACGGCACGGGGGGACGATCGGGTCACAGGAGTCCTCCGAGGGGTGGATGGATGTCGTGCAGATCACATTCCCACGACCCACTGTGAAACTTCAAATACCTAATGTGCAGTTCAGTGATACCTAAAGCTCAAATATGTGGCGAACGGTGTTGCCCAGGTCACGCATGCGTCATCCTCGTCAGAGGCATCCGCGCACCCCGATCCCCAGGAGGACCCATGAACGCCGCCGCGACCGACCTGCTCGACGTCGAAGCAGACCTCAGCGCCGAGGAGCTCGAGACCCGGGACACCGTCCGCGAGTTCGTGGACCGGCGGATCCGGCCGAACATCGCCGGGTGGTTCGCCGACGCCGTCTTCCCGCAGGAGATCGTCCCGGAGATGGCGCAGCTCGGACTGCTCGGCATGCACATCCAGGGCTACGGGTGCGCCGGGAAGTCCGCGGTGCAGTACGGCATCGCGATGCAGGAGCTCGAGGCCGGGGACTCCGGCCTGCGCACGTTCGTCTCCGTGCAGGGCTCGCTGGCGATGTCCGCGATCGCCAAGCACGGCTCCGAGGAGCAGAAGCAGCGCTGGCTGCCCGGCATGGCCGCCGGCGAGATCATCGGGTGCTTCGGCCTCACCGAGCCCACCGCCGGCTCGGACCCCTCGACCATGGCGACCACCGCGGTGCGCGAGGGCGGCGAGTGGGTCCTCAACGGCGCCAAGCGCTGGATCGGGCTCGCCTCGATCGCCCACGTGGCCGTGATCTGGGCCAAGGCCGTCGACGAGAGCGGGCAGGAGCGCGTCCGCGGCTTCCTCGTGCCCACGGACACCCCCGGGTTCACCGCCACGCCGATCGAGCCGAAGCTGTCCATGCGCGCCTCCATCCAGTGCGACATCGCCCTCGAGGACGTCCGGCTGCCCGCCGACGCGATCCTGCCCGACAATCCCGGTCTGCGAGGACCGTTCTCGTGCCTCAACGAGGCCCGCTACGGGATCGTCTGGGGCGCCCTGGGCGCGGCCCGCGACAGCTTCGACGCCGCACTGGCCTACTCGCAGCAGCGCATCCAGTTCGACAAGCCGCTCGCCGCCTACCAGCTCTCGCAGGCGAAGCTGGTGAACATGGCCCTGGAGATCCAGAAGGGGCAGCTGCTGGCGCTGCGCATCGGGCGGCTCAAGGACGAGGGCCGCCTGGAGAACCACATGATCTCGGTGGGCAAGCTCAACAACTGCCGGATCGCGATCGAGGTGTGCCGGGAGGCGCGCACGATGCTCGGCGGCAACGGGGTCACCCTCGAGCACTCGCCGCTGCGCCACGCCAACAATCTGGAGTCCGTGCGCACCTACGAGGGCACCGACGAGGTGCACACCCTCATCCTGGGCCAGCAGCTGACCGGGCACTCCGCCTTCCGCTGAGCACGCGCCTGCCGGGCGGGCTGATGAAGATCACACCGGGAGGCATGGGAGACCGGGGCGAACGCGCGTAGCATCGAAAGCTGTCCCTCCCCTTTCCTTCGGGCTCGACGACGTGCTCGTTCCCCGTCCCTGCGCCCTTCCCGGAAGGACCCGCCGTGTCCGCACCCCGCACCGCCCTGCTCCAGGTGGTCAACGCCCCCGGTCCCGCCGGCACCCGCCTCGCCATCTTCGCCCTGGCGATGGGCGGCTTCGGGGTCGGCACCACCGAGTTCGCCTCGATGGGCCTGCTGCCGTTCATCGCCGAGGACTTCGGCGCCTCGATCCCCGCCGTCGGCCAGTCCATCTCCCTCTACGCCCTGGGCGTGGTGGTCGGGGCGCCGCTCATCACGTCCCTCGCCGCCCGGGTGGAGCGCAAGACCCTGCTGCTGACGCTGATGCTCACGTTCGTGGTGGGCAACGGGCTCTCCGCCGCCGCGCCCTCCCTCGAGTGGCTCTACGTGGCCCGGTTCCTCGCCGGCCTGCCCCACGGCGCCTACTTCGGGGTCGCCGCGGTGGTGGCCTCCTCCCTGGTGGCCCGCGAACGGCGCGGCACGGCCGTGGCCCGGGTGATGCTGGGGCTCACCATCGCGAACATCGTGGGCGTGCCCTTCGCCGCGGCCCTGGGCGGGGCCCTCGGCTGGCGCTCCGCCTATCTCCTGGTGGTGCTCCTGGGCGCCCTGACCATCGCCGCCCTGGCCCTGTGGGTGCCGCGCACCCGCAACGAGGGCATGGCCTCGGCCGCCCAGGAGATCCGCGCCCTGGCCCGGCCCCAGGTGGCCCTGACGCTGCTCGCCGGGGCGATCGGCTTCGGCGGCATGTTCGCGGTCTACACCTACATCTCCCCGACCCTCACCGAGCTCACCGGCCTCGACATCGGCACCGTGCCGTGGGTGCTGGCCGTGTTCGGCGTGGGCATGACCGTGGGCTCGCTGCTGGCCGGTCCGCTCATCGACCGCTCGATCGAGCGCACCGCCCTCGGCGCCGGCGCGGTGTCCGGTGTGGCCCTGGCGTTCTTCGCGCTGTTCGTCCACGTCCCCGTGGCTGCCGTCCTGGGCGCGCTGTGGATCGGCATCATGGGCTCGATCTTCACGACCTCGCTCCAGGTGCGCCTGCTGCGCGAGGCCAAGGACGCCCCGTCCCTGACCGCCGCGATGAACCACGCGGCGTTCAACCTGGCCAACGCCGTGGGCGCGTTCCTCGGCGGCGTGGTCATCTCCGCCGGCTGGGGCTACCGCTCCCCCGCCTGGGTGGGCGTCGGCCTGGCCGCGGCCGGACTGCTCATCCTGGGCTACGCCGCACTGCGGCGCCGCAGCGCCCCAGCCGGGACCCGGTAGCACCCGCCCGCCGGGCGGAGCGCTGGGCTCGGTCCGCACGGGCGCTGCTCGAGCCGCGTCGCCCAGCCCGGCGCTGCCCGGGCCGCACTGCCCTACCCGCGCGCTCCGCCCGGGTGCTGCTCGGGCCGCACTGCCCAGCCCGGCGCCGCCCGGCCGTGCGCCGCCCGGCCCGCGCGCTCAGCCCGGGCGCTGCTCGCGGGCGAGCACGCGCCGGCGGGTGGCGCGCACCAGGGCGGCCACCAGCCGCTCGAGGGGGCCCTGCCCCATGGCCTGGCGCCAGAGGAGGGCGAAGGCCATCGCCACGGCCACGTGGATCCAGAACCACAGCGGCTGGTCGTAGTGCAGCTCGGCGGCCAGCGCGAGCAGGTGCGCCGAGTACACGGTGAGGGTCATCGCGCCCATCGCGCTCAGCGGCAGCAGCCAGGAGGCCCAGCGGCGGGCCAGCAGGAGGAACACGCCCAGGGCGGCCACCGCGGAGCCGAGGCCCAGCAGCAGGGCCGGCGGGGTGTTCGTGTACGGGCCGCCGACCGTCAGCCACCACCACGTGGTCGTCGGCAGCGTCGGGTCGGGGCCGAACACGATGACCTCGGTGACGAGCTCCTCGTCGACGCCGGGGGTGCGGGTCACGAGCTGGTCGAGGCCGCCGGCCCGGTCGACGAGCACCCAGGAGGCCAGCGAGGCCCCGGCGGCCAGCAGTGCCCCGCCCAGCACCAGTCCGGTCTGGACCCGGATCCCGGCGAGGTCGAGCCGGCCGATGGCCAGGCCGGTCAGCAGGTAGGCCAGGTACGGCAGGGCGGGGAAGGTCCCGGTCAGCAGCAGCCGGGCCGCGGTGGCCCCGGGGTCCCCGACGAGATCGAGGTAGTCCGGGTTGTAGCGCTCCACGACCGGCAGGACGTCCCGCAGCAGGTGCACCAGCGCGGGACCGGCCAGGGCGAAGACCCCCGCCCAGACGAACAGGGCGCGGGCGGGCAGGCGCAGGAACGGGATCGCCAGCAGGAAGAAGGCCCCGTAGTAGACGAGGATGTTGACGGCCGGGACCTCGTCGATCGTGCTCCCGGGGAGCACGTGGTTGATCGCCAGCCCCAGGCCCGCGATCAGCAGCGCGCGGACGGCCACCCCCGCCCGGTCGGCGGTCATCGCCCGGCCGGTGTGCGGTGTCCGGCCACCGGTGCTGAAGGCCAGGCCCACGCCCGCCAGAAGGGCGAACAGCGCCGCGGAGCGGCCGGCGAAGACGGTCCACTGCGCGGTGGGCTCGAAGGTCTCCGGGTCCCACGAGGGCAGGATGTGGATCGCGATCATCCCGATCAGGGCCAGGCCGCGGGCGGCGTCCACCCCGACGAGGCGGCGCTTGGCGGGTGCGGCGGCCGGGCTCGCGGTGGAACTCGCGGTCGAGCTCGTGGCCGAGCCCGTGGCCGGGTCGGCCGTCGCGCGGCCGGTCGAGGCCTCGTCCGCGAGCGGAGTGCTCGCCGGCCGCGCGGGGACCGGCGCCCACGGCACGGTCCTCGGCGGGCGGCCCCGGGAATCGGTCATGACAGCGGCCCCCTCAGCGCGGCAGGACGGCGGACCCCCTGCCCGCCGGACCGGTCGGAGGACCGGTGCACACCCCACCTTTGCTGGCGCACATGTGGTGGGCTTTTCGGAATGCTGTGCTTCCGCTGTGACGCGGCACACGCGCCCGCCGGCGGGCGACCGGTCGCAGGACCGCCCGAGGCCTACACGGCCTCGGGGCGCCTCGACGAACGGAGGCCGCCGAGGACGGCGCGCACCCGCCGCGGCGCCGCAGCGGCGGCGGCGGGAGCGGTGACCGGGGCCGTGGCCGACGACGACGGCACCACGACGGGGCGCTGGGCCGCCGTGTGCCGGTAGGCCATGGCCTGCAGCTCCACCACGGGGTACTCGAGGCTGCGCCGGGCGGACTCGGCGGGGCGGGTGGTGGCGAAGGCGGTGGCCGCGTCCTGCAGGGACCGCGCGGCGATGAACGGGGCGGCCGCTTCGACGTGGGGCCGCACCGCGTGGCGGTAGACGGCGCGGTCGGACTCGGCGCAGTCCTCCCACCGGGGTGCTCCGGGGTGGGCGGCCCGCTCGTACTGGGCGCGGGCGGCGGCCTCGACGGCGTCGGTGATGGTGATGGTGCGCATGTCCGCTCCTGGGTGTCCGGTGGGTGGCTGGCTCGAGTGGTTCCACTGTCCGCCCGGAGTCTGTGCCGGAGCTGTGCCGACCGCCCTGGCCTGTCTGAGAATTCCGGCGGCACGGCACAGGCTGCGCACAGCTTCCACAGGACGTGCGCCTAATCTGGTGCGCAACAGTGGCAGTGTCACGTCCGCCCGGCACCGGGAGCTCCCATGTCCTACTCCTCCAGCTTCTCCGTCCTCACCGAGGTCCTGCCTCGCCTGACCCACCCTGACGGCTCGCCGATCCGGGTGCTGGTGGTGGACGACGAGCCGGCGCTGGCCGATCTCGTGGCCATGGGCACGGGCATGTGCGGGTGGGACGCCCGGATCTCCCACGAGGGGTTCGACGCCGTCGCCCAGGCGCGGGACTTCGCCCCCGACGTGCTGGTCCTGGACCGGATGCTGCCCGGCCTGGACGGGCTGGAGGTCCTGGCCCGGATCCGCCAGTCCTACCCCGAGGTGCCGGTGCTGTTCCTCACGGCCAAGGACACGGTCCAGGACCGGATCGAGGGGCTCGCCTCCGGCGGGGACGACTACGTGACCAAGCCGTTCTCGATCGAGGAGGTGCTCATCCGGCTGCACCGGCTCGTGCAGCGCTCCGGGGTCGCCGCCCAGGACAGCGCCACCCTGGTGGTCGGGGACCTGGTGCTCAACATCGACAGCCGCGAGGTCACCCGCGCCGGGGAGCCGGTCGAGCTGACCACCACGCAGTTCGAGCTGCTGCGCTACCTGATGGAGAACCCGCGCCGTGTCCTGTCCAAGGCCCAGATCCTGGACAACGTGTGGCACTACGACTTCTCGGGCCAGGCCAACATCGTGGAGCTCTACATCTCCTACCTCCGCAAGCGGATCGACGCGGGCCGCTCCCCCATGATCCACACCGTGCGCGGCGCCGGGTACGTCATCAAGCCCGCGTCCTGATGCCGCACGGCCCGCTCCCCCCGCGCCGCCTGCGCCTGGCCACCCGGCTCATCGCCGGCGTGCTCGTCCTCCTGGCGGTGGTCCTCCTCGTGCTGGGCGCCACGATCGTGGAGCTCACCCGCCAGGACCTCGTCGAGCGGCTCGACGGGTCGCTGCGCCAGGCCACCGGGCGGGCGCTGACCTTCACCCGGGGGGACCCCGCCCCGGAGCGGGACCCCCTCGACGCCCCCGGCCAGCCGGTGGGCGTCCTGGTGGCCGTGCTGCGGGAGGACGAGGTGGTCACGGCGTCCTACCGCACCGAGTCCGGGGAGCCCGCGCCGCTGCCCGAGGAGGACGTCACCGCCCTGCGGGAAGCGGGCGCCTTCGCGGCCGAGAGCCCGGACGAGCGCGGCTTCGGGGACCCTCGGCGCTCCACGGGCACGGAGCAGGGGCGGCTCTCCGACGTGGACCTGTCCGTGGGCGAGTACCGGGTCGAGTCGGTCGCCCGGGACGGGCGCAGCGGCAGCCAGGTGCTGGTGACCGGGCTGCCCACCGCGTCGGTCGACGACACCGTGGCGGAGCTCGTCACCACCATGACCGCGGGCAGCCTGCTCGCGCTGGTGACCACGGCGGTGGCCGGGACCGTCGTCGTGCGCCGTGCCCTGCGGCCGCTGGAACAGGTCTCGGCGGCGGCGTCCCGCGTCGCCCGCCTGCCGCTGGCCTCGGGCGAGGTCTCCCTGGCCGACCAGCACGTGCCCGCCGGGCTGGCTCGTCCCGGGACAGAGGTCGGGGAGGTGGGCCGCGCCCTGAACTCCCTGCTCGAGAACGTGGACTCGGCCCTGGCCGCGCGCCAGCACTCCGAGACCCGGCTGCGCGAGTTCGTGGCGGACGCCTCCCACGAGCTGCGCACCCCCCTGGCGGCCGTGCGCGGCTACACGGACATGCTGCAGCTCACCGAGCCGCTGACCGGCACCGGCCGCGCCTCGCTGGCCCGGGTGGAGCAGCAGACGCTGCGGATGACCGCCCTGGTCGAGGACCTGCTGCTGCTCGCCCGCCTGGACGAGGGCCGCCCCCCGGAGCTGCGGGACGCCGACCTCGGCGAGCTCGTGCTCGAGGCCCTCACCGACGCCTCGGCCGCGGGCCCCGACCACGACTGGGCCCTGGACGTGCCGGCGGAGCCGGTGCCCGTGCGGGCGGACGTCGCCCAGCTCCACCAGGTGCTGGCCAACCTGCTCTCCAACGCCCGCAAGCACACCCCGCCCGGCACCGCGGTGACCGCCGCCGTGCGGGCCACCCGGGACGGCTGGGCGGAGGCCTCCGTGCTCGACGCCGGCCCGGGCATCCCGCGGGAGTTCCAGGCCAGGCTCTTCGAGCGCTTCAGCCGCCTGGACACCTCCCGGCAGACCCGGGAGGGCAGCACCGGCCTGGGCCTGTCCATCGTCCGCTCGGTGGTGCAGGCGCACGGCGGCACGGTGGACGTGGAGTCCCGCCCGGGCCGCACGCTCTTCACCGTCCGGCTCCCGCTGGGCACCGGCGCAGCGGTGCCCGCCGCGCCCCGGTGACCGACGGCCGCGGGCGCCTCAGCTCCGACGACGACGGCGTCGTCGGCGGCCGAGCCAGCCCGCCGGGCCGCCGTGGACGAGCAGGTGCCGGGTGTGGGGATCCAGGAGCATCAGGTAGGCGGTGAACACCAGGGCGGTGACGAACGCGATCGTCGAGGCGTCCACCGTCAGCTCGATGAAGGGCCACACGGAGAGCTGGTCCTGGGCGCCGAAGATCACGAAGAAGGTGATCACGATGTACAGGGAGCGGATCTGCCAGTTGTCCCTGATCCCGGTCGCGGCGAGGAAGGGGAGGAACCACAGGATGTACCAGGGCTGGATGATCGGGGAGAGCAGCACCACGGCGGCGAACGCCAGGCCGAGCCTGCGGACCACCCGGTGGTCGTCGCCGCGGAACATCAGGAGCAGGACCAGGCCGATGGCGGCGTACTGCAGGACGTCGCGCAGCACGGAGGCCATGGCCGCGCCCGGCAGGCCCACCGCGTTCGCGAGGTCGCGGACCTGCTGGCCCAGGAAGCCGGAGGGCGAGTACCCGGTGTACCCCGGGGTGGGGTCGACCAGCGCCCAGACCCACCCGGTGCCCAGCTGGTAGGGGAGCCCGCTCAGCAGCAGCACCCCGAAGCTGATCGCCGCCGTGGCCGCCCACAGGGCGAACTTCCGCCGCCAGGACGCTCTCGGCCCCGCCCACAGGAGGCCGATGAACGGCAGCAGGAGGATGGTGATCGGCTTGATCCCGATCGAGGCGGTCACCAGGAGGACCCCGGTCACCGGGCGGCCCGTGGCCGCGAAGTACGTTCCCGCCACGGCCAGTCCGAGCATCAGCGCGTCGTTGTGCGCGCTGGCCACGAAGCTGATGAGGAACAGCGGGTTGGCCACCGCGATCCACAGCGCACGGGCCGGGTCGACCCCGTGCAGCCGCGCGAGCCGGGGCACGTACACGACGCAGAGGAGGACACCCGCGCAGGCCAGGATCCGGAAGAGCAGGACGGAGAGATCCGGCTGCGCGCCCGTGAGGGCCACGACCGCGCGCGCCAGCCACAGGAAGTACGGCCCGTAGGGCGTCCGGGCCTCGGCCCAGGTCGGGTCCGTGCCCAGCATGAACCAGTTCTCCAGGGCGGAGATGCCGGTCGTGTACGGGTTCTGCCCGGCCAGCATCAGACGGCCCTGGCCGACGTAGGCGTACACGTCCCGGGAGAAGATGGGCACGGCGAAGAACAGCGGCAGCGACCAGGCGCACACGGCCAGCACCACGGAGCGCTGGGCGCCCGCCGGCCCGTCCTGGAGCCGCTGCCCGAGCCGGAGCCAGGAGCGCACCAGCAGCATGGCGCCGACGGTCAGCAGCACGGTGCAGGCGTAGACGCCCCATCCCTCGACCCGCAGCGCGATGACGAGGGGGTGGCGGACCATGGGCGAGCCGTTGGCGATCCACCCGGTGCCGACCGAGCCGACGAGCATCATCAGGGAGCCGACGAACCCCTGCAGGACGGCGACGTGCGCTCGCGGGTCCGGGTGGGCGCCGGGCGTGTCCTGGCGGAAGGGGACGGTGCTGACGGCCCGGCCCCCGCGGCTCCGCGGCCCCTCCGGATGCGAACCCCCTGCCGTCATGACGTGCGCTGATCCCCTATGTGTGTCGCTGCCGGGCGGACAGGTGTGCTGAGCGCTCTCCAGGAGCGTGTTCCAGCCATGATGCCACCTCATCGCCCCGGCGTCCCGGGACGCCGCCGCGCCCTCCGGCCCGGGGTCGCTGCGCACGGATCATGACGCCCGGTTCCGGTCGGTCCGCGCCCGGCCACGTAGCATGGTGGGGCAGCGCCCTGTGGTCCTGCGGCCCCACCCCCTTGACGAGGATTGACCCATGTCCACGGACACGACCTTCAGCATGCTCACCCGGTTCCGGAACCGCCTCGCGACCCCGCGGTGGCACGCCTGGTCGAGATCCCCGCGCGGACTGCTCGCCGGCTTCGTCCTGGTGCACCTCGTGTTCCTGGGATTCGCCCTGTCCCTGTCCCTGTCCGGCGCCGCCTTCAGCGACACCTACATCTACCGCGCGTGGGCCGAGGCCGGCTTCGACGAGCAGAACCTGAACGGGGAGCCCACCCCCTGGGTCTATCCGGTGCTGGCGCTGGTGCCCGTCGCGCTGGCCGGCGCGGCCGGCCCGGGGCCGTTCTTCTTCCTGTGGGTCCTGATGATCACCGTGCTCAACGGCTGGGCCGTGGGGAAGCTGACGGACTGGGGACGCGCCCGGCACGCCGTCCCCGCCGCGTGGTGGTGGCTGGGCTTCGTCTTCCTCATGGGGTGGCTGGGCTTCGCCCGCGTCGATGGGCTCACGGCCCCCCTGGTGCTCGTCGCCCTGGTCTACGGCGTGGCGCACCCGGTGGCCGCCTCGGTCCTGCTCAGTGTCGCCACCTGGATGAAGGTCTGGCCGGCGGCGGTCGTGCTCGCCCTCGTCACCGTGGTGCGCCGGCGGGTGGCGGTCGTCGTCGCGGGCCTGCTGGTCAGCGCGGCCGCGGCCGGGGTCGCCGCCGCCATGGGTGCGCTGCCGAGGCTCTTCGACTTCCTCACCCAGCAGGGGGACCGGGGCATGCAGCTGGAGGCCACGTTCACCACCCCGTGGCTGTGGTCGTCCGTGCTGGGTGTGGGCGGGTCCCGGATGTACATGAACACGGAGATCAACTCCATGCAGGTCGACGGCCCCGGCACGGCCACGATGGCCGTGCTCATGCAGCCGCTGCTGCTGGTGGCCGCCGCCGCGGTGACCCTCCTGATCGCCCGGGGCCTGCGCAACGGCGAGCGGTCCGGCGAGACCGACCGGACCGAGCTGCTGCTGGCGGGGTCGCTGACCATGGTCACCGCCTTCATCGTGTTCAACAAGGTCGGCTCCCCGCAGTTCATGGTGTGGCTGGCGCCGGCCGTGGCCGTGGGGCTGACCCACCACTGGAAGGCGTGGCGGGTGCCGGCGGTCATGCTGATCGCCATCGCCGTGGCCACGTTCCTCGTCTACCCGATGTTCTACTACGAGCTGAGTCACAACGACCCGTGGATGGCCCTCGTGCTGACCCTGCGCAACGCCCTGCTGGTGGTGCTCCTGTGGTGGTCGGTGCGCCGCCTGTACCAGCTGGGCTCCCGGCGCCCCGCCAGCGCGCCCGCTACGGCACCCGCCCCCGCCGCGCCGGCGCCCGCCGCGAAGGAGGCCTGAGATCTCCGCCCCCTTCTTCGACCGGCTGACCCGCGTCCGCGACGCCGTCCTGCCCGCCCGCGCCGTGGCCTGGTTCGCCCGCCCGGCCGGCGTGTGGTGGGGCTTCGCCGTCGTCCACCTGTACTTCCTGGGCTGGATGATGTCCTTCGTCATCCACGGCGATGCCTTCAGCGACACCGAGCAGTACCGCCAGTGGGCCATGGCCGGGTACGACCCGGCCGATGCCGGGGACGGGATCAGCCCGTGGGTGTACCCGGTGCTGGCGCAGATCCCGATCCACCTGGCGGGGATCGCCGGCCACGGCCCCTACCTGCTGGTCTGGACGCTGATCGTCACCGTGCTCAACGCCGTCGCCCTGGTCTGCCTCACGCGGGGCCGGCGGGCCCGGCAGGGCATCGCCCCGGCCTGGTGGTGGCTGTTCTTCACCGTGTTCCTGGGCTACCTGAGCTTCGCCCGGGTGGAGGGCATCGCGGCCCCGATCGTGCTGATCGGACTCCTGTACGCGTCCGAGCGGCCCGTGCTCGGCTCCGTGCTCCTGAGCGTCGCCACGTGGATCAAGGTGTGGCCGGCCGCCGTCCTGCTCGCCCTGTTCATCGCCTGCCGGCAGCGCGTCCAGGTGGTGGCCGCCGGGGTGGGGGTCACCGCCGTGGTGGTGCTGGGCACGTACCTGACGGGCGGCCTGCCGCACATCGCGGACTTCCTGGTCAACCAGGGAGAGCGCGGCATGCAGCTGGAGGCCACCTTCTCCACCCCGTGGGTGTGGGCGAGCGTCTTCGACGTGGCCGGATCGCGGATGGCCGACAACGTGGCCATCAACTCCACCGAGGTCTACGGGCCCGGCACCGAGATCGTCGCGTTCCTGATGCAGCCGCTGCTCGTGCTCGCCGTCCTCGCAGGAGCCGTCCTGCTGGTCCGTGCGCTGAAGCGCGGGGCCGAGCGGGAGGAGCTCTTCTACGAGGGGGCGCTGATGATGACCGCGGTCTTCATCGTGTTCAACAAGGTGGGGTCCCCGCAGTTCATGATCTGGCTCGCCCCCGTCGTCGTGGCCGGGCTGGTGCACGACTGGCAGCGGTGGCGGACGCCGGCGGCGCTGCTGATGGGCATCGCGGTCACCACGTTCGTGATCTATCCGCTGTTCTACACCCCGCTCATCCACGCGCACCCGGCGATGGCGGCCGTGCTGACCACCCGCAACGTGCTGCTCGTCGTCCTGCTGTGCTGGTCCGTGCAGCGCGTGGCCCGGCTGCAGCAGGTCCCCGCCCGCCCCGCGGAGCTGGCCACCACCTGAGCCCGCGGCCCGTCTCCGCGGCCGGACGACGACGTCACCGGCCCGCCGCCGCGCGGGGACCGGCGCCCAGGGCCAGACCGCGGGCGGCGCCGGCGGCCCGGGCCAGGAGCCGCTCCAGCGGGCCCCGGCCGAAGGCGCGCTGCCAGGCCGCCGCGAACAGCGCCGCGACCGCCACGTGGATGAGGAACCACAGGAGCGGAACCTCGTAGTGGAGCATGGCGGCCAGGGCCAGCAGGTGCGCCGAGTAGAGCGTCAGGGTCATCGACCCCATCGCGCTCAGCGGCAGCAGCCAGCCACCGGCCCGCCGGGCCACGAGGAGGAGAAGACCCAGCACGGCGGCGCCGGAGCCGAGGTCCTGGAGGATCGCCACCGGGGTGTTGGTGTGCGGGCCGGGGATCAGCAGCCACCACCAGGAGGTGTCGGGCAGGACCGGGTCCGGCCCCCAGACGATGATCTCGTCGATCAGGTCCTCGCTCAGCCACGGGGTGGAGCTCATGAGCTGGTCGTAGCCCCCGGCCTGGAGGACCAGCACCCAGTACACCAGCCACGCCCCCACGGCCAGGGCGAGCCCCGCCACCAGCAGCCGGCCCTGGACGCGCACGGCCCGCAGGTTCAGCCGGCCGATGGCCATCCCGGCGAGCAGGTAGGCCAGGTACGGGACCGCGGGATAGGTGCCGGTGAACAGCACCTGGGCCAGGACGGTCCCCGGCTCGGCGAGCACGTCGGCGAAGGTCGGGTTGTACACCTCCAGCGCGGGCAGCGCTCCCCGGAGCGCCTGCATCAGCACCGGCCCCACCACTGCGGCCGCGGCGGCGAGACCGAACAGCGTCCGCGCCGGCAGGTGCAGGAAGGGGATCGCCAGCAGGAAGAACATGCCGTAGTAGACGAGGATGTCGTAGGCGGGCGGGTCCGCCGGCATGACCTGGTTGATCAGCAGCCCCAGCCCGGTGATCAGCACGGCCCGGACGAGCAGCCCCACGCGGTCCGCGGTCATCGTCCGGCCCCGGTGCGGGGTGCGCCCGCCGGAGGAGAAGGCCAGGCCCACCCCGGCCAGGAGCGCGAAGAGGGCCGCGGCGCGGCCCGCGAACAGCTCCCACTGCAGCGTGGGCCCGTAGGTCTCGGGGTTCCAGGCGGGCAGGATGTGGATCGACATCATCCCGACCAGGGCGAGGCCCCGGGCGGCGTCGACCCCCACGAGCCGGCGCCTGCGGACCAGCGGCAGGACCGGGTCCTCATCTGCTGACCGTGCACCGGGTGCAGGGTGGTGGACGTTGACCATGGCGGCGGGTTCCTTCTGTCGGACGTGCCGACGAGCTCCCGCCCGCCGGCCCGGACCTCTCGGTCCTTCTCGTCCTCCAGCTGACCAGCCGGGATTGTGCCGCCGTTGTGGCGTCCCTGTGCCGGGGCTGTCGAAGTGGTCCCCCGGTCCCGGCTACCGCCGCACGGTCTTCTCCAGCCCGCTGACCAGCAGCACCGCGCACGTGGACCAGATCGCCCCGGCCGGGCCGAGCGGCGCGGCCACCAGGCCGGCCAGCAGGGGCATGGCGACCTGCCCCGCCCGGTTCCCGACCAGCCGCACGGCGAGCGCCGAGCCCCGCCACGAGGTGGGCACGGCGGTGGAGACCAGGGTCATGGTGATCGGCTGGCCCAGGCCCAGGCAGAAGCCGCCCACGAACAGGAGCACCGCGGCGAGCCACGGCACCGTGATGACGGCCGGCGGGACGGCCAGGGTGATGCCGGCGCCGTAGAGGCTGACCAGCAGCAGCGCCCGGCGGGACATCCGGTGCGCGAGCCACGGCAGCAGGACGCGCGAGACGATCGAGGCGCCGCCGCGCACGGCCAGCAGGACGCCGATCCACGCCGGGGAGACCCCGGCCCGCTCCCCCACCAGCGGCAGGAAGGCCGTGAGGATGTCGAGCATCGCGAGCAGGGCCAGGGACGCCAGCATGTGGGACGGGATGCCGGGGACCTCGAGGATCCGCAGCATCGACGCCCGCGGCGCCGTGCCCGGGACCACCTCGAGCTCACCGGTGGCGGGAGCCGCCTGCGCCGCGGCAGCGGCGTCGTCGTTCCGGGCGGGCGCCCCGGCGGCCCCGGACGCCGGCCGGCGCAGGAGCATGACGGGCACCACGAGGACCGAGAGCCCGGCCCCGATCCACAGGGACAGGGTGATGTCGGCGACCCGCTCGGGCGAGGCGACGTCGCTGCCCGTGCCCAGGAGCACTCCGACCAGCAGCGGGCCCACCAGCTGCCCGGCGGAGAAGGCGGCGGTGAACCAGCCGAAGCCCTTGTCCAGCTGGTCCGGCGGGGAGAAGCGGGCGACCGCCGACTGCCCGGCGATGGTGAACACCAGGTGCCCCATGCCCAGCAGGGCGCTCGCCACGGCGACGAGCGCCACGCTGGGCGCCAGGGCCAGCGCCCCCGCGCCGAAGGCCAGGACCAGGGCGCCGACGACCACCATGGTCCGCAGGTCCCGCACCCGGTCGGTCATCCGGCCCAGCCACATGGCCGTGACGAGCGGGACCACGGCGTAGGCGGCCGTGACCAGGCCGACCGTCACGGAGTCGGCGTCCAGGGACAGCAGCTTGTAGGTGGTGACCGGGCGCACCAGGTTCAGGGCGGTCTGCGTGAGCAGGGCCCCGGCCACGAGGAACCACAGCCATGCTCCGGACCGGGCCCCCGGAGCGGTCGAGGCCATGCCTCAGGAGCGCCGGGGCTTGACCGCGATCACCGGGGCGTTGGCCTCGAGGAGCACCTGCTGGGCGGCGCTGCCGAGCAGCAGCTTGCCCACGGGGCTGCGGTGCTTCACGCCGATCACCACGGCGGAGGCGTTCACCTGCTCCGCGGCGTCGAGGAGCTCGCCCACGGCGTCCCGGTTGCGGGTGTCGGGGGTGCGGAAGGTGACGGGCACGCCGTTCAGCTCGCTCCCCTCGGGGTCGAGCTGGGCGCCCTCGAGGTTGAAGACCAGCAGGTCCTCCTGGCGGCGTCCGGCCTCCTCGACCGCGGCCGCGAGCGCGGCCTCGCCCTCGGGGGTGCTGGTTCGGGCAACGACGACGGTCATGGGAGCCTCCGCGGTGGGGTGGGGAAATCGGGTGGTGGGAAAGGGGCGTACAAAACGAGGTCCACCCTACGGCCGAACGTGTGAGGGACGTCTCTTCCGGCGTGAGCAGAATGCGCAGAACCAGCACAACGATCAGTACGCACGAAAGATGGATCAACGGCCGACGCGTGACCCGGGTCACTTATCGTCGTCGGGAGAGGCTCGGACCGAGCCATGCACCCGCACCCTCCGACCCAGGAAAGTGGATCCCCGTGAGTTCACCACCAGATCAGGCCCAGCAGGGCACGCGACGCCGGCACCCGGTCGCCATGACGGTCTACGGCGTCGTCACCGCCGCCGTGATCGGCCTGGCCGCCTTCTTCTCGTTCCAGTCCGCCACGGCCGGCTCGGACATCCGGGCCAACATGACCCTGATCGCCCCGGCCGGTGCCGGCGGCGGCTGGGACACGTTCATGCGGGAACAGCAGCAGGCCATGCGGGTCAACAGCCTGGTCAACAACACCCAGGTGGTGAACATCCCCGGTGCGGCCGGCACCATCGGGCTCGGCCAGCTCTCCACCATGGAGGGCCAGGCCAACACCCTGATGGTCACGGGTGCGGGGCTGGTCGCCGGTGTCGCGCAGCTGGACTCGGCCGTCACGCACGACGACGTGCGCCCGATCGCCCGGGTGGTCGAGGAGTACGACGTCGTCGTGGTCCCCGCCGACTCCCCCTACGAGACGATCGACGAGCTCGTCGAGGACTGGCGGGCGAACCCCGCCGAGGTCGCCTGGACCGGCGGCGGCACCTTCGACCAGCTCGTCATGACCGAGCTCGCCCTCGAGACCGGCATCGACCCGTCCGAGACCACCTACATCCCGAAGTCCGGCGGCGGCGAGGCCACCCAGGCCCTGATCACGGGCACCGCGGACGCGGCCACCTCCGGGTACATGGACGTGGCCGACCAGATCGAGGCCGGGCGCCTGAAGGCCCTGGGCATGGCCGCCCCGGAGCGGCTCGAGGGCGTCGACATCCCGACCCTCACCGAGCAGGGCTACGCCGTGGACCTGGCCAACTGGCGGGCCATCCTGGCCCCGCCCGGGATCACCGACGAGGAGTTCGCCGAGCTGCGGACCCTGGTCGAGGAGTCCATCGCCACCCCGGAGTGGCAGGAAGCCATCGAGCGCAACAAGTGGACCGAGGTGTACCTCGCGGGCGACGAGTTCGACGAGTTCATGGCCTCGGAGCAGGAGCGCATCGCCATGCTGGTAGAGGAGATCTCCTGATGAGCACCCCCACGTCCTCGCACACCGGCGCCGCCGGAGAGCACCTGACCGACGTCCGGCCCCCGGAGGCGCAGCGGCCGGACACCGAGAGCTCCTGGTGGAGCGGGCGCAGCGGCCTCGTGGTGCCCGCGGTGATGGCCGCCTTCAGCACCTACCTGCTGATCGGCGCCCTGACCATGGACATCCCGGAGGGCACCGACTTCCCCGGCCCCACGTTCTACCCGCTGATCCTCACCGTGGCCGGCTACGTCCTGGCCGCCCTGCTCACCCTGCACTACCTGCGCACCCCCGAGCACCCCGAGGAGCTCTCGGCGCGCACCTGGCGGAGCCACTCGGACTGGTCCGCGGTGCTCTGGTCCGCGGGCGGGTTCCTGGCGTTCGCGCTGACCCTCGAGGTGCTGGGCTGGATCCTGGCCGCCGCCCTGCTGTTCTGGGCCGTGGCCCGGGGCTTCGGCAGCCGCCGGCCCCTGTTCGACATCTCGCTCGCCCTGCTCGTGAGCAGCGCGATCTACCTGGCATTCACCGTCGGCCTGGGGCTCACCCTCCCGTCCGGCATCCTGGGAGGCGGTTTCTGACATGGACGCACTCAATCTGTTGATGGACGGGTTCGCCGGCGCGCTGACCCCCATGAACCTGCTGTGGGTGGTGGTGGGCTGTCTGCTCGGCACCGCCGTGGGCGTGCTGCCGGGCCTGGGCTCCTCCATGGCCGTGGCCCTCCTGCTCCCCATGACCTTCGCCCTGGACCCCACCGCGGCGTTCATCCTGTTCGCCGGCGTGTACTTCGGCGGCCTGTTCGGCGACTCGACGATGGCCATCCTGATGAACACCCCGGGACAGGGCTCCGCGATCGCCTCGACCTTCGAGGGCCACAAGATGGCCAAGGACGGCAGGGCCCCGCAGGCCCTGGCCACCGCGGCCATCGGCGCGTTCATCGGCGGCATGGTCGCCTCCGTGGTCGTGGTCTTCCTGGCGCCCAAGCTCGCCGACTTCTCCGCGAACTTCGGCCCAGCCGAGTACTTCGCCCTGGCCCTGTTCGCCTTCGTGGCCACGTCCTCGGTGGTCTCCGACTCCGCGGTCAAGGGCCTGGCCTCCCTGGTCCTCGGCCTGGGCATCGCCACCGTGGGCATCGACGCGATCTCCGGTTCGGAGCGCTTCACCTACGGCTCCGCCAACCTGTTCGACGGCATCTCGCTGGTCACCGTCTCGGTGGCGATCCTGGCCCTGGGCGAGGTCTTCCACGTGGCCTCCCGGATCCGCCGCGACCCGGCCGCCCACCAGATGAAGGTCACCGGGCGCCCCTTCCTCTCCCGCGCCGAGCTCAAGGAGGCCGCCCCGGCGTGGGCGCGCGGCACCGCGATCGGCCTGCCCTTCGGGGTCATCCCGGTCGGTGGCGCCGAGGTGCCGACGTTCATGTCCTACGACCTCGAGCGCCGGCTCGACCGCCGCCGCCCGAACCCGGTGTTCGGCAAGGGCGCGATCCGCGGCCTGGCCGCCCCCGAGGCCGCCGGCAACGCCACCACCGGCACCGCGATGGGTGCGCTGCTGGCCCTGGGACTGCCGGTCTCGGCGACCGCGGCGATCATGCTCGCGGCCTTCCAGCAGTACGGCCTGCAGCCGGGCCCGCTGCTGTTCGACCGGGCCCCCGAGCTCGTGTGGGCGCTGCTGGCCAGCTTCTTCATCGCGATGGTCGTGCTGCTGGTCATCAACCTGCCCTTCGCCCAGCTGTGGGCGAAGCTCCTGCTGATCCCCAGCCAGTACCTCTACGCCGGGATCACGGTCTTCTGCGGCCTGGGCATCTACGCGACCTCCGGGGCGATCTTCGACCTGCTGCTGCTGCTCGGGCTGGGCGTGCTGGGCTTCATCATGCGCCGCCACGGCGTGCCGGTGGCCCCGCTGCTGATCGGCATGGTGCTGGGCCCGCTGGCCGAGACCAACCTGCGCGACGGCCTGCTGTCCTCCAACGGCGACTACTCGATCTTCGTCACCGGGCCCATCCCGCTGGTGCTCTACGGCCTGCTGTTCATCGTGCTGGCGCTGACCGTCCGGTCCAAGATCGTCAACCGCGCCCGCCAGGACGTGTAGTCCCCCGCCCTGCCCGCACGCCGGACCCCGGCGTGCGGGTGCCCCCGATGCCCGCCCCTCACCACGCCTCCGTGTGGTCAGGGGCGGGCATCGTGGTCACCGGGCCGTACGGCGCGGATCGGCTCGGCCGGTGCGGAGAGCACCCGTGACGCCGCACCGTGGTGCTCAGTCGTAGCCGCCCACCACGGTCTGATCCCAGTCGATCACCGACCCGGTGACCACACCGCTGCGCGGGGAAAGCAGGTAGACGAGGAACTCCGCGATCTCGTCCGGGTCCCCGAGCCGGCCCATGGGCAGCCCCGCAGCGGCCCGCTCCTGCCAGTCGTCCCCGGCGCCGTGGGCTTCGCGCTGGATCCAGTCCTCGCCCTCGGTGGCCGTCCAGCCGATGTTCACGCCGTTGATCCGGATCCGGTCCCACCGGTGGGCGTGGGCGGCGTTGCGGGTGAGTCCGGCCAGCCCTGCCTTCGCCGCGACGTACGGCGCCAGGTAGGGCTGGCCGCCGTGGGCGGAGAGACTGATGACATTGACGATCGCGCCGGGGGCACCACGGCTCCGGAAGTGCCGGATCGCCTCGGACATGATGAGGAACGGCGCCCGCAGGTTGACCGCCACGTGCTGGTCGGAGAGCTCCGCGGTGGTGTCCAGCATGGTCCCGCGCGTGGTGAGCCCGGCCGCGTTGACCACGGCGTCGAGCCTGCCGAACCGCTCCACCGTGCGCGGCACCACGGACGCGGCCTGCCCGGTGTCTGCCAGGTCCGCGCCCACGAACTCGGCGTCCGCGCCCAGGTCCCTCAGCCGCGCCACGGTGTGGCGCCCGGCGTCCGCGTCCCGGCCGGTGACCGCGATCCCGGCGGCTCCCTCGAGGGCCGCCCGGCGGGCGGCGGCGGCACCCAGACCGCGTGTTCCTCCCGTCACGAGCGCCACGGCGTTCTCGAGCTGTCCGCTCATGCCTGTCGTCCCTCCCGGCTCGTTTTCGCGGCCGTCGGTTCCGCCCCGATCCTCGTCCTGATCTCCGCCACCTCGACCCGCCGCCCCTCCGCCGCCGACCGCGTCGCGGCCTCGGCGAGCACGCTCGCGGCCAGCCCGTCCTCCAGGCCCGGGGAGCCGGTCTCCTCCCCGCGGACGGCCCGGACGAACCGGTGCAGCTCCGCGGCATAGGCGTCCCGGTAGCGCTCCAGGAAGAACGGCTCGCAGGGGTCCGCCCGGCCGCAGCCCGCCGGCCCTGACGCTTGCACCGTCGTCGGCAGCGGGTTGCCCACGGTGAGCGTCCCGAGCGGCCCGGAGACCTCCAGCCGCTGGTCGTAGCCGTAGGAGCAGTGCCGCGAGTTCGTGATGACCACCTGCTCCCCGCGGGCGCCCTCGAGGACGGCCACGGCGGTATCGGCGTCGCCCAGCTCGGCGATCTCCCGGCTGAACACCGTGGAGCCGGAGGCCGTCACGCGCACGATATCGGGCACGAAGAACCGCGCCATGTCGAGGTCGTGGATCATCATGTCGCGGAAGATCCCGCCGGACCCGGCGAGGTAGCCCGCCGGAGGCGGGGCCGGGTCCCTGCTGGTGATCCCCAGCTGCTCCACCGGGCCGATCTCCCCGGCCCGCACGCGGGTCCAGCAGGCCGCGAAGTGGGGGTCGAAGCGTCGGTTGAACCCGATCATCGCCGGAGGCCTGTCGGCCGGCGGGTGCTCCCGCAGAAGGTCCGCCGCGCGGCGCACGTCCAGGTCGAGGGGCTTCTCGCACAGCACCGGGATTCCCAGGCGCAGGGCCGCGTCGACGAGTTCGGTGTGGGTGGGGGTCGGGGAGCAGACCACGCACGCGTCGATCTCCCCGGATGCCAGTGCCTCGAGCGCATCCGTGCCGTGCGCGGCGCCGTACCGGCCGGCCACCGCGGCGGCTGCGGCCTCCACGACGTCGACGACCCGCGTGAGGACCGTGTCCGGATGGACGGCGAGAGCGGCGGCGTGGACCTGGCCGATGCGTCCGGCGCCGACGAGGAGCACGGCCAGGGGCCGGGTGCCGGCCGTGCTCATTGCCGCACGCCGGAGCGCCGTCGCGCCATGGCGCGCAGGCCGTCCCCGACCTCGGCCGGCTCCGTGCCGGCCTCGAGGTGGTGCAGCACGAACTCGGCCTGGGTCCGGGGGGCGAGCCCGCCGACCGGCTGGTCGAGGTCGAGGTCCGCGGGGAACGCGTAGCCCTCGGCCGAGGCGGCGACGACGTTGCGCAGCCAGCGCTCCGGCGCGCCCTCGGCACGCCGCCGGAGCAGCACGGGGTACAGGGCCGTGGACATCGCCGTGCGGTCCACGGTCTCCATGGCGCGCCCGAAGCCGGAGGAGATCTGGAGCAGGTTGGCCATCCGGCGGATGTTGCGGGACCGGTTGTGCCCGGCACCGTGGAAGAGCGCGGGATTGAAGAACACGGCGTCGCCGGTGGACAGCGGCAGCTGCACGTGGTGCCGGTCGAAGTACTCGACGAACTCCTCCTGGTGGACGGCGAGGTAGCCGGGAGCGTACTTCTGCGAGTGCGGGAGGAACATGGTCGGTCCGGACTCCACCGGCATGTCCCCGTGGGCGACCGCGCCCTGCAGGGTCAGCGCCGGGGAGAGCAGGTGCACGTGCGCGGGGTACCGGGCGGCCTGCTCTGCGGACATGAAGCCCAGGTGGTAGTCCCGGTGCGCCGTCTGGGCGGCCCCGCCCGGATTGACCACGTTGATCTGGGAGGTCACCTGGTAGCCGGCGCCCAGCCACGCCTCGGAGACCAGGGCGATGAGATCGTTCGCGTAGTAGTCGGCGAAGGCCTCTGGGTCGGCCAGCGCGAACTTGTCGGCCGCGCCCCACACCCGGTCGTTGGCGCCGGGAGCGGCGAAGTGGTCCCCGGCGGCGGTCCCGGCCTCCTTCTGGGCCCGGATCAGCCCCTCGAACGCGGCGGTCGCCCGGTCCACGACGGCACCGTCCGGGAAGGCGCCCTGCAGCACCACCACGCCGGGCCCGCGCTCCAGGGCGTGCGCAAGCTCGGCCTGGACCTCCCGCCGCCGCGCGGGGTCCTGGACCACAGCCTGCAGCCCGGGCCCGTACAGCAGCACGTTCTGCTCGACGGCGGTGGCGTGGGGATACTCGGCGGGATCGGTGACGACCTCCACGTCCTCGCGGAAGTCCTCGAGCCGGCAGTCGGCGGGGGTGAACCAGCGGGCCGCGCGGCGGGCGGTGGCGGGGTCCAGGGTCATGGCAGTTCCTCTCTCCGGCAGCCCTCGGCGCAGGGCCTCGTGCAGGGCCTCGTGCAGGGCCTCGTGCAGGGCCTCGTGCAGGGCCAGCCTTCCGCTTGCCGCGGTGCCGGGCAATGCCCATTTCCCTCAGGAATCCCTCAGTCCTGTACTCCGCGAGCCCGGCAGGGATAGGCTCCGGAACGGCCCGGCTCGGGACTGCTCCGGGCCGGTCGGTTCCCGAATGCTCCCGCACGAGGTCAGGAGACCCGAAGTGCCCCACCGCTACCCGATCCGGGAGATCGCCCGCCAGGCGGGGGTCAGCGACGCCACGGTCGACCGCGTGCTGCACGGCCGAGCCGGTGTGCGGGCAGGAACCGCCGGGCTCGTGCACCAGGCGATCCGGGACCTGGACGCCCAGCGCACGCAGCTGGAGCTGACAGGGCGGCGGTTCATGGTCGACGTCGTCGTCGACGCCCCCACGCGGTTCACCGCAGCCGTCCGGCAGGGACTCGAAGCAGCCCTGCCCGGTCTGCGCCCGGCCGTCTTCCGGGCACGGTTCTCCTTCCAGGAGCGGTGGGACCCCGACGGCTGCGCGGAAGTGCTGCGGCGCATCGCCGACCGAGGCACCCAGGGCGTGATCCTCAAGGCCCCGGACGTACCCGTGGTCAGCACCGCGGTGGCCGAGCTCGAGGCGGCCGGCATCCCGGTGGTCACGCTGGTGACCGATCTGCCGGACAGCCCCCGCCGGGCCTACGTGGGCTTCGACAACCGAGCGGCCGGGGCGACCGCGGCCTACCTGGTGGAGCAGTGGATGCGCGACCGCCCCGGTTCCGTGGCCGTGGTCGTGAGCAACGACTGGTTCCACGGCGAGGAGCAGCGGGGCAACGGCTTCCGGAGCACCCTGCGCGCGCTGGACCCGGGGCGGGCGGTGCTGGACCTGCCCGGCGGCGACGGCCTCGACCGCACCACCCGGGACTTGTTCCGCAGGGCCCTGACCGAGCACCCGGAGCTCGACGCCGTCTACTCCGTGGGCGGCGGCAACCGCGGGATCATGGCCGCCTTCGACGACGCCGGGCGCGCCCCGCGGGTCGTCGTCGGCCACGACCTGGCTCCGGAGAACGTGGAGCTGCTGCGGGCCGGGCGGATCCACGCCGTGCTGCACCACGACCTCGAGCAGGACCTGCAGCGGTGCTGCAGGATCGTCATGGAGGCCCACGGCGCGATCCCTCCGGAGGAACGCCGCCACCACTCGATGATCGACGTCATCACGCCGTACAACGTGCCCGCGGGCCTGTGATCGGCCGCCGGACGGTGCCGGTCCCCGCAGCGGAGTGGCCGTCCGGCGCCGATCTCACGTTCCGTCCGGTGCGGACGTCTACGAGGTGATGGACACGAAAGAGCCTTTCGAGACGCAGGTGACCCGGCACGGCCCCGTGGTGTGGCGGGTCTGCCGGGCAGTGCTGAGCACGTCCGCGGACGCCGAGGACGCGTGGTCGGAGACGTTCCTGGCCGCGCTGCGGGCGTACCCGGACCTGCCGGCCACGGCGAACGTGCAGGCGTGGCTGGTGACGATCGCCCACCGCAAGGCGGTCGACGTCGTCCGGGCCCGGTCCCGGGCGGCGGTGCCCGTGGCCTCGCTCCCGGAGCCACCGGCCCACCGGGACGCGCCGCACGAGCACGACTCCCCGCTGTGGGCGGCGGTGGCCGCCCTGCCGCCCAAGCAGCGGCACGCCGTGGCCTACCGCTATCTGGGCGGACTGCCCTACCGGCAGATCGCCGAGCTGCTCGGCGGCACCCCGGAGGCCGCCCGCCGGGCCGCCTCGGACGGCGTGGCCGCCCTCCGCAAGGCCCTCATCACGACCGCCCCCGCGAACGGCACGGGAACCCGCACCGGGAACCGCGCCGAGGCTCTCCCGGGGAACCGCGCCGGGAACCGCACGGGGCACCGCACCCAGCTCGACCGGACAGGAGAGGACCGATGACCACGAACACCCTCGGCTCGACCCCGCGCTCCCCCCTGCGGAGCCTCCGCGCCGACCCTGTGCCGGAGACCGTGCTGCGCGGTCTGCACCGGCGCCTGGAGGAGGGGGCCGCCCGGGCGGGACTGCTCGACGTCGCGTACACGACCGTCGGCACCCCGGTGGGCGTGTTGCTGCTGGCCGCCACGGAGGAGGGGCTGGTGCGGGTGGCCTACGCGCGGGAGGACCACGAGGCGGTCCTGCAGGACCTGGCCCGCCGGATCAGCCCGCGGGTGCTGCACGCCCCGGTCCGCCTGGCACCGGCCGTCCGGCAGCTCGAGGAGTACTTCGCCGGGACGCGCACCGGCTTCGACCTCCCGCTGGACCGGTCGCTCTCGCACGGGTTCCGGCGCCTCGTCCAGGAGCACCTGCCCGAGATCGGCTACGGCCGCACGGAGAGCTACGGCGCGGTCGCCCGGTCGGTCGGGCGCCCGCAGGCCGTGCGGGCGGTGGGCACGGCCTGCGCCACGAACCCCCTGCCGGTGGTCGTCCCGTGCCACCGCGTGCTGCGCGGCGACGGCGGCCTGGGCGGGTATGTCGGCGGCCTGGAGGCCAAGGCGGCGCTACTCGAGCTGGAGGCGGCGGCCTGAGCAGGATCGGCCGCCCCGGTACGACGTGCCGGCTCCGCGCCGCACCTCAGAGGCGCGGCGCGGCGTCCGCGTGCCGGGTGGCGTGGTCGTAGGCGCGGGCGGTCCGGAGCAGCTCGACGTCGCGCCCGTGCGCGGCGACGAGCTGCAGCCCCACGGGCAGCCCGCCGGGGCTGAAGCCGCCCGGCACCGAGACGGCCGGGCACCCGGTGGCCGAGATCAGGCTCGCCGAGCGCATCCACTCGACATATGTCTGCATCGGCATACCCGCGACCGTGCGGGGCCAGCGCTCCGCCGACGGGAACGGCAGCACCTGGGAGGTGGGGGTCAGCAGCACGTCCCAGCGGCCGAAGAACGCGCGCACCGCCTCGTGCAGGCGCGTGCGCGCCAGGGCCGCGTCCATGAGCTGCTCGGCGGTCAGCGCCAGGCCCTTCTCCACGTTCCACACGATCTCCGGCTTCACGAGCTCCCGGTGCTCCGCGACCACCTCGCGCAGATTCACGGCCATGTCGAAGGCCCGGGTCACGTCGAACACCTCGTCGGCGTCGCGCAGGTCCGGGACGGCCTCCTCGACCACGGCACCGAGCTCCTCGAACACCCGCGCCTGGGCGACCAGCACCTCGACGATCTCCGGCTCCACCGGGACGCCGAGGCCGAAGTCCGCGCTCAGCCCGATCCGCACGCCGGCCAGGGGGCGGGCCCCCGGGTCGAGCGGGTCCTCCGCCGCGAGCGCCCGGAACCCGGTCCGCGGTGCCGGGCAGTCCAGGGGGATCCGCGGGTCGGGGCCGGCCAGCACGGACATGGCCAGGGCGAGGTCGTCCACGCTGCGGGCCAGCGGACCGGAGCGGCCCAGCCACGCCCAGGCGTTGCCGGCCGGGGCCGAGGGCACGACCCCGGCGGAGGGCCGGAAGCCGGCGATGCCGCAGAACGCGGCCGGGTTGCGCAGGGACCCGCCCATGTCGGAGCCGTCGCCCAGGGGCTGGATCCGGGACGCGATCGCCGCGGCCGCCCCGCCGCTGGACCCGCCCGCGCTGCGGTCGAGCGCCCAGGGGTTGTGCGTGGTCCCGAAGACCTCGTTGAAGCTGTGGGAGCCCGCGGCGAACTCGGGCACGTTGTTCTTCCCGGTGCTGATCACCCCGGCCGCCGTGAACCGGGCGACGATCAGGTCGTCGTGCTCCGGGACGTGCTCGGCGAACACCGGGGAGCCGGACGTGGTGCGGATCCCGGCGGTGGCGTGGGTGTCCTTGTGCGTCATCGGCACCCCGTGCAGGGGCGGCAGCTCGGCGGCGGGTGTGGCGGCGGTGAGCTCGTCGGCGCGGGCGGCGGCCGCGTACGCCTGCTCGCGGACCTGCGTGACCACGGCGTTCACGGCGGGGTTCACGGCGTCGATCCGGGCGAAGTGGGCGTCGAGCACCTCCCGCGCGGAGACCGTGCGGGCCCGGACGGCCGCGGCGAGCTCCCGCGCGGAGAGCCGGCAGGGGTCGGTGGGGTCGGTGGGGTCGGTGGTCATACAGGCACCGTACGCCGGGCTCCGGTCCCCGGAAGGGCGCCCGGCGGCGTGCCCCCGTAGCATTGGAGGATGCTCTCCCTCCACGGACCTTCTCTTCCGATCCCGTCCCGGCCCCGGAGCGGAGGTGAGCGCTGATGTGCGGCATCGCCGGTGAGGTCCGGTTCGACGGCGCCGGCGCGGACCCGGGCACGATCCACCGCATGACGTGCGCCCAGGCCGGCCGCGGCCCGGACGGGCAGGGCGCCTGGGCCCAGGGGCCGGTGGCCATGGGCCACTGCCGGCTGAAGATCGTCGACCTGAGCCCCTCGGGCGGGCAGCCGATGGTCGACTCCCGGCTGGGTCTGTCGATCGTGTTCAACGGGATGATCTACAACTACCGGCAGCTGCGCGAGGAGCTGCGCGGGATGGGCTACGAGTTCTTCTCCACCTCGGACACCGAGGTCGCCCTGAAGGCCTACCACCGCTGGGGCCGGGAGTGCGTCTACCACTTCCACGGCATGTTCGCCTTCGCCATCACCGAGCACACGAGCGGGCGCACCGTCCTGGCGCGGGACCGACTGGGCATCAAGCCGCTCTACGTCGACCACACGGGGGCGCGCCTGCGGTTCGCGTCCACGGTGCAGGCGCTGCTGGCGGCCGGGGACGTCGACACCTCGATCGACCGCACGGCCCTGTCCTACTACCTCACCTTCCACTCGGTGGTCCCGGCCCCGCGCACGATCCTCAAGGGCGTGCGGAAGATGCCGCCGGCGACCGTGCGCACGGTCGAGCCCGACGGCTCGGCCTCGGACCACGAGTACTGGAACCCCCAGTTCACCCGCGACGAGGACCGCTCGGGCTGGTCCGAGCAGGACTGGCAGGACGGGCTCGTCGAGAAGCTGCGCACCGCGGTGAAGCGGCGCATGGTGGCGGACGTCCCCGTGGGCGTGCTGCTCTCCGGCGGCATCGACTCGAGCCTCGTCGTCGCCCTGCTCGCGGAGAGCGGGCAGGAGGACCTGCAGACGTTCAGCATCGGCTTCGAGTCCCGGGGCGAGGAGTCCGGGGACGAGTTCGAGTTCTCGTCCCTCGTGGCCCGCCGCTTCGGCACCGACCACCACCAGATCGCGATCGACGACGCCCGCCTGGTCCCGGCGATCGACCGGACCGTCGCCGCGATGAGCGAGCCCATGATCAGCCACGACTGCGTGGCCTTCTACCTGCTCAGCGAGGAGGTCTCGAAGCACGTCAAGGTGGTGCAGTCGGGGCAGGGCGCCGACGAGGTGCTCGGCGGCTACCACTGGTACCCGCCGCTGGCCGACGTCGCGCGCGACGACGCCCGGAAGACCTACTCCCAGTCGTTCTTCGACCGGCCGTGGTCCCGGCTCGCGAAGGTGCTCTCCCCCGAGTGGATGGCGACCCACGACGCGCCGACCGCGTTCATCGAGCGCCACTTCGGCCGCCCCGGCGCGGAGACGGCCGTGGACGCCGCCCTGCGCACCGACTCCACGGTGATGCTCGTGGACGACCCCGTGAAGCGCGTGGACAACATGACCATGTCCTGGGGCCTCGAGGCGCGGGTGCCGTTCCTCGACCACGAGCTCGTGGAGTTCGCCGGGCGCATCCCCCCGGAGCTCAAGCTCGCCGAGGGCGGCAAGGGCGTGCTCAAGCGCGCGGCGCGCGGCATCGTCCCGGACGAGGTGATCGACCGGAAGAAGGGCTACTTCCCGGTCCCGGCGATCCGCACCCTCGAGGGCGGGACCCTGGACCGGGTCGAGGCCGCCCTGACCGACCCGGCGGCGGTGCGGCGCGGGCTCTACAACTCGGAGGTCGTGGAGACCCTGCTGGCCGACCCGAACCAGCACCACACGCCGCTGCGCTCGAACGTGCTGTGGCAGCTGGGCCTGCTGGAGATGTGGCTGCAGGAGAACGGCATCTCCTGACGGCACGGGACCGGACCGACGACGGCGCGCCCCGTCACCCGCTGCGGGTGACGGGGCGCGCCGTCCTCGCCGGGGACCTCCGCGTCAGTCGCGCCGGCCGGCGCCGACGAGCTCGCGCTCGGCGTCCGGGCCCGGCGCCGCGTCGCCCCAGCCGCTCGGGCCGGCCGCGGCGGCCGGGCCCTCGGGGTGGGGGGTGCGGTCGCGGCGCAGGGAGTCGCCCTCCACGTCCACGTTCGGCAGGATCCGGTCGAGCCAGCGGGGCAGCCACCAGGCCCGGTCGCCGAGCAGGTGCATGACCGCGGGGATCAGCGTCATGCGCACCACGAAGGCGTCGACGAGCACGCCGAAGGCGAGCCCGAAGCCCAGGGGCCGGATCATCGCCATGTGGGAGAACATGAAGCCGGCGAACACCGAGATCATGATGATCGCCGCGGCGGTGACCACGGCCCGGCCGGCCTGGAGCCCCTCCTGCACGGCGGCCCGCGCCGAGCGGCCGTGCACGAACGCCTCCCGCATCCCGGAGACGAGGAACAGCTGGTAGTCCATGGCCAGGCCGAACAGCACGCCCACGAGGATGGTGGGCAGGAAGCTCAGGACCGGGCCCGGCGCGTGCACGCCGAGCAGACCGCCCAGCCAGCCCCACTGGTAGATCGCCACCACCGCGCCGAACGCGGCGAAGAGGGAGAGCATGAACCCGGCGGTCGCCACGACCGGCACGAGGATCGAGCGGAAGACGAGCACCAGCAGCACCAGGGACAGCCCGATCACCACGGTGAGGTACAGCGGCAGCGCGTCGGCCAGCAGCTGGGAGACGTCGATGTTGCCGCCGGTCTGGCCGGTGACGCCGATGCTCACCCCGAGTTCGTCCTCCAGGGCGGGGGACAGGGCGCGCAGGTCGTTGACGAGCCGCTCGGTGGACTCGGCGGCCGGGCCGTCCACGGGCACGACCTGGAACGCGGCGGTCCGGCGGTCCTCCGACAGCCCCGCCGGGACCACCGAGACGACGTCGTCCTCCGTCATGAGCTCCTCGCCCACGGCGAGCTGCAGATCGGCGGCCCCGGACTCGTCCGTGCCCTCCGGCAGGTCGGCGACCACGAGCAGCGGGCCGTTGGCGCCGGCGCCGAACTTCTCGTCGAGGACCTGGTAGGTGCGGTACTGGGTGGAGTCCTCGGGCTCGGAGGAGGCGTCCGGCAGGCCCAGGCGCATCGAGGCCGCGGGGAGCGCGACGACGACGAGCGCGAGCACACCGGCCACGAGGGTCAGCACCGGGTGGCGGGTGGCCACCCCGGGGCGGGGCTCCCCGAGGTGGGCGGGCCGGCGGGCCGCGCGGGTCCGGGCGCGGGCGGAGAGCAGCCGCTCCCCCACCAGGGACAGCAGCGCCGGGGTGAGGGTCACGGCGACCAGCACGGCCACGGCCACGCAGACCGCCGCCGCAGTGCCCATGACGCCCAGGAACGGGATGCCGGTGACGTTGAGCGCGGCCAGGGCGATGATCACGGTCAGCCCGGCGAAGACCACCGCGTTGCCGGAGGTCCCGGTGGCCAGGCCGATGGACTCGTGCAGCTCCGTGCCGGCCAGCAGCTGCTGGCGGTGCCGGTTGAGGATGAACAGCGAGTAGTCGATGCCCACGGCCAGTCCGAGCATGACGCCCAGCATCGGGGTCACCGACATCATGTCCAGCACCCCGGAGAAGGACAGCACGCCGAGGGCGCCGACGGACACGCCGGTGAGTGCCATCAGGATGGGCAGGCCGGCGGCCACGAGGGTGCCGAGCATGACGAGCAGCACGATCCCGGCGATGACCACGCCGATCACCTCGGCGGGGCCGACGAGCTGGGAGATGTCCTGGGCGATCTCCAGGGAGTAGTCGACCTGCACGCCCTCGATCTCCGTGCCGTCCACGGCGGCCTGGAGGGACTCCTTCTCCTCGGCGGTGACCGCCTGCTGCTCGGCGGTGAAGGTCACCACGGCCATCGCGGTGGTGCCGTCCGCGGAGACCGTGCGGGTCTCCTCGGCCAGGGCCATCATCCGCTCGCCGCGGTCGAGCTCGGGCAGGCCGTCCGCGAGCTGCTCCCGGTTGCGCTCGAGCTCCGCGCGGCCGTCGTCGAGGGCCTCCTGGCGGTCGTCGAGCTCGTCGAGGACCTGGTCGGGGGCGTCGGCCCGCTCGGCCTGCTCCCGGGCGGCGTCGAGCTTCTCCTGGTTCTCGTCGAGCGTGTCCTCGGCGGCGTCGAGCTGCGCGCGGCCGTCGGCGGCCTGTTCGCGCCCGTCCGCGAGCTGCTGCTCCTGCGCCTCGCGCTCGTCCTGGGCGGCGAACGGGTCCAGGACGCCGTCGACGCCCGGGGACTCCTCCGCCTCGGTGAGCGCCTTCCCGATCTGCTCGCGCTGGTCCGCGGTGAACGGGTCGCCGTCCTCGGTCTGGAACACGATCCGGCCGGTGCCGTGGCCGGCGTCGGGCAGCTCGCTCTGCAGGCGGTCGGCCAGCCGCTGGGTCTCGGTGCCGGGAACGGTGATCGCGTTGGTCAGCTGCCCGCCGAAGGCGGCGAAGGCGCCGCCGGCGAGGAGCAGGACCACCGCCCAGGCAGCGACCACGGCCCAGGCGCGGCGGGCGGCGAAGCGCCCGAGTCGGTACAGCAGATGTGCCATGTCTCTTCTCTGTCGGTCGTGTTCCGTGGGTCGTGCTCTGCGGGTCGTGCTCTGCGGGTCGTGCTCTGGGGGTCGTGCTCTGTCGGTCGGGTCAGTCCGCGAAGCCGTGGCGCAGGCGCTCCACGGCGGTGCGCAGCAGCCGGCGCCAGGTCTCGCGGCTGTCCGGGGTGTCCACCGCGCCGGTCTCCTCGGCCCACCGCTCGAAGGACACGGCCAGGGCGTGGAGCAGCAGGCTCGCGAGCAGGTCCACGGTGAAGGAGGGCGCGCCGGGGACCCGGTCGGTGATCTCGGCGGCCAGCCGGGCGGTGAGGGTCTGGAACACCTCGTGCGCCCACATCGCGGTGATGGGGCTGTCCCCGCTCGCGCCCATCAGGTGGGCGATGTGGCACATGGCGGGGACGAGCTCGGTCCGCTCGATGACGTCGGCCAGCTGCTCGAGCACGGCGCCGGGGCTGGGGTTCGCGGGCGGCGGGGTGGCCTCCACGACGCGCGCGAAGTTGTCGACGAACACGCCGAGCAGCTCGCTGAAGCGCGCGTAGACGGCGTCGTCCGCGGAGGCGAAGTGGTTGAAGATGGTGCGCCGCGAGACCCCGGCCCGATCGGCGAGGTCGTTGACGGTGAAGCGCCCCAGGCCGCGCTCCGCGGCCAGGGCCGCGGCGGCGTCGATGATGGCGCGGCGGTTGTGGTACTTCACGGCCTCCCGCCGGTCCTCCGGGGGGTGGTGCCGGGCGGGCTCGGCGGGCAGGTTCGTCACGAGTGCTGACACTAGGTGCAACCATGCACTCCGTGCAACATTGCACTATGTGCAACGTGCCACACCGGACGCGGACCCCCCGGAACGCCGACCGCGGGAAATGGAGGGGGTCAAGGATCACGGCGGGGTCACGATCCGCGGCGAGAACCCTGCGGGAGGGCCCTCGGGGGTGGCCGCACAGTGATCCTCCCGCGTACGGTCGTCCCCGTCCTGCCGGAACGGCACCGAGCACAGCACGACGACGAGGAGACCACCATGCACCGCTTCCCCCGGACCGCAGCCTCCGCAGCGGCCGCGCTCCTCCTGGCCGGCACCGCCGCCGGCTGCGCCGAGGAGACCGAGCTGACCCGCGCCGACCAGTCGGGCGTGCCCACCGAGGAGCTCGTGGGCGAGGCCATGACGCTCACCGGCGAGGTGCAGGAGATCCTGGCCCACCAGGTGATCGCCATCGGCGCGGAGGACACGCTCGTGCTCGCAGACCAGCTGCCCGAGGGGCTGTCCGTGGGCGACGAGGTCGAGGCCACCGGCACGGTGGAGGAGCGGGACGTCTTCACGGTCGACGACTACGAGGCCCTGCAGACGGTCGCCGACGAGGAGACGGCGCAGCTCTACGTCGACCGCGGCGAGGAGCCCATCCTCGTCGACGCGACCGTGACGCGAACCGGCTGACCCTCCGCACCCTCCTGCTCGGACGGGCGAGGGCCCGCGCCCCGGGCAGGGTCCGCCGCGCCCGTGCCCTACCGTGGGCCCAGGAGCAGACCGGCGCGACCGAGAGGACAGCAGTGGCGAGGAACGACGGCACCCGGCACGAGCACCGGCGGCCGGTCGACGAGGCCGATCAGCTGGGCCTCGCGGAGGGGCTCGCGCGCCGGCTCGACCGGCCGATGGGCGTGCTGGGCGTCCTGTTCCTGTTCGTGGTGCTCGGGCAGCTGCTCGCCGAGGACCTGGGGCTCGTGGCCCTCCTCAACGTGGTCGGCTGGCTCTTCTGGGCCGTGTTCGTCGGCGAGTTCCTGCTCCGGGCCTACGTCGCCGGGTTCTCCGTGCGGTTCTGGAAGCGCAACTGGTGGCAGGTGCTGTTCCTGCTCCTGCCCTTCCTGCGCTTCGTCCGCGCGCTGCAGGCCGCCCGGCTGCTCCGGCTCACCCGGCTGACGCGGGCGGGGAGCGTGCTCTCGGCCGGGGTGCGCGGCTCCCGCTCCGCGGGGAGGCTGCTGTCCAGCAGGATCGGGTGGCTCGCGGCGGTCACCGGCGTCGTCGTGCTGGTCTCGAGCCAGCTGCTGTACGTCCTCGGCCACTACGCGGGATACGGACCGGCGCTGTCCGACGCGGCGATGTCCACCGTCACGGGCCGGGAGCTCGGGGCGCAGGGCGGCTTCCCCCGCGTGCTGGAGGTGGTGCTGGCGCTGTACTCGGTGGCCGTCTTCGCGACCCTGGCCGGTTCGGTGGGGGCGTACTTCCTCCGGGGCGAGACCGCTGCCGGGACCGCGGCGGACACCCCGCACTATGCGGGTCCGGACACCACCGAGTAGGCTGGGGCGGACCGAACAGATCAGCATGCTGTCCTTCCGCACCGGAGGGGCGGTTCTGAGAAGGAGGACCGATGAAGGCTCTGACATGGCAGGGAAAGCGCTCGGTGAGCGTCGAGGAGGTCCCGGATCCGCGGATCCAGGAGCCCACGGACGCGATCGTGCGGATCACCTCGAGCGGGATCTGCGGGTCCGACCTGCACCTGTACGAGGTGCTGGGCCCGTTCATGGACAAGGGCGACATCATCGGCCACGAGCCGATGGGCATCGTCGAGGAGGTCGGGCCGGCCGTCACCCACATCAAGGCCGGGGACCGCGTGGTCATCCCGTTCAACGTCTCCTGCGGGCACTGCTTCATGTGCAACCAGGGGCTGCAGTCGCAGTGCGAGACCACCCAGGTCCGGGAGTACAACAGCGGCGCGGCGTTCCTCGGCTACTCGCGGCTCTACGGCTCCGTGCCGGGCGGTCAGGCCGAGTACCTGCGGGTGCCGCACGCCGACTACGGGCCCATCAAGGTCCCCGACACCGGTGAGGACGAGCGCTACCTCTACCTGTCCGACGTGGTGCCCACCGCGTGGCAGGCCGTGAAGTACGCCGCTCCCCCGGAGGGCGGCTCCCTGGCCGTGCTCGGGCTGGGCCCGATCGGCCAGATGTCCGCCCGGATCGGCCGGCACCTGGGCTACCGGGTGCTCGCGGTGGACCCGGTCGCCGAGCGCCGGGCCATGGCCGAGCGCCACGGCATCGAGACGCTGGACTCCGCGGGCGACGTGGCGGAGCGGCTGAAGGACCTCACGGACGGCCGCGGCCCGGACTCCGTGGTGGACGCGGTCGGGATGGAGGCGCACGGCTCCCACGTGGCCGGAGTGGCCCACGCGGCGGTGGGACTGCTGCCGTCCCCGCTGGGCCGCAAGGCGATGGAGACCGTCGGGGTGGACAAGCTCGACGCGCTGTACACCGCCATCGACGCCGTCCGGCGCGGCGGCACGATCTCGATCAGCGGCGTGTACGGCGGCATGAAGGACCCCATGCCGATGCTCACGCTGTTCGACAAGCAGGTCCAGATGCGCATGGGCCAGTGCAACGTGAAGTTCTGGATCGACGAGCTCCTGCCGCTCGTGGACGACCCCTCGGACCCGCTGGGCGTCCTCGACCTGGCGACCCACCAGGTGCCGCTGTCGCAGGCGCCGGAGATGTACGAGAAGTTCCAGAAGAAGGAGGACGGCTGCATCAAGGTGGTGCTCAAGCCGTAGTCCCGCCCGCGGCGGTCGTGCCACCGGCCCCCGTCCCTCGCGAGGGACGGGGGCCGGTGCATGCCGTCCGCGGTGTCCGGTTCGCGGTGCTCAGCCGACCGTGATGCGCACCCGGGCCGGCAGCAGGGCGTCGAGGTCGCCGTCCAGGGCCAGGGCGGGCGTGCTCGAGCCGAGGGCGGCGGCGGGGACGCCGCGCACCGCCATGCGCAGGGCGAGCTCCGTGGTCAGCCACGGGGTGGTGCCGTAGCCGGGGTTGCCCTGCGCCTCCAGCACCGCGGGGAAGCTGCTGCCCTCGTGGGTGGTGAACACGCCGCGGGTGGTCCAGGACCAGCCGGTGAGCACGTCGCCGGCCGGGCCCGTCCCGACCTGGGGCAGGACCCCCGCCAGGACGTCGGCGAGCCGCGCGCGCACCGGGTGCGGCAGGCCGGCGGCGAGGCCGGCGAGCGCCTGGAAGACGGCCACCGCCGCGGCCGCGGCGCAGCGCCCGGCCCCGCGGAGCCCGCCCGCGCGGCCGACGTCCATGGCCTCGCGGAAGGCCAGGGGGTGCGCGGCGGCCCCCGGGACGGGGCTGAGGGCCTGGGTGCGGTGCACCACCGGGGGATTGATCGCCGCGAGCGGGCTCATGGCCGCGAGCACCCGGCCGCGGGCGGTCCGGGCGCGCAGCCGGAGCGGGCTGGAGGCGCGGACGGCGTCGGGGTCCGCGGCGGTCCCGCTGCCCGGCGCGGGGTCCGGGAGTCGGGCGGCGACGTCCCCGGTGCGGGCGGGGTCCGGGTCCCGCAGCACCTCGACGAGGCTCTGCACGGTCCCGCCCGAGACCGAGTCCGAGAACCCGGTCCCCGGCGGCGTGCGCACGGAGGTGACGAGGTCCGCGGAGCGCAGCGTCTCGCCCCGCGCGGCGGCGTGCCGGCGGGCGGCGTCGACGAGGACGTCGGCGGGCAGGGCCTCGAAGCCCGCGGTGTGCACGATCGCGATCCCGGCGGCCCGTGCGGCCTCGTGCAGGTCCCGGTCGGTGCGGTGGGCGAGCTGCGACTCGCCCGTCAGGTCCAGGTAGTGGGTGCCCTCCGCCACGCACGCGGCGAGCACCGGGGGCGCCAGCCGCGTGTAGGGCCCGGCGAGGTTCACCAGCACGTCGACCCGCCGGACGAACGCGCGCAGCGAGCCGGGCTCGGCGACGTCGGCGTGCAGGACCTCGGGGACGGGGAGGCCCCGGTCGGCGCACAGCGCTCGCACGCGCTCGGGGTCCCGGGCGCCGACGACGACGTCCACCCCCGCCTCGGGCGCCCGCGCCAGGAGATGGGCCAGCGCCACGCGCCCGGTGATGCCGGTGGCGCCGAGAAGGCCCACGACGGGCCGGGACGTCTGCTCGGGTTCCATCCGGCCACTCTAGGGGAACGGCCCGGGCGCCGGCCGGGAGCGGATGCCCCGGGCCCCGTCCCGCCCCTGGTGGCGGTCAGGTCCAGGGCCTACCGTGGCGGTCGAGGACCCGTGCACTCCGACCCGTGCACTCCGACCCCTGCATGCCACCCCGGGAGTCCCGACCCGCGACTCCCGAACCGCGCCACTCGAGAAAGGCCCCGCCGTGACCGCCTCCCCTGTCAGCACCGGCCGCACCGACCTCCGGCCGACCCGCGCGGACCGCGTCCGCCAGGTCCTGGTCACCGTCAGCGAGATCGCGTGCCTGCTGGGCACGCTCGTCGGCATCGGCGTCTTCGGCACCCGGGTCGAGGAGTCGTCCGGCGGCAGCCTCTCCGCGGACGCCACCCTGCTCGCCCCCGCCGGCACGGCGTTCTCGATCTGGTCGGTCATCTACCTGGGGCTGTTCGCCTACACCGTCTGGCAGTGGCTGCCCTCGCGGACGACGGACCCCCGGGCCCGCGCCACCGGCCGGCTCGCGGCGGCGTCCATGCTCCTCAACGCCGGCTGGCTGCTGGTCACCCAGCAGGGCTGGATCTGGGCCAGCGTCGGGGTCATCGTCGCCCTGGTCCTCGTCCTGGGCCTGCTGGTGGTGCGCCTGACCGAGGTCCCCGGCCGGCGCGGCCCGCTCGACCTGATCGTGGTCGACGGCACCTTCGGGCTGTACCTGGGCTGGGTGTCCGTCGCGACGGCGGCCAACGTGGCGGCCGCCCTCGTGTCCTCGGGCGTGTCGCAGGAGGGCCGGGGCGCCGAGTGGATCGGCGTCGTCGTCGTGCTCGTGCTCGCGGCGGTGGTCGCCGCCATCCAGCGGCGGGTCGGCGGGCGCTGGGCCGTGGCCGCCGCCTCCGTGTGGGGGCTGTCCTGGATCGCGGTCGGCCGGGCCACGGACGAGCCGCGGTCCGTGCTCCTGGCCTGGGGCGCGGCCGCGGCGGCGGTCCTGGTGGTGCTGGCCACGGCGTACCTCCGCCGCCGTGCCGGTGCCGGCACCGGCGCACAGGATGCCGACCAGCACGAGGCAGAGCGGCGCCGGGCCGAGCGGCGCCGGACCGGTCGGGCCGTGGACGACCGGGCGGTGGGCGAGCAGCGCTGAGGACCCTGCTCCCGCCGCCGCTTCCCGGCGCGGCCGGTCAGCCGCGCAGCTGCCGGAGCGCCCGCACGGCCGCGTCCCCGTAGCCGCCGCCGAACCGGACGGCGTGCACCAGCAGCGGCGGCAGCTGGTACCACGGCACCCGCTCCTGCCAGCCGGGCGCGAGCGGGTGCTCGGCGTCGTAGGCGGCCAGGCACTCCTCGCCGAAGCCGCCGAACAGCAGCATCATCGCGATGTCGACCTCGCGGTGGCCCCAGTGCGCCGACGGGTCGATCAGCCAGTTCCGGCCCCGGACGTCCACGAGCCGGTTCCCGGCCCACAGGTCGCCGTGCACCAGGGTGGGGGGCTCCGGCGGCCCCGCGAGCTCCTCGGCCCGCGGGGCGAGCTCCTCGAGCAGGTCCGCGGCGTGCGGGGCGATCCGGCCGGCCCCGAGCGCGTCCCGCAGGAGCGGGCGGATCCGCCGGTCGAGCAGGAACGCCGCCCAGTCCTGGGTCGGGGACAGGTCCACCGCGAAGGACCCGATCCGCCCGGGCAGCTCCGGGTCGAGCCCGCCGAAGGCCTTCCCCCGCACCCGGTGCAGCGCCGCGAGCCCGCGCCCGCACTCCACCTCGGTCCCGGACGGGCGCCGGCCCGGGGCCTCGTCGATCCACTCGAGGACGATGCCGTCGTCCGTCCACCGCACGACCTCCGGCACCCCGAGGAACTCCGGCACGTGCTCCCGCAGGGCGTGCAGTCCCGCGACCTCCGCCGCCATCATCCCGGCGGGCGGGTCCGCCATGGTCTTCGCGAACAGGGGCCCCCGCGCCGTCTCCAGGCGGAAGGCCGCCGCGGTGTCGCCGCCGCCCAGCGGGGTGGCCCGTTCCACCCCGAGGCCGTCGAGGAGCTCGTCGGTGAGGTCGTGCGGCAGATCGGCCGCCCGGTCGAAGGTGCTCATGCTGTCCGTCCTGGTCGATGCGTCCTGCTCCGTGCCCGTGCTCCGCGGGGAGACCCTGCCGGCGTCATGCCGGCGTCCGGCCGGTGCCTCGCCGCGTCCCGCCTACGTCTGGAGCCGATCCGTGAGGTCCACGCCGGCCCGTGCCCGCACCACGGCGTCGACGGCGCGGATGAACCCGAGGTGGCTGAACGCCTGGGGGAAGTTCCCGGCGAGCCGCCCGCTGACGGGGTCGAACTCCTCGGCGTAGAGGCCGAGGTCGTTGGCGTAGCCCGCGAGCTGCTCCAGGAGCTCACCGGCGTCCTCCACCCGGCCGCTGCGCGCGTACTGCTCCACGAGCCAGAACGTGCAGATGAGGAAGGGGTACTCGTCGCCCTCCAGACCGTCCAGGCCGGAGGCGGTCCGGTAGCGGTGCACCAGCCCGTGCGCCCCCCGCAGGTCCCGCTCGATCCGGGCCACGGTGCCGAGCATCCGCGGGTCGTCGTAGGCCACGAAGCCCGTGTGCGGCAGCTGCAGCAGCGAGGCGTCCACCTCGGTGTTGTCGTAGGTCTGCGTGAACGTGTTCAGCTCCGTGTCGAAGCCGTGCTCCAGGATCTCGGCGCACAGCCGGTCCCGCAGCTCACGCCACCGCTCCACCGGCCCGGAGAACCCGTGCTCCTCGACGGCGCGCACGCCCTGGTCGAAGGCCGCCCACATCATGGCGCGCCCGTGCACGAAGAACGCGGCGGACCCGCGCATCTCCCAGATCCCGTGGCCGGCCCGGTCGAAGTTGCGCTCGCAGAAGCGCAGCAGGTTCTTCTGCAGCCCCCAGGACCACCGGTCCTCCTCCACGCCGGCGTCCCGGAGGGCGGCGAGCGCGAGCATGACCTCCCCGACGACGTCCGACTGGAACTGGCCCACGGCGCCGTTGCCGATCCGCACCGGAGCCGAGCCCTCGTACCCGCCGAGGTGGCCCAGCTCGCTCTCGGGCAGCCGGCGCTCCCCCGCCAGGCCGTACATGATCTGGACCTGGTCGGGATCCCCGGCCACGGCCCGCAGCAGCCAGTTGCGCCAGAGCAGCGCGCCGTCGGTGAAGTCGTGGGCGACGAGCACCTCGATGGTCAGTGCCGCGTCCCGGAGCCACGTGTAGCGGTAGTCCCAGTTGCGGCTGCCCCCGAACTCCTCGGGCAGGGAGGTGGTGGGGGCCGCGACGATCCCGCCGGTCCCGCGGTGGGTGAGGGCCCGCAGCACGAGCAGCGAGCGCAGGACGGCCTGCTCGTGGCGCTTGTGGGTTCCCACGTGGGAGGACCACTCGGTCCAGAAGGACACCGCGCGGTCGAGGGCGTCGGCGGGGTCCACGGGGGTGGGCAGCCCGTGGTGGGACTCGTGCCAGGTCAGCACCCAGTCGAGGGACTCCCCGGCCGAGAGCCCGAAGCGCCCGCCGAGCCGGTCGGCCACGGCGCCCTCGTCCTCGTCGAGGTCCCCGGGCTGCTCCGGGGCGGCGGCTGGGGCCGCGTCCGGGGCGGCGTCCTCGAGCGGCTCGACGCGGGGGAAGTCCTCGGGGTGCAGCATCGGCCCGGTCAGGAGCAGGGCGTCGGGGCCGGCGATGGAGAGCTGCCCGCAGGTGCCGTTGCCGTCGATGTCGACCCGCCGCGTCCAGGGCACGGCGCGCCCGTAGTCGAAGCGGATCCTCAGGTCGTGCTCCACCTCGACCGTCCCCGAGACGCACTCGACCCGCCGCACGAGGTCGGCGTGGTCGGGGTGGTCGTCGCCGGCGGCCGCCGGGGGCAGGAAGTCGGTCACCACGACGGTCCCGGTGGGGGTGCGCCACGTCGTCTCCAGCACGAAGGTGCGGGGCAGGTAGCGGCGCGACGTGACCACGCCGTCGACGGCGGAGAGCTTCCAGCGTCCGTCCTCGGGCGTGCCCAGCAGGGCCGCGAAGACCGACGGGGAGTCGAAGCGGGGGAAGCACAGCCAGTCGACGCTGCCGTCCCGGGACACGAGCGGCCCCGTGTGCAGGTCGGACAGGAGCGCGTAGTCCTCCAGAGGGGTGGACCGGGGCCGGTTCGCGTCGTCGTTCATCCGCCCATTCAACCAGCCGCGGCCGGGCGTCCGGTCGGCGCAGGCCAGGGGCACGCGAGGCGTCCGCCTGGGACCCCGGGGTACCGTGCTGGCATGACAAGCATCAGGACCCTGATCATCTTCGGCGCCACCGGCGACCTCACGTCCCGCCTGCTCCTGCCGGGCCTGGGCACGCTCCTGAGCTCGGCCCCGGAGCTGCGCATCGACGTGGTCGGCTCCTCGCGGGAACCCGCGGAGGACTGGGCACAGGTCGTGGCCGAGGCCTTCGACTCCGTCGGCGCGAGCGGGCCCGCCGCCGCGCACACCCGGGAGACCGCCCGCTACGTGGCGGGCGACGTCACCGACGCCGGGGACCTCGAGCGGCTGCTCGACGACGTCGAGGGCCCCGTCTGCCTGTACTTCGCCCTGCCTCCCGCGGTGACCGCGCAGGCGTGCGAGGTCATGGCCGGGCTGGACCTGCCGGAGGACCTGGTGCTGGCCCTCGAGAAGCCGATCGGCTCCGACACGCGGACCGCGCGGGAGCTGAACCGGCTCGTGGGCCGGCTCGTCCCCGAGGAGCGGACCTTCCGGGTGGACCACTTCCTGGGCATGCCGGCGGTGCTCAACTTCGTGGGGCTGCGCTTCGCCAACCGGCTGCTGGAGCCGCTCATGAGCCGGGAGCACGTGGAGTCCGTGGAGATCGTCTTCGACGAGACCCTGGGCCTGGAGGGCCGCGCGGGCTTCTACGAGGCCACGGGGGCGCTGCGGGACATGATCCAGTCCCACCTGCTGCAGGTCATGGCCCTCGTCATGATGGAACCGCCCTCCTCCTTCGACCAGGTGGAGATCCCCACGCTGACCAGCCACGTGCTGCGGGCCACGAAGCTCTGGCAGGGCGACGCGGCGGGCGCCGCGACCCGGGGCCGCTACACCGCCGGCAGCGTGGACGGCCGTGAGCTGCCCGACTATGCGGCCGAGGACGGCGTGGACCCGGAGCGCGGGACGGAGACGTTCGCGCAGGTGGTCCTCGAGGTCGACACGTGGCGCTGGAACGGCGTGCCCGTCACCCTGCGCTCGGGCAAGGCGATCGGCAACCCCCGTCAGGAGATCGCCATCACGTTCCGCCGCCCGCCGCACGACTACGAGCAGCTGCCCCGCTCCGGGGACGTCGCGCCGGACGTCCTGCGCATGGGCCTCGAGGAGGAGCAGCTGACCCTGGAGCTGAACGTGGGCGGGCCCTTCGACTCCCGGGGCATGACCCGGGTGACGCTCTCGTCCGGGATGGCCAGGCCAGGCCTGACGGCCTACGGCAGCGTGCTGCGGGGCGTCCTCGAGGGCGACCACACCTTCGGCGTCCGCGGGGACGCGGCGGAGCAGGGGTGGCGCATCGTCGACGAGGTGCTGGCCGCCTTCGAGGACGGCCGGGTCCCGCTGCTCGAGTACCCGGCCGGCAGCTCCGGCCCCGTCTGAGTGGCGGCGCCGGCCGGACCGTGGCCGGGGCGTCCGCGGGAACGCCCCGGCCGCCCGGCCCCTGGCACCCCGGGGACTAGAGGTCGCCGATCGCGGAGCCGAGCAGGCGGACCGGCTCGAAGGCCTCCGCGTTGGTGTTCTTGGCCTGCGCCCCGCGGAAGGCGGCCATCCCGCGCACCCGCCCGGGGGTCATGTAGGGCTTGCCGGCCTGGTCCCGGTGGGAGAGCACGGCCTCGACCTTGACGTCGACGTAGCCGTCGATGTCCACGAACACGGACGGGTCGAAGTCGCGGGTCACCGACGGGGACTCGAAGCACAGGATCGAGTGGTGGGCCCGGGCGGCGCGCAAGGTGGCCTGGTGCACCGCGTAGTGGTCCTGGTGCTGGTCGTGGGCCGAGTGGGTGAAGATCACGTCCGGCTCGAACTCCCGGATCGCGGCCTCGATGGCCCGGACCATGTCGTTGGTGACCGTCTCCAGCTTCGTGTCCGGGAACTCGTGCACCCGCAGACCCGTCAGCCCCAGGAACGAGGCGCCGCGCTGGGCCTCGGCCGGGCGCAGCCCGGCGTTGCCGCCGACCTCCCCGGAGCTCATCACCAGGCCGCGGACCTCGTGGCCGGTGTCGACCAGCTTGGCCAGGGTCGCCCCGCAGGCGAGCTCGAGGTCGTCCGGGTGCGCCCCCACAGCCAGCACCTTCCGGCGCTCGACCACGGTGGTGGCGGGGATCCGCCGCTCGGCGATGACGAAGCCGAAGACCCCGGTGGCGACCAGGGTGGCCACCGCGATCGCGTCGCAGACCAGGGTCACGGGCATGATCGTGGCGCACCACAGGTTGAGCACCAGCAGCACCGCGTACACGGCGACGATGGCCTGGCGCAACGACCTGGCCCCGGCGATGAACCGCTTGTGCCGCGTGTAGGCGGCGTTCGACAGGACGTAGACGAGGACGACGGTGCTCAGCAGAGCACCCACGACGGATGGCAGCATTTTTCCCCCCAGGAATGATCGGCCCGGCCCGGAAGCTCCTTCGCTCCGGGTCGATGACGCCACCGGCCCCCCGACCGGTTCGACGTCCACCCCGCCGCGGTGGTCACCACCGGGTCGGGTATGGATCAGTTTGCATGAGGAAACAGTTTTTTGCATCCGTTAATGGCCGTTCGGACGACCCCACATCCGCCCACATCGGCCGGCGACGCACCTGGCCAACTTTATAGTCAGCCTGCTTTCGTATTGCTCCGTTTCGTGTGAGACTGGGCGGACACCGCTCGAGGAGTTCACCGTTCACGGTGACCACCACAGGAAAGAGGTACGTCCATGATCAGCACGATCCAGAACCTTGGTGTCCGCAGCGAGCACGCCTACGCGGCGGGCTTCGCCTCCATCGGCCTGTCCGTCCTCTCCTGGGCGGCCAGCCTCGGCAAGAGCAAGTCCAAGCCCCAGGCCGACCGCTGGGGCCTGTTCGTGGGCGAGTGGACGCCGACCTTCTTCGCGATCGGCGTCGCGCTGAAGCTCGAGGAGACCTCCTCCAAGAAGTAGGTCCCCGGGACAGCGCGTCCCCGGACGCCGCGGCGGCCCCCACCCCTCTGCGGGTGGGGGCCGCCGCCGTGTCCGGGACCGGGCTCAGCGCCCGGCCCGAGGCAGGTCCTTCACGGCAGGGCCCTCGAGCAGGGAGCCGTCGGCGGCGAAGCGGGAGCCGTGCAGGGGGCAGTCCCACGAGCGCTCGGCGTCGTTCCAGCGCAGCACGCCGCCGAGGTGCGTGCAGACGCCGGAGACCTTGCAGGTGGTGCCGTCGACGGTGGACACGCCCACGGGGCGGCCGTGCTCGCGTCCGACGACACCCTGCCCCTCCGCGGGCGTCCCGGCCGGCAGCTCCTTGAGCTCGGCCCTGAGCCAGTCCTTGGGCGCGTTGAGGCCCACCCCCGCGTTGACGCGCAGGGCGGTGAGGATGTCCGACGGCGAGGTCATGCGCCGGCCCAGCGTCTCGGCCCACGGCACGCTGCCGCCGAGGATCTCGGCGTTCAGCGCGATCGCGGCGGCGACGGCGTTGCTCATCCCCCACTTGTTGTAGCCGGTGGCGAGATAGATGTTGCCGCCGCCGCGGGGCAGGGTGCCGATGAAGGGGATGAGGTTGACCGACTCGTAGTCCTGGGCCGCCCACACGTGCGTGCGCTCGGCCCCCGGGAACCAGCGCTGCGTCCAGGACTCGAGGTCGTCCACGGCCGCCTGCGGGGAGGCGGACCGTCCCACCACGTGGTCGTTGCCGCCCACCAGGAGCAGCTCCTCCCCGCCGACCGGCACGGTGCGCAGCGTGCGGGTGGGGCTGTCCGCGGTGATGTACATGCCCTCCGGGACGGACCCCGGCGCCCCGGGGACCCGGTAGGTCAGGGCGTAGGAGCGGTTCGGGGAGAGCTTCGCGAAGTACCCGCCGCGGTCCAGGACCGGGGTGCCCGTGGCGAGCACGAGCCGGTCGGCCCGCACCGGGCCGTGCGAGGTCTGCACCGAGAGGGGTGAGCGGACACCGGCCCCGGTGATCCGGACCCCCTCCACGAGCGTGCCGCCGTGCTCCTTCAGCTCGGCGACGAGGGCGCCGAGCACCTCCATCGGGTGGAACTGGACCTGGTCCGGCATCGTGATGGCCCCGGAGACCTTGTAGGGGAGGCCGGTGTCCCGGGTCCAGTTCATGTGCAGCCCGGCGATGCGGGCGGCCTCGAGCTCCTTGCGCAGCGCGGAGGCGCCCTTCGAGGTCGTGGCGTAGGTGTAGGCGTCGCGGCGCTGGAACGGGACCCCGCGCTCCTCGAGGAACCGGACCAGCCAGTCCATCCCCTCGCGGTTCCCGTCCGCGTAGGCACGCAGCACCTCGTCCGACTGGTGCCGGTGGATCTGGGAGAGCGTGGTGCCCTGCAGCAGGGACAGCTTCGCCGTGGTGTTGCCCGTGGTGACGGCCCCGACGGAACGCGCCTCGAGCACGGCGACCCGCTGGCCCGCACGCGCCAGCAGCACCGCGGTGGTCAGCCCGGTCAGCCCGGCACCTGCGACCACCGTGTCGTAGTGCGCGCCGGGGACGAACCGGTCCGTCGCGGTGGACGGCACCTCGTACGTGTCGAGCCATACGGATCTCATGGAGGAACTCCCTCGTGGTCGCTGCTGCCGGAGTGGTCGTTGCGGTCGCACTTTGGTGCCATCCTGTCGGCCATCAGGTGTGAAGTCCACTGTCCATTCCCGGGGAGGACTCCGCGAGCCCGCTGTCGGTGGCGGTTCCTAGACTCGTCCGCATGCCCCCGGAACCGTCCATGGTCGACATCACCCGCATCTACTACGAACCGGCCGCCGCCGAGCTGCCCCGGGGGCGGCAGGTCCTCGAACGGTGGCCGGACGCCACCCTGGTGGAGGTCCCGAGCCACTGGCAGATCCCGGAGCTGCACGGGGACGAGACCAACGCGCGGCGGTGGGTGCGGATCAAGCGCGAGGCCCTGGTGCTGGGGGTCAAGAAGTCGCTGGCGGCGCGGCCCAACGGCCGGTCGGCGGACTTCATCGCGCCGTCCACGGCCAACGGGTGCGCCATGGCGTGCGCCTACTGCTACGTCCCGCGCCGGAAGGGCTACAGCAACCCGGTGACGGTCTTCGCCAACATCGAGCAGATCACCGGCTACCTGGACCGGCACATCGGCCGGCAGGGCACCAAGCCGGAGCCCAACCAGTGCGACCCGGACGCGTGGGTCTACGACCTCGGGGAGAACAGCGACTGCTCGGTGGACGCCCTGCTCAGCGACAACGTGCAGGACCTCGTGGACCTGTTCCGCCGCCACCCCACGGCCAAGGCGTCCTTCGCCACGAAGTACGTCAACCGGGAGCTGCTGGACTGGGACCCGCAGGGACGGACCCGGGTGCGGTTCTCGCTGATGCCGGCGCACCTGGCCAAGCTCACGGACATCCGGACCACGCCGGTGCCGGAGCGGATCGCCGCCATCGACGACTTCGTGGCGGCCGGCTACGAGGTGCACGTGAACTTCTCGCCGGTGATCGTCACGGACACGTGGCTGGAGGACTGGGCCGAGCTCTTCGAGCAGCTCGACGACGGTCTCAGCGCGGCGGCCAAGGACCAGCTGGCCTCGGAGGTCATCTTCCTGACCCACAACGCCCAGCTCCACGAGGTCAACACGCAGTGGCACCCCAAGGCCGAGGAGGTGCTGTGGCGCCCGGATCTCCAGGAGACCAAGCGCTCCCAGAACGGGGCCCTCAACGTGCGGTACCGGTTCCGGGACAAGCAGCGGTACCTGGAGCAGTTCCTGGACCTGCTCCACGAGAAGCTGCCGTACTGCGACGTCCGCTACGCGTTCTGAGCCGGAGCCCGCGGGTCACGCCACCCGGGGGTCGTAGCCGTCCGACGGCCGGGAGACGGTGGTCAGCAGGAACACCGAGTCCTCCAGCGCCTCCACCGAGTGGCGGGAGTCGGTGAGGGACAGCAGCTCCCCTGCCGTGAGCTCCTCGGCGAGCTGGCCGCGCTTGAGCACCCGGACCCGGCCGCGCAGCAGCTGGAGGGTGGCGGCGGGCGGGGAGACGTGCTCGGCGAGCTCCTTGCCGGCGCACAGCGCCATCATCGTCTGCCGCAGCACGCCGTCGTGGACCACGAGCTCCGCGCTGCGCCCGGCGCCGGAGGCACGCGCCTTGGTGAGATTGGCGGTGGCGAGGTCGTCGAGGCGGGTCATGGGTCCTCCTGGTGGCGCGTCAGCGGTGCGGGTTCAGAGCAGCGCGCCCTCGAGGCGCAGCAGGTACTCCTTGCGTTCCATGCCGCCGGCGTAGCCGGTGAGCCGCCCGTTGGCGCCGATGATCCGGTGGCACGGGACCAGCAGGCTGACGGGGTTGCGGCCGTTGGCCGCCCCGACCGCCTGGGCCGCCCGGGGTGCCCCGACGGCGCGGGCCACCTGCCCGTAGGTGCCGGTCGTGCCGTACGGGATCTGCGCGAGGGCGTTCCACACGCGCACCTGGAACGGCGTCCCGTGGAGGACGACGTCGGCGTCGAACTCCTGCAGCCGTCCCGCGAAGTACTCGCCCAGCTGCTCACGGACGTGCGGGAGGAGGCTGTCGTCGCGCGCCCCGAAGGAGGTGGGGACCGGTCCCTGGCGTGCGCCCTCGACGGAGAGCGCCACGAGCGCCCCCGCCTCCTCGACGAGAGCCAGCGGGCCGATGGGCGACTCCACCACGGCGTGACGCCGGACGGTCGCGGTGGTGGGCGCCGGGCTCAGTCTCAGTGCCATGGGCCGATTCTACGCCCGGCCCAGCGGCCTCCGCGGGGCGCGGGCCAGGGTGTAGGACGGTTCCCGCAGCCGGTAGGTCCACCCGTAGTTCTCGGCGCCCGTGGGGACGTTGAGCAGGGGGTCGAACCGTTCGTCGTCCCCGAACGGCGCGCCGGGACCGAGCTCGACCGTCCCGAAGCGCTGCCACGGCCCGAGCGGTGTGGCCCAGTGCAGACCGAGAACCCAGGGCTCGGCGGCGACCGACGCCCGGAAGAGGTCGGGGCGGGCCGGCAGGCGCTCCGTGCGCGGCTCGGGGTGGGCGGCGACCAGCACCGGACCGCCGAGACCCCGGTAGGGCATGAAGGAGGCGAACGCGCTGTCCGGCACGTGCCGGTGGAAGGTCGGGACGAAGCGGGAGAACCGCCCCCCGCCGGCGGTCGCGAGGAGGATGTCGGCCCGGCCGTCGCTGCGGCCCTCCATCTGCCCGGAGGGCGGGACGGGGCAGCGCAGGGCGAGGCCCAGGATGTCCGGCCACCCCTGCGGGAAGCCGATCGAGCGGGAGAAACGGGCCCGCACGGGATCCTCCCCGGCGTCGTCGATCCAGTGGATGCCACTGGTGCCGCCGCCCGTGCGGATCAGGACGCCCTCGAGCCCGACGCCCTCCGAGTGGATGGGCCGCTGGGGCCGGAACTGCTTGAGCAGGACGAACGGCGCCCGGGCCGCGGACCCGAGGAGGGCGCTGATGGGTGGGGACGTCATGACCCCCACGCTACCCGGGGGCGCGCGCCCGGCTCAGCGGAGTCGGACGCGGATCGGCCCGCGGGCCGTCCGGCCGTCGACCACGCGGCCCTGCTGGGTGATGTCCACGAGCCCGTCGTCGGCCATCCGGTACGCCTCCTGACGCACGTCCTCCATCAGGTCCCGCCAGCCCTCGGCGGCCAGAGCGCGGGCGGCCTCGGAAGGACACACGGTCTTCCCGGCCCCGCGGCGGCGGACCAGGTCGAGCAGCACCGAGCGCACCTCGCTGGGCGACGGGGTGGTCACGGGCAGCTCCTCCGTCTCACCGGGGTCCAGGGTCCAGGGGCCGGGCCCCGCCTCCAGGATGTCAGAACGGCGGTGGGTCGTCGGCCGGACCAGGCCGAGAAGCGGAGCGCGGGGCACCGTGCGGCGCGGGGACTGCGAGGAAGTACGGTGCGCGCTCCGGGACCGGATGGTGGTGCTCCTGCGGATAGGTCCGATGGATCTGCCCTGCAGGCGAGGTCCACTCCAGCACCCCGTGGTCGTGCAGCAGGCTCTCGTCCCCGGAGTCCTTGGGGGCAGGCCCTGCCGGCCAGAGCCGCGGGTGGCCGGACTCCAGGCACCCTGGCTCCAGCAGCTCGGGGACGAGGCGCTCGGGGGCCACGTGCTCCACCCGCCACCGGCCGAGCGGACCGTCCCGGTGCTTGAGCAGGTGGTGGTGCCGGCACAGGTGTGCGAGGTTGTCCGCCGAGGTCCGACCGCCGTCCGCCCAGGCGACGGTGTGGTCGAGGTCGCACCGCGACGCCCGGCGTCGACAGCCCGGGAAGCGGCACGTGCCGTCCCTGGCTCGCAGCCGGTGCTTGAGATCGGCGGGCACGGCATAGGTGCTGCGGTCCCGGTCCAGGACGGTCCCCGTGACGGGATGGGTGAGGATCCGTGACCAGGAGGGCGCGCGCGCCGCGATCCGCTCCGCCAGACCGACCGGGATGGGCCCGTAGCCCTCCAGCTCCGCACAGCGGGGAGTGCGCGGCAGGCCCTCGATGGAACCGGGGGGCAGCGTCCCGGCGTTCTCGAGGAGCGCGAGAGCGGGCACGGTGACCGTCACGTGCCCGCGGATGCCGCGAAGACGGTCGGGCAGGTCAGCGGGCTCGCCGTCGAGCAGGAGGTCCGCCAGCACGTCGGCGCGCAGCTGGAGCACCGTGCGGCGCTCCGGAGCCCCGACGGCGGGATCCGACGGTCCGCCGTCCGGGGCGCCCGCGGCGGACGACGCGGGCGATGCCGTGGCCAGGACCTGCGAGGGGAGGACCTCGGGCGGGACCGCGGTGACCGCCCGGTCGACCAGCGTGTCGAGGCGGTCCTGGATGGCGTGCGCGGTGGCCGCGTCCAGGAGGGCGCACAGCTGTGCCATGCCGTCCTCCCGGGGTTCGACCCACACGCGCCGGTCCCGCAGCGCCAGCCGGTGGCGCTGCTCCTCGGTCTCCCGCAGCAGACCTGCGCGGCGTCGGCGGGCGAGGGCGCGCAGCTGGGCCACGGTGCTGCCGGGGGCCCGGAGGAGCAGCTCGTCGACGATCCGCTGGACGGCCTGGACCGGCGCCCGCCGCTCCGGCGGGAGACCGGCGGCGTCCCACACCAGCTCGCGCCACAGCTCGACGAGCACTCCCGCCTGCCGGAAGCCCACCTGGCCCTGCTCGAGCGCCTCGAGGACCTCGGGCAGGGACTCCGCGAGCAGCACGGCGTCCTCGACACGGCGCAGCGCGGTGCCCGCGGGGAGCCGGAGGGCCGGACCGACCTCATCGGCCACGTCCCGCACCGTCTGCTCAGCGGGCTCGAGGGAGTGCGGGCCCAGCCGGTCCGCCTCGGGGCGCATCCAGAGCGCCTCCACCATCCAGCGCTGCTCCCGGGCCTCCTCCTGCAGCTGCCAGAGCCGGTGGAGCAGCCGGTACTGGCGCCCCGCGGCCCGGGCCTCCGCGCGGGACTCCTCGACCAGCGCCCGCACGCCGGCGGAGAACTCCTCGCCGATCTCGGCCAGGTCCGTCTCCTCCCGGAGGGCGTCCTCCAGGCTTCGCGGCGGAACGGCGGTGGCGGCCATGGTTCATGGTCCCAACCGGTTCCGACACGCTAAGACGTGATCCGGACCACCGTCGAGGGTCCCCGCGTCCCGCCCGGCAGGGCCGGGCGGGACGCGGGGAGTGGCTCAGGCCTGCGCGAACGGGTAGTCCGTGTAGCCCTCGGCGCTCTGCGTGTAGAAGGTCCGCGGGTCCGGCACGTTCTCCGGCAGACCCTCCGCCCAGCGCCGCGCCAGGTCCGGGTTCGCGATCGCCGGGCGCCCGACGACGACGCCGTCCGCCACGCCCTCCTCGATCAGCTGCACGCTCTCCTCACGGGTGGTCGGCACGTCGCTGAAGCCGCTGTTGGCCAGGAAGGCGCCGCCGAAGCGGGTGCGCAACCCCTGGACGAACTCCCCCGCCGGCTCCTTGTGCAGCACGGAGAGGTAGGCGAGGCCGAGGTCCTCGATGCCGTCGACGAGAGCGGCGTACGTGGCCCGGACGTCCTCGTGGTCCGTCTCCCAGGCGTCCTGGATGTTGTGCTCGGGCGAGATCCGCAGACCGACACGCTCCGCACCGACGGCCTCGGCCACGGCCCGGACCAGCTCGACCACGAAGCGGGCGCGGTTCTCGGGGGAGCCGCCGTACTCGTCGGTGCGCTGGTTGGCGCCCGGCGCGAGGAACTCGTGCAGCAGGTAGCCGTTCGCGCCGTGGATCTCCACACCGTCCAGGCCCGCCTCGATCGCGTTGCGCGAGGCCCGGACGAAGGACTCCACCACGCCCGGCAGCTCCTCGGCGGTCAGCGCGTGCGGCACGGGGTAGTCGGCCTTGCCCTGGTAGGTGTGCGTCTTCCCCTCGATCGCGAGAGCACTCGGGGCCACCGGCTGGGAGCCGCCGTTGATGTCCGGGTGCGTGACGCGCCCGGCGTGCATGACCTGCATGAACAGGCGACCGTCGGCGGCGTGCACGCTCTCGGCCACCCGGCGCCAGCCCTCGACCTGCTCGGGCGTCTCGATGCCGGGCTGGTAGGCGAAGCCCTGCCCCACCACATCGGGGTACGTTCCCTCGGTGACGATGAGGCCCATCGAGGCGCGCTGGGTGTAGTGCTCCACGTTGAGCTCGCCGGGAACACCGTCCCGGCCGGAGCGCATCCGGGTGAGCGGCGCCATGACCAGGCGGTTCGGCAGCTCGAGGGAGCCGAGGGTGACGGGGGTGGACAGGGTGGAGTGCGGCACGGGGAGGCCTTTCATCAGGGAACTGGTTCTTTCCGTGTCAACGGGAGATCCCCCGGAGTTATTTGCGCTCCGGCTGTCTCGTTCCTCACAGCTGGTGGGGGCTATACCCCCTGGGGTATAGTAGGCCCACGTGTCCCGCCCGGTGCGGCACGAACCTCTCGATCATCGCGAAGGAGAACTGAGCCATGGGCCTTCTCGGCCGACTCTTCGGCAGCACCTACGAGACCGTGGACGTGGCACGCGCCCGGGAGCTCCTGGACGGCGGGGCCGTGCTCGTCGACGTCCGCACCGCCCAGGAGTACCGCGCGGGTCACGCCCCGGCCGCCCGGCACATCCCCCTGGACGCCATCGGCACCCGGCAGCGCGAGCTGTCCAAGGACCGGCCGGTCGTGACGGTCTGCCGATCCGGCGCCCGCTCGGCGAACGCCGCCCGCCGGCTGGCCACGGCCGGCTACGAGGTGGCCAGCCTCCGCGGCGGCATGACGGCCTGGCAGCGCGCCGGCGAGCGCGTGGTGGCGAAGAACGGCCGGCCCGGCACGGTCGCCTGACCCACGCCCCGGGTCCCGGGATTCCTCATCCGCCCTCCCGGCCGGACCGGGCGCGCCCGTAGCCGCGCGGAGTGGCGCCCAGCACCGACCGGAACTCCCGGGTGAGGTGGGACTGGTCCGCGAAGCCCAGCTCCGCGGCGAGCGCCCCGAGGTCCGCGGCCGGGTCCGCGCGCATCCGCTCGGCCGCCTCCTGGAGCCGACGACGACGGAGCAGCAGCTGGGGCGGCATCCCCACGAACCGGGCCGCGAGCCGTTGCAGCGAGCGCTCGGAGACGTGCAGCTGCCGGGCCAGGCCCGCCGGGCTCCGCGCGACGGTCCCCGCCTCGAGGAGGTCGACCATGCGATTGGCCAGGGCACCGTCCCGCGCCGCGGACGGGGGCACCGCCGCCGCCAGCGCCCGGACGTGGTCCGCGAGCAGGGCCGCCGCCCGCAGATGCCGGCCGGCCGGATCGGCACCCGCCACAGCCCCCGCGGCGGCAGAGCGCAGCCCGGGCGCGCTGACGGACTCCGTTCCGCCGGGCGGATCCGCCGGACGTGCCCACCGCCCGGCCGGATCGGCCCCCGCCATGGCCTCCGCGACGGCGGAGCGCAGCCCGGGCGCACTGACGGGCACGGACCCGTCGAGCAGGTCCGCCGGGTGCTCCGTGAACAGCAGGACCCCCGCCGGGCGCAGCAGCGCGCCGACCGCCCAGCCCCGGCCCGTGAGCACCCGGGTGGACGCACGGCTCGTGGGCCCGTGCAGCGCCACCCCGTCCGGTTCGACCACCACGTTGCTCGCCGGATAGCCCAGCACCAGCTGCTCGGCCCGCTCCCCCGCCGGCAGGTCCCACTCGGGGATCCACAGCTGCCGGACGAGGTGGGCGACGTCGTCGGGCGCGGGCAGGCGCACGACCGTGGCGTGCGGTCCCGGGGTGAGGTGGCCCCGCGTGGTGGGCGGCTCGCTCATGGCACGAGCGTAACCACCCGGAGGTGGCGGGAATCTTCAAGACCGCCCGGCACCGGCTGCCTAGGCTCGGAGCATGAGCACAGAGCAGAACCTCCGTGGGGTCACCGGAGCGCACACCACCGACGGGACGCCCCGGGGGTTCACGTCCCTGACCCCGTTCATCGCGGTGGTCGACGCGGCCGCGGCGCTCGACTTCTACACCCGTACCTTCGGGGCCGCCCTCGTCGACCGCACCGACATGCCCGGGCCGGACGGGGCTCCCGTCGTCGTGCACGCGACCATCGATCTCGGCGACGGACGGCTCCAGCTGGGCGAGGTGAACCCCGACTTCCACCTCGTGGCGCCGCCCGCGGGCGACGACGCCTGCTATTCGCTGGGCCTCTACGTCCCGGACGTCGACGACGTGGTGGCGCGCGCCGTCGCCGCCGGCGCCACCGTGCGCGAACCCGTCAGCACGTTCGTCTCGGGCGACCGCTACGGCAGCCTCCGCGACCCGTTCGGCGTCCGCTGGTCGATCATGACCCGGGTCGAGGACCTCTCCGAGGAGCAGAGCAGCGCACGGGTCGCCGAGTGGGCGGAGTCCATGGGGCAGGGGTGAGGCGCCGCGCGGCTCAGGCGTCCTCGGGGCCGCAGGCCGGGGCGAGGAGCTCCAGGGCGATGTCGTCCGGGTCGCGGAACTCCAGGATGTGGCCCACCCCGATGTCCTTGATCCCCTCGTGGGCGATCCCCAGGTCGTCCAGGACGACGACGGCGTCCCGGAGGTCGGCCTGCGACGCCACGGTGAAGCACAGGTGGTCCAGGCCCACCCGGTCCTCGTCGTGCCGGTCCCCGTCCGGCGCCACCGGCCGGAGGCCCAGGAGTCCACCGCCGAACCGGTAGATCACGCCTCCGAAGAGGAAGGACAGCTGGTCCTTCGTCTCCTGGTCGGCGTCCGCCGGGGGAGCCTCGAAGGCGACCGGGAAGCCGAAGACGGCGTCGTAGAAGGCGCGGGAGCGGTCGATGTCGGTGACCGTGAGCCGGACGTGGGCGTAGTCGGTGGCGCTGATGGGCACGGTGTTCTCCGGTGTCGTCGGGTGGGGCTTCGAGCGGGACGTCCTGCACTGCGCACCGGGAGGCTGGGCCTGCTTCCGGTACCAGGATTCGCACTCTACGGGGCCCCGACCCTGCGGGCGAGGGTCCGGGCCCCGCGCGCGAACTCCTCGGACGCGCACGGGGTCCGGCCTCCGGGACGGGTCCCGGTCGCGGCTCTCCAACCCTCGACCGGGACCGTCAGCTTCTCCCTGTGTCCCGGGGATTCCCCCTCGCACCACTCAGCCAACCACCTCCTGCTGAACCCGAGCTGAAGCAGGTTTCCTGGGCGGTGGCCCCGGTGGCCCGGTGGTGCCGCCCGTGTCCGCCGGCGCGAGTGCGCCGGCTCAGGGCGCGGCGAACCAGAAGTCGTCGAACCCGTACTTCAGCACCCGGTAGGCGAAGTCGTCCTCGGTCGGCCCCTCGAGGGCGTAGTCGAAGCGGGCGATGACCTGGCGCTGGGCGTCGTGCTCGGCGAACGTCAGGGCCTGGCCGCTGTTGACCACGAGCGGACCGCCGAGGTCCTGCACGTTGCTGACGATCGCGGAGTAGGGCACGGCGACGGTCTCGACCTCGGTGTAGGTCCCCGCGTTCTCGTCGACGAGGTACTTCCGGTACTCCGAGCGGAGTGAGGGGTCCGCCGTGGCCACCGGGGAGGTCCCCGCGGGCACGGGACCGGTGTAGTCCGGACGGCTGCCCATGCTCCAGAACGAGTTGTCGAACATCGTGAGGTAGTACTGGCCGTCCGCCAGCGCCGCGTCGTCGTGGCGCACCACCGAGTGCTGTCCGCCGGTGTCGGGGAAGTCCCCCGCCTTCTCGAGGAGCAGGTCCTCGGCCTCGGTGCCGGCCCAGACCTCCCGCTGACCGATGATGTAGTCGACCGCGGGGTTCCCGTGGACGTCGTCGACCTTCAGGATCGCGGAGTTCTCGCGCGCGCTGACGATCACGGAGTCGCCGTCCGGGGACCAGTCGACCGAGTTCAGGTGCAGCCAGTCGTCCACCGTGTTCGGGCCGTAGGGCTGGGTGCGGGACTTGTAGCCGGCGAGCAGTTCCGTGAAGTCGACCGTCTTCTCGTAGGTGCCGGTCTCGAGGTCCAGGGACACCAGGACGTCCTCCACGCTGCCCTTGGCGGTCTCCGTCGCGAGGGTCACGACCTTGCCGTCGTCGGTGACGTCGAAGTCGTGGTGCATCTCGAAGCCCGCCAGGACGTGGGTGGCCACGACCCGGCCGAGGCCGTCGATCCGGGCGACCTCGTTCCTGCCGACGGTGGTCACCATGGTGTCGCCGTAGAACTCCAGCCGGTCCGTGCGGTAGCCGTCGAGGTCGAACTCGGCGCGCAGCACCCCCGCGTTGTCGTAGAGCAGGGTGTAGTCGAGGTGGCGCTTCAGGCCCATGACGGCGAACAGGCCCTCGGTGAGCTCCTCGGCGTTGCCCTCCACGGTGCGGTCGAGGGTCGTGCGGTCGCCCGAGGCGCTCGGTGGAGCGGTCATGGTGAACGAGAACTCCGTGGGTCCGCCGTCGTCGGGCTGCCAGGTGGTGGTCACGGTGTTCTCGGCGCCCGGGACCACCCCGATGAGCTGCCCCTCGAACGACGCGGCGCTCGGGTCGTGGTCCTTGGCGACGCGCGTGAAGTCCTCGGTGCCGGGAGAGCTGACGGTGTACGTCAGGGTGCCGCTGCCCTCGGTCTCGAACTGGGCGTGCACGCCGGTGGTGTTGGTGCCGAAGGGGTTGAGGACCAGCAGAGGGGCCTCGGGAGAAGAGCCCAGGGACTTCAGGTCGTCCAGCGCGGCGTCGACCACCTCCTGCACGTCCGGGGCGAAGCTGTCGCGCTCCTCGGGAGCTCCGTTGCGGGTGACCGAGACGGTGTAGACGTTCGTGTCCGCCTCCGGGTAGGTCTCGGCCGTGGCCGCCACCTGCTCGGCGGCAGGCACCACGGGAGGAGCACCGGGCTGCTGCAGCACCCGCGGAGGCCCGACCGCGAGGGCCGGGCTCCCCGACACGACCAGAGCGGCCGCCATGAGCAGGGTGACGGAACGAGCGCGCGATCGGTGGGACATCGGGGACTCCTGGCGGTGGGCGCGGCGGTGACGTCCGGCCGAGTGTAGCCACGCAAGAGCCCTCTGATAAGGGCCGATGTCTTTGCGGGGGCTAACGCCGCACCCCAGGAGCATCTTCAGTGGCGGGAATGACCCCGGATGACCTCCGGGTGGTCCGGCGATCCGGGCCGTGCCGTCCTGCGGGTGCCGCTGCGGGTCCGCCTCACTGATCCCCGCCGGGCTCGCACCGGTCGGCGCAGTCGCGCAGCCGCGCCACGAGCTCCTGCGCCGCCGGGTCCTGGTCGAACTCGCTCACCACGAGGCGCCGGACGCCGGAACTCTCCTGGACCTCGATCACGTAGGACTGCTGGTCGGCCGCTCCCTGGCGGGTCGTCGGGGCGGTCGATCCCAGCCGGTGCGCCAGGACGGTCTCGAAGAGGTCGAGGAGCGCGTCCTGCTGCGCCCGGGGCAGGGACTCGGTCTCGAAGCTCCGCTCCACGGCCAGCCCGGGGAAGTACGCGAGGCCTCCCTCGAGGCGGTAGCTGACTCTCGCCATGGACGGCACCGTCCCTCCGTCGTACGCGGACGGCCCGGACCGGGCCCGTGCGGGGACCGGCGGGGCCGGTGAGGAATCAGTTCCCGACTATACCCGCGGCGCCCTTCCGGGTCAGGCGCCAGCACCCGTCCGCTCCGTCGAACGTGGTCATGGCACCCGTGGCGACGTCGCCCACCAGCGTGCCGGCGTACCGGGCCGCACCGGCGTCGAAGGACAGGAGCAGGGTGCCGTCCTGCTGGTGCCACTGGCCGGACAGCTCTCCGGTGAACGAGCCGTTGTCGTGGAAGCTCAGATGCACCCGCGCGGAGGAGTCCGTGCAGCCCCAGCTGTACTGGAGCACCCACTCGTCCGCGAGGGCGCCCACGGGCCGGGCCGTCTCGGGCGCGACCCCCACCTGCTGCCAGGCGTCCGCCACCACGGCCTGCTCCGCGGGTCCGAACAGGGCGGCAGCGTGCTCGATCGTGAGGCCCGCGAAGTCCTTGAACTGCGCGACCCACCGCAGGCGCCGCAGCTCGGGGTCGCGCATCGCGGCGTACCAGATCCGGCCGGCCCTGTCCCAGCTGTGGCCGCCCAGTCCGGTCGCCGCGAGGCAGAACGCCCGGTTCGGGATGCCGGAGTTGATGTGCACCCCGCCGTTGTCGTCCAGGGTGTGCACGAAGCGGGACATGTGGTCCGGCTGCGGGTCCTTGCCGAGCACGTCGTCGTCGAACGCGGTGCCGGGTGCCTTCATCGAGCGGAGGCCCACCCCGTTGACGGCGCTCGTGAACAGGCCTGCACCGATGATCCAGTCGGCGTCCGCAGCCGTCTGGCGGGGAACGGCCACGTACTGCTTGACCATGGCCCCGATGACGTCGGAGAAGTGCTCGTTGAGCGCCCCGGACTGGTACATGTACAGCAGGTCGGACTCGTGCGTGGTGATGCCGTGCGCGAGCTCGTGCCCGATGACGTCCACGGCGGCGGTGAAGCGGTTGAAGTACTGGCCGTCGCCGTCCCCGAAGATCATCTGCCGGCCGTCCCACGCCGCGTTGTTGTACTTCTCCTGGTAGTGCACCGTGCCGAGCAGGGGCATGCCGGCGTCGTCGAGGGAGTTGCGCCCGAAGACCTCCTGCAGGAGGTCGAACGTGGAGCCCAGGCCGTCGTACGCCTCGTCCACGGCGGGGTCCCCGCTGGCGGGGGCTCCCTCCGAGCGCACGAGCGTCCCCGGGAGCTCCGCGGTGTTGCCGGCCGAGTGGACCTTCCGCTCCCTGTGGGCGGTCGCCTGCGCCGCGACGGACCGCGCAGTGAGGTCCGCGATCAGCCGTTCCGCCCGGACCGTGGTGTCCACGGCCAGCGCCGCCAGGGCGTTCCTGCGGGTCTGCTCATCCCCGTGCACCGCCATCTGCTCGTGCACGTACGGCGGGATCACCCCGCAGAACGCTCCGTGCCGGTGTCCGTGGTCCGTGGTCATCGCTTTCCCGCCCCTTCGCATCGGATCCTGTTGCCCGCGGCGTCCAGCTCACCGGGCGCCGTCCCCGGGCCGTCCGGCGCACCGGGTGCTGTCCCCGCGGAGTCCAGCCTCCGCCCGGCCACGTCCGCCGGCTGCCCGGCGCTGCTGTCCGCGGATCCCGGCCCACCGGCGGATCCCTGCCTGGCCAGGTACCAGCAGCCGCCCGGCGAGCCGTCGAAGGAGGACATCGCCCCTGCTCCCGCCGTGCCGGTGATCGTGCCGCCGTACTGCGCGGGGCCATCGGCGAAGCGGAGCAGCAGGGTGCCGTCCTGCTGCCGCCAGGCGCCGGAGAACCCGCCGCCCGAGAAGGTGCCGTCCGGCTCGAACACGAGGCCCACCCTGCCGTAGTCGTCGGTGCAGCCCCAGCTGAAGTGGAGCACCCACGGACCGGAGATCGTCACTGTTCCGCCCCTTTCCTCGCCCGGCGCACGAGCACCGGCGGGACCGCTGACCGGGTGCTCCGGGAACCGGAGAACCATGTGCAACGATCATCCCACCAGGATCCGACGGCGTACCGGCCGGCGCGGAAATCAGCAGCCGGTGCCCTGCGGGTTCTCGAGGCAGTCGTCCGCGTAGTTGCGCACCGTGGAGCGCCAGACGCTGATCGGCACCGGCGCGCTCGCGACGTCGTTGAGCCCCGCCACGGGCAGCCATGGTCCACCCGCCACGGAGTACTCGCCGGAGAACCAGGTGGTGAGCGAGACGGCGTAGTCACCCGTCTCCGTGTAGACGTGACTGGTGTCGGTCTCCACGTCCCACGCCCCCTCCGCGAGCGGGGCGCCGCTGAGCTCGGTCGGCCCGAGCGCGGTCCCGTCGCCGTAGTCCCATGCGTACTGGACCGGCATGGCGCGCACCTCGACCGGGAAACCACCCAGCTCGGTGCTGAACTGCTGGGGCCGGGCCTCCGCCCAGACGTTGGTGTGCATGCCCCGCAGCGTGTCGGGCGCGGGCTGGACGGCACTGGCCGCGGGCGCGACGGCGAGCGTCCTGAAGTCCTGCAGGGTGAAGGTCGGCAGCTCCACGACCTCCTCGCCGCCCTCCGCCTCGGCGACCGCCACGCACATCGGCTCGCCCCACGGCGTGCTGGGCCCCTCCGCCTGCCGGACGACGACGTTCATGTAGACGCCCTCCCCACCGTCGGCCGTGGTGCAGTCCCGCTCGGCCAGGCAGTCCTCGAGGATGTCGCCGGTCCGGTTGGTGCACGGGTTCTGCAGGCCGAACGTCTGCTGCTTCGACTGCGCGATGGTGTCCGGGTTGAACGGCCGGTCGATGCCCTGGTCGCTCAGGTACTGGCGGAGCGCCTTCTGAAAAGCGGGGTCCTCGTCCGGGTCGTAGTCGACCGGGGTTGCAGGCCCGGGCTTAACGACCTCAAAGTTTTCTGTATTCTTTTGATCACTCTCACGGCGTGCATCAATCGACAAATGCACTTCGTTACCTTCCGCGAAGGAATCAAAATTGTATGATCCGCTTTTCTGGATGTCGTTTTTCTTGAAGAGTGTCTGACCGGATCCCTCGTCGCCTTTTTCCGTCGCCTGACCCCCTATTGCGGGCAGGACGATCAGCGAGGCCGAGAGTATGGAGACGAATCGGAATGCATTCACTCTTGCTCACCCGCAATTGGAGCAAGAGTGATGTAGATCCAACCTTCCTCTGAAAAATCCATATAAAGCACGGATTTATCCCCCGGCTCTCCTGGCGCCTCAATCTCAATTTCGGCATCGCTTACCAGCTGCCCCGAATCTCGCTTGTAAACGACCATAGGCTTGTATACACCATCTGCGGCCCGAAGAAGTTCCGACTGATTGATGCGAATCGACTCTCGGCCGCCGATTGCCCACTTTCCCTCTCTATAGACGGCTTCCAAATCATCTAGTTCAGCTAGGCATACTTCACATGCATCACTAGTGATGTTCCGTGCATATGAGGTGTCGCCGGTCTGGTACGCGTACCACATGGCGTCGGACCAGTAGTCGAGGAAGGCCTGCGCCCCGTCCCGGGACTCCTCCTTCGCCAGGTCCGGCATGACGGGCTTCGGCACGTTCTGCGCGGGCCCGTCGAGCGAGGCCGGCACGTAGTCGGCGGGAGTGGCGTCCGGACCAGGCTCCGATGAGCTCGCCGCAGCCGATGAGGCAGTGCTGGAAGGGGACGCCGCGGCGCCGTCGTCGTCGGGACCGCATCCCGTGAGGAGCAGTGCCGCCAGGACGACACCCCCGACCACCGTGCCGACTGGGCTGGACCGCACCATGAAGTTCCCCGCTTCGCTCTGCCACGGCCGGACGGGCCGGCTGGATGGATCAGATGGTAAGCGCCCGCCACTGTGCGGCAGCAACCCCTGTGGACACGCTGAAACCCGCGTTTTCATGGGGCCTGGTCAGCGGCACCATGGTCACGACTTCGTTAATGTCACTCCGACTCGAACAATGTTATAGTCGCTGCAACCAGAAGGCACTGGACGTGAGGGAGGTGACGATGACCGCGCAGAACGTGGAACTGGCGGTGTCGACCGTCATCTTCGCCGCCCGCGACACCGGCCCCGACGGCGGCAAGGAACTCTGGCTGCCCCTCGTCCGCCGCATCCGCGACCCCTTCCGGGGGATGTGGGCCCTGCCCGGCGGACCGCTCCAGCCGCACGAGGACCTCGAGGCCTCCGCCGCCCGGTCCCTGCAGCTCACCACCGGTCTGCAGCCCGGCTACCTCGAGCAGCTCTACGCCTTCGGCGGCCTGACCCGCTCGGCGAACGCCGAGGAGCGCGTCGTCTCGATCGTCTACTGGGCCTCGATCCGCACCGACCAGACCTCCGACCTGCACGCCGACCTCAACGTCACGTGGATGCGCACCTCCGAGCTGCCGCCGCTGGCGTTCGACCACAGCGACATCGTGGACTACGCCCTCTACCGGCTGCGCAACAAGATCACCTACAGCCGCGTGGCCCACTCCTTCCTCGGCGAGACCTTTACCCTCGCCGCCCTGCGTGAGGTGCACGAGGCGATCCTCGGCACCCCCCTGGACCCGGCCAACTTCCGGCGCCAGGTGCTCGCGTCCGGCGCCGTCCTCGACACCGGCACCCGCCTGGAGGGCACGCGTCATCGCCCGCCCCGGCTCTACCGCTACAACCACGACCTCGACCTCGCCGACCGCACCCCGGCCGGCCGCAGCACCCAGGAGCAGACATGACCTCCGTCGCCACCCGCATCGACCTGCTGACCGGGAAGCCGGCCGGCCTGCCGGGAACCGCCCCGGCCCCGAGCACCTGCAGCACCGACCTCTCCGCGAACCCCTGGGACTTCGCACCCGCCGTCTCCGCCGGCTACGGCCCCGGGGCCTCCGAGGACGACGTGGTGCCCGCCGGCGCCCCCGCCCAGCCCGTGATCCCCGAGGAGTACCAGCACGCCTCCGCCGAGGAGCTCGACCGGCGGATCACCGCCGCCAAGCAGACCCTCGGCGAGCGCGTGGTGGTGCTCGGGCACTTCTACCAGCGGGACGAGATCGTCAAGCACGCCGACTTCCTCGGCGACTCGTTCCAGCTGGCCCGCGCCGCCAGGAGCAGGCCGGAGGCCGAGGCGATCGTGTTCTGCGGCGTGCACTTCATGGCCGAGACCGCCGACATCCTCTCCGGCGAGCACCAGTCCGTGATCCTGCCCAACCTCGCCGCCGGCTGCTCCATGGCGGACATGGCCGACGAGGACTCCGTCGAGGAGGCCTGGGAGCAGCTCATGGACGTCCTCGGGGAGACCGACGACGACGGCCGGCAGACCGTGGTCCCCGTGACGTACATGAACTCCTCCGCGGCGCTCAAGGCGTTCTGCGGCCGGCACGGCGGCATCGTGTGCACCTCCTCCAACGCCGCGACCGTCCTGGAGTGGGCCTTCGAGCGCGGTCGGCGGGTGCTGTTCTTCCCGGACCAGCACCTGGGCCGCAACACCGCCAAGGCCATGGGGATCCCGCTCGAGCGGATGCCGATGTGGAACCCCCACAAGGACCTCGGCGGGAACACCGCGCAGGACCTGCAGGATGCCGAGGTGATCCTCTGGCATGGCTTCTGCTCCGTGCACCGCCGCTTCACCGTGGCCCAGATCGACAAGGCCCGCGCCGAGCACCCCGGCGTGCGGGTGATCGTGCACCCCGAGTGCCCCATGCCCGTGGTCGACGCCGCCGACGAGAACGGCTCCACCGACTACATCCGCAAGGCGATCGACGCCGCCGAGCCCGGCAGCACCTTCGCGATCGGCACCGAGATCAACATGGTCAACCGGCTCGCCGACCAGCACCCCGAGCACACGATCTTCTGCCTGGACCCGGTGATCTGCCCGTGCTCCACGATGTACCGGATCCACCCCGGCTACCTCGCGTGGGTGCTCGAGGAGCTCGTGGCCGGGTGCGTGGTCAACCGGATCTCCGTGGACGCCGCGACCGCCCGGGACGCCGAGGTGGCGCTCGAGCGGATGCTGGCGGCGCTGCCGCGGTGAGCACGAACCCGGCACCGCGCGTGCTCGTGGTGGGCAGCGGCATCGCCGGCCTCACCGCGGCCCTGGGCGCCGCGGGCCACGGTCTCGACGTGACGCTGCTGAGCAAGGACGCCCTCGACGAGACCGGCACGGCCCGCGCGCAGGGCGGGATCGCGGCCATGACGGCCGCGCTCCCGGCCGGCCAGCCCCGCGACTCCGAGGAGCTGCACGTCCAGGACACCCTCGCCGCGGGGGCGGGGACGTGCGACGACGACGCCGTGCGCGTCCTCGTGCGCGACTCGGCGGCCGCGATCGACGAGCTCGTGGCGCGCGGTGTGGCCCTCGACCGCGCGGCCGGACCGGACTCCCCCTGGCTCGAGGGTCTCGAGGGCGCCCACTCCGTGCCCCGGATCCTGCACGCCGGCGGCGACGCGACCGGCCGCGAGATCCAGCGCGCCCTCCTCGCCGCCGCGCTGGCGGCCGAGACCGCCGGGCGCCTGACGGTCCTGCGGCACACCATGCTGGTCGACCTCGTGCTCGGCCCAGGCGGCCGCGCGGCCGGGGCCCTCGTCCTGGCGGGTCCCGGGGACCGGCTGCACGAGCTGCCTGCGGACGCCGTGGTGCTCGCGACCGGCGGCGCCGGACAGCTCTACCCCCACACCACCAATCCGGCCGTGGCCACCGGTGACGGCATCGCCGCGGCCCTGCGGGCGGGCGCCGCCGTGGCGGACCTGGAGTTCGTGCAGTTCCACCCGACCGCCCTCGCCGCTCCGGGCTGCTTCTTGGTCTCCGAGGCCGTCCGCGGGGAGGGCGCGGTGCTGCGGGACAGCACGGGCCGGCGCTACCTCGAGGACGTGCACCCGCGCGCGGAGCTCGCCCCCCGCGACGTGGTGGCCCGCGAGAACGTCCGCCGGTCCCTGGCCCAGGGCGGCCGGCCGGTCCTGCTCGACTGCACCGCGCTGAGGCCGTCCGGCCCGCACGGGGGCGGCACGACCGCCGAGTTCCTCGCCCGGCGCTTCCCCACGATCGACGCCGCCCTGCGGGCCCACGGCCTCGACTGGTCCCGCGAGCCGGTCCCGGTCACCCCGGCGGCCCACTACCTGATGGGCGGCGTGGCCACCGACGGCCTCGGCCGCACCACCGTCCCGGGGCTCTACGCCGTGGGCGAGTGCGCGGCCACGGGCGTGCACGGCGCCAACCGGCTGGCCTCCAACTCGCTGCTGGAGGGCGCCGTCTTCGGGGCCCGCGTGGCCGACGCACTGCAGGCGGACTCGCTGCGCACGGACGCGCCGGGAACCGGCCGAGCGGCCGACGACGCCCCGGCGCGCCTCGTCCTGCCCGACCGCGCCGAGATCCTGCCGGCGGCCGGTCGTTCCAGGATCGCGGCCGCCCGGTCCCGGAGCACTGCCCCGGTCGACGAAGAGGCTGTGCCGGTCGACAGGGACGCCGTGCCGTTCGACCGCGGGCAGTTCCAGGACGCCATGTGGGCGGCCGCCGGTGTCCTGCGCGACCGTTCCCGGCTCGAGACGCTGGCCCGGCGGCTGGCCGGCTTCCGCCCGTCCGCCGGTCTCTCCCGCCGTGCAGTGGAGGACCGGAACCTGCTGACCGTGGGACGCGCCGTGACCGCCGCTGCCCTGCACCGCACCGAGTCCCGGGGCGCCCACTTCCGGGAGGACTTCCCGGCACCCGATCCCGCCCGCGCGCGACGCACGTTCTGGCGCCTGGACTCCGCCCCGGATGAGGCCACTGTCCCGGCCCTGATCGGGACACATACTTCCATCGACATGTTCGACCTACCGGAGAGGATCCCCGCATGCTGACCCGAGCCGCCATCACCGAGGTCGTGGAGCGGGGGCTCGCCGAGGACGCGCCCTGGGGCGACATCACCTCCGAGCACCTCATCCCCGCCGGCACCACCGCCCGGGCCGAGCTCGTGGCGCGCGAGGCCGGCGTCTTCTCCGGCGGGCAGGTCTTCGCCGCGACGTTCGCCGCCGCGGACCCCGCGGTGGCCGTCGAGCTGGTCTCCGCCGAGGGCGACCGCTTCGAGGCCGGGGACACCCTGGCCGTGGTGACCGGTCCCGCCCGGGCCGTGCTGACCGGCGAGCGCGTGGCCCTGAACCTGACCCAGCGGATGTGCGGGATCGCCACCCTGACCGCCCGCTACGTCGCCGCCGTCGAGGAGACGGTCGCCCGCGTGGAGCAGGCCGCGAACCTCCCGTCCGGCACGATCACCCGCACCCGAGTGGCCGACACCCGCAAGACCACCCCCGGGCTGCGGGCGCTCGAGAAGCACGCCGTGCTCAGCGGGGGCGGGCACAACCACCGGCACTCCCTCTCGGACGCCGTGATGGCCAAGGACAACCACCTGGCCCTGCTCACGGCCGACGGCACCGACCTGACCGGCGCCCTGCGGCAGCTGCGCCGTCGTCTCCCCCACACGGTGCACCTCGAGGTGGAGGTGGACCGGCTCGACCAGATCGAGGCGGTCCTGGCCGGCGGCGCGGACACGATCCTGCTCGACAACTTCTCGCTGGACGACCTCGTGAGCGGCGTGGCGATCATCGACGGCCGGGCGACCGTCGAGGCCTCCGGCGGCGTGAGCCTGGAGACCGTCGGGGACATCGCGGCCACCGGGGTGGACGTCATCTCGGTGGGCGCGCTCACCCACTCCGCCCGCAACCTGGACCTGGGCCTCGACATCGGGCTCGGCAGCGGCCACGGCACCGGGACGGGATGACGGTGCTGTACCTCGACTCGGCCGCCACCACCCCCGTCCGGCGGGAGGTCCTGGAGGCCATGTGGCCCTATCTCACGCAGGAGTTCGGCAACGCCTCGAGCTACCACGAGGCGGGCCGGCGGGCGCTGGCCGGGCTGGACCGGGCCCGCGGGACGGTCGCGCAGGTGCTGAACTGCCGGCCCGCCGAGGTCGTGTTCACGTCCGGCGGGACCGAGGCCGACAACCTGGCCGTCAAGGGCATCGCCCTGGGCCGCCGGGACCGGGACCCCGCGCGCACGCACGTGGTGACGAGCGCCGTCGAGCACCACGCCGTGCTCGACTCCGCCCGGGACCTGGCCCGCTGGGACGGCTTCGACGTCACAGAGCTGGGCGTGTCCGCCGAGGGGTTCGTGGACCCCGCCGCCCTGGAGAGGGCTGTTCGTCCGGGCACCGCAGTGGTATCCGTGATGCATGCGAACAACGAGACGGGTACGGTCCAGGCGATCGCCGACCTGGCTGCGGTGGCTCGGGCGCGGGACGTCCCGTTCCATACGGATGCGGTCCAGACGGCCGGGTCGCTGGAACTGGACGTACAGGCGCTCGACGTGGCGGCGCTGAGCCTCGCCGGGCACAAGATCGGGGGGCCCAAGGGCGTGGGGGTGCTGTTCCTGCGCCGCGGGACCCCCCTGCGCCCGCTGCTGAGCGGCGGCGGGCACGAGCGCGGCCGGCGCTCCGGGACCTCGAACGTGGCCGGCGCCGTCGGCCTCGCCACGGCCCTGCGGCTGTCCGCCGAGGAGCGGGCGGCGAAGTCGGTGCGCCTGGCCGAGCTGCGGAACCGGCTGATCACCGGGATCCTGTCCGCGGTCCCGTCGGCCGTGCTGACCGGTCCGGACCCCCGGGAGCGGCCGGCGGCGCGGCTGCCCGGCAACGCCTCGTTCTGCTTCCCCGGCGTCAACGGCGAGACGGTCCTGGTGGATCTGGAGGCCCGCGGGCTGCTCGTCTCCTCGGGCTCGGCCTGCGCGGCCGGGGACACCGAGCCCTCCCACGTGCTGACCGCCATGGGCTTCCCCGCCGAGGTCGCCACCACCGCGGTCCGGTTCACGCTGTCCGCCGAGGTCACCCCGGAACAGGTGGACGGGATCGTGGCGGCGGCCCGGGACGTCGTCGAGCGGCTGGTCGCGGCGCGCGGCTGAACGCGCTCAGCCGACCGGGACCGGGAGCGCGACCGGCACCGGGTGCTGCACCCCGGCGTGCACGACAGCCAGGACCGGCTCGCCCTTCTGCTCTGCGCTCCGCGAGCTCTCCGACACCAGGACCCAGGAGGGGTCCGGGCAGGAGTGGGGCGCGGGGCCCTCGGGAACCGCGCTCGAGGCGCCCCGGCCGTCGAAGCCCTCCAGCCGGAAGCCGACGACCGTCCGCCACCACAGGGTGCTCGGCGTGCTCGCGATCCCCCGGGTCTCGGTGATCACCAGGTCCGTCCGCCGCGTCAGGACCTCGGCGGTCCCCGGCTTCACGCACTCCCACGAGATCTCGGTCACCGACTCGGTCTCCGCCACGAACTCGAGCGAGGCCGCGTTGGCCTGCAGCGTCTCGTCGTCCCAGCCGAGCGCGGCCCGGGCGTCGGCGGCGGTCACGAAGCCGGTGCCGTCCTCGTGGAGCTGCGTGGCCGCCCAGGCCGGCGCCGCCAGCCCGATCGACACCCCCGCCGCCGCGAGAGCCGCCAGTACCACGATGACCTTGTGCATGTGCTTCCCCAATCCCCTGTCCCCCGACACCGGGGACGCGCTCCCGGATCGTTTTTCCGAACGCTAATGCAGGCACGGGGGGCCGATCCAGCGGCGTGACCCATCTGTGACCCCCTGTCCGACCTGCGGCGACACATGCGGTGCCGCGCAGCGCGCCCCTCAGGCCGCTTCCTCCCGCTCGGTGGGCACCGGGTGCGCCACCCCGTCGTGGACGACCTCCAGGGCAGGCCCCTCGTGCGCCTGCGCCCGTTCGGTGGACCGGGGCACCCGGGACCACGCCCCGTCCTGGTCCCCGCCCCCGTTCCCCGGGCAGGCGTCGAGGTCGGGGCCCTCGACCACGGAGACGGACACGGCGTCCTCGGCGAAGCCCTGCAGCTCGAAGCCCGTGACGGCACCCGTCACCGAGCTCCGCTGCACGGTGGCGACCAGGTCCGCCCGGGCGGTCGTCGTCGTCCGCCGCTCCTGCACGGCCACGGCGCCGGTGAGTTCCTGGACGCACTCCCACGACGCGGTGGCCACGGTGACCGTCTCCGCGACGAGGTCCAGCTCCGCGGCGGAGGTCTGCAGCCGGTCGTTGGTCCAGCCCACGGCCCGCAGGACGTCCTCCCGGCCGACGGAGCCCGTGCCGTCCGGGCGCAGCGTCACGGCCGCCGCGGCCGGCACGGTCAGCGCGACGGACGCCGCCGTCACGGCCGCCACCACGCAGGTCAGCAGTCTCTTTCCCACTCGATCTCCCCCAGTCCCCCCTGTCCCCCGACAGGAGTCCGGCCATCGGGCCGTGCTGGGGAGGCTAATGAAAAGTCGTGGACGCGTCCAGCCCGGACGGCGCGCGACCGGTCCCGCGCCTCAGCCGGCGGCCTGCTCGCGCAGGACGTTCTTGCGGATCTTGCCGGACGCGGTGCGGGGCATCTCGTCCACGAGGCTCAGCGTCTTGGGGACCTTGTAGCGGGCCAGCCGGCCGGCCAGGTGCTCCTGGATCGTCCCCGCGGTGAGCTCCCGCCCCTCCCGGGGGACGACGACGGCGTGCGGCACCTCGCCCCACTTCTCGTCGGGCACGCCGATGACCGCCACAGCGGCCACCTCCGGCAGCTCGAGGATGGCCGCCTCGACCTCCGCCGGGTAGATGTTCTCCCCGCCGGAGATGATCATGTCCTTGATCCGGTCCGCGACGAACAGGTAGCCGTCCTCGTCCAGGTAGCCCAGGTCCCCGGAGTGGAACCACTCCCCCTCGAAGGACCCCGCCGCGTCGGGGCGGTTCCAGTACTCCCGGATGACGTTGGGCCCCGAGAGCAGGATCTCCCCCGCCTCGCCGGGAGCCGCGGGCTCCCCCGCCGCGTCCACGATCCGCACGTCGGAGAAGAAGTGCGGCAGCCCGGAGGAGCCCGCCTTCTCGCGGGACTTCGCGGCGGGGAGGTTGGTGGCGCCCGGGGAGGTCTCCGTCATGCCGTAGCTGGCGGTGAAGGCCAGTCCCCGGTTCTCGTAGGCGTCCAGGACCCGCATGGGCACCGCGGAGCCGCCGCAGGTGAGCTTGCGCAGGGAGGAGAGGTCCGTGGTGTCCCAGTCCGGGTGCTCGCACAGCATCTGGTAGGTGGTCGGCACCCCGGAGAGCCAGGTGACGCGGTGGCGCTCGATGAGCTCCAGCACCCGGCCGGGCACGAACTTGGACTCGAGCACCAGCGTGGCGCCCTTCAGCAGCGTCGGCAGCACCCCCATCCCGAGCGAGGCCACGTGGAACATCGGGGAGATCATGAGCGCGACGTCGTCGGCCGCCACGTCGTAGTCGACCAGGACGTTGAAGCAGTTCCAGGTGAAGTTCCCGTGGGTCAGACAGGCGCCCTTGGGCCGGCCGGTGGTCCCGGAGGTGTAGAGGATCACGGCGAGGTCGTCCAGGCCCACCGGGACGTCCTCCGTCCAGGGCTCGGCCGCCGCGATCACCGCCCCGAGGGCGGGGACCTCGTCCGCGCCCTCCCCGGCCGCGTCCTCCTCGGCCACGACCCAGCGGACCACGTCCGGCAGGTCCCGGGCGGCCGGTGCGGCCAGGCCCGTCAGGGCGGCGTCGTGGATCAGCACCGAGACGTCCGCGTCCTCGAGCTGGTAGCGGATCTCGGGGACGGCCAGGCGCGTGTTGAGGGGAACGAGGACCGCGCCGAGCGCTCCCGCGGCGAACATCGCCTCCAGGAAGGCCGGGCTGTTCTCCCCGAGGAACGCCACCCGGTCCCCGGGGCCCACGCCCCGGCCGGACAGGGCCGTCGCGAGGCGCCGGGACCGGTCGTGCAGCTCCCGGTACGTCAGCGTGCGCTCGCCGTGGATCACGGCCGTCCTGGGCCCGGACTTCTCGAGCCTCCGGACGAGCCAGGATCCCAGTCCCTGATTGCGCATGCGATCGCCTCCTCAAACAGTCGTCAAAGCCAATAGTTGAAAAGTTCCACTATTAGCCTCCAGCGTAGAGAGAGCTGGATCACATTGTCCAGGCCCCCGGGCGAACCCGACCCCGCGCGACTTTCCCACTTATGTCATCTTCTCAATGGTTGACATCTTCAATTGATTGCTGTTCCAATGGTCGCACTGTGAGTCGGCCCACACCACCGCCCGGACGCACCCGAGGACCGGGGCCGGCCCGTCCGCCGCACCGGAGCCCCGTCCCGGCGGCACACCCACTCTCTCCGCCCCAGAGCAAGGAATCGCCATGTCAGCAGCACCCGGCACCCTGGCGTCCCTGGACGCCCGCGCCAGGAACAAAGAGGCGCGCAAGGTCATCTTCTCCAGCTACCTCGGCTCCACCATCGAGTTCTACGACTTCCTGCTCTACGCCTCGGCCTCCGCCCTGGTCTTCCCCTACGTGTTCTTCACCGACCTCGACCCGCTGGCCGGCACGATCGCCGCGTACGGCACCTTCGCCGCCGGCTACCTGGCCCGCCCGCTGGGCGGGGCGGTCTTCGGCCACTTCGGCGACCGCCTGGGCCGCAAGAAGATGCTCATCATCTCGATGCTGATCATGGGCATCGCCTCGACGCTCATCGGCCTCATCCCCAGCGCCGCCGTCATCGGCTCCTGGGGGGCGGTCATCCTGATCCTCCTGCGGGTGTGCCAGGGCATCGCCGTGGGCGGCGAGTGGGGCGGGGCCGCACTGATGGCCCTGGAGCACTCCGCGAAGGGCAGGCGGGGGTTCGCCGCGTCCTTCACCAACGCCGGCGCCCCGACCGGTGCCGCGCTGGGCACCTTCGTCCTGGGCCTGTTCGCCGCCATGCCGGAGGAGCAGTTCCTCTCGTGGGGCTGGCGCGTCCCGTTCCTGCTGTCCGTCCTGCTGCTGGCCGTGGGCGTCTTCGTGCGCTCCCAGGTGTCCGAGAGCCCGATCTTCCAGGCCGCGCTGGCCAAGGAGGCCGCGGAGGGCCCCACCGCCAAGCGCAAGGTGCCCATCGTCGAGGTGCTGCGCCGCCCCCGCGCCCTGGTCTACACGATGCTGGCGGGGGCCTCCGGGTTCGCCCTCCAGGTCTTCCTGGCCACCTTCGCGGTCGCCTACGCGGTCGAGCGCGGCGCCGACCGGCAGCCGGTCCTCTACGCCTTCGCCCTCGCGTCCGTGCTCAGCGTGTTCTTCGTGGTCGGCATGGGCCGCCTGTCCGACCAGCTGGGCCGGCGCCCCGTCATGGTCGTGGGGCTGGTGCTGTTCATCGCCCTCATCCTCCCCATGTTCTCCTGGCTGGCCACCGGCAACGTGCTGCTGATCTTCGTGACCTTCACCATCGGGCTGGCCTGCCACGCCGCGATCTACGGACCGCTGGCGGCCTTCATCTCGGAGCAGTTCGGCACGTCGTCCCGCTACACCGGCGCGTCACTGGGCTACCAGTTCGCCACCCTGATCGGGGCGGGCTTCACCCCCACGATCCTCGCCTCGATCTACGCCTCCTCCGGGCAGGCCATCGCCCCCGTGGTCTGGTACCTGGCCGGGATGGCGGTGGTCAGCGCGGTGTTCATCCTGCTCACCCGTGAGTCCAAGGACTTCGACCTGGAGACCCACGAGCACTGACGCCGCCCGCTGCGGAGCACCTGCGGCACCGAGCCCCCGCCTCGTCACCGCCCTCCCCGTTCGACCGGGGAGAGGGGGCGGGGCGGGGGCTCGGCGTCGTCGAGGGCCGGGGGAGCGGTCCGTCAGAAGGCCACCTTCTTCAGCAGCCGGGACAGCTCCTCCCGCTCCGCCGGGGAGAGCGGGGAGAGCGACTCCGCGGTGGAGTTCTCCACCAGGACCCTGGCCCGGGCGTACAGCTCCCGGCCGGCGGCGGTGGGGGCGATGATCTTCGAGCGGCGGTCCCGCGGGTCGGTCCGGCGCTCCACCGCGCCGCGCCGCTCGAGGTCGTCGAGGATGGCCACGATCTGACTGGGGTCCAGCACCAGGAACTGGCTGAGCTCGCGCTGCGTCAGCTGCTCCTCGCCGCAGGCCAGCGCCAGGACCGAGTAGTGGCGCACCTTCAGCTCCAGCTCCGCCAGCCTCCGATTGGCCGCCGAGGAGCCCGTCGAGGCGGCGCGGGCCATCAGGAAGACCGGCTCCGCCGTCAGCTCCGCCTCGAGGAGGCGCTCGAGACCGGCGGACGGGTCGGTGGGCGTGGTCATAGCGTCTCTCCTGGGGCCGGGGACCCCAGTCTACGGAATCCGTGCCCCCAGCATAGATGGAGGTTCTTAACCATTGACATTCTCAACGAATAGCGGTGGAATGGGGACGAACCCGCAGCAGTGACGGGCGTCACCCCGTCCGCCGATCCACGAGCGCCGATCCGTCAGCGCCGATCCGTCAGCGAAGGAGCCACCCCATGGCACAGGACAGCACCGCATCCCCGAGCACCACCCCTCTCGCCGGCAAGGTCGCCGTCGTCACCGGCTCCGGCCAGGGTCTGGGCCTGGCCTACGCCCAGGAGCTCGCCCGCCAGGGCGCGGCCGTGGTCATCAACGACGTCGACCAGGCCATCGCCGAGAACGCCGTCGCCTCCATCACCGAGACCGGCGGGCGGGCCGTCGCCGTCGTCGCCCCCGTGGGCTCCACCGAAACCGCCACCGCCCTGGTGCAGGGTGCGGTGGAGGCCTTCGGCCGCCTCGACGTCCTCGTCACCAACGCCGGGGTGCTGCGCGACAAGTCCCTGCTGAAGATGACCGACGAGGACTTCGACCTCGTCATCCAGGTGCACCTGCGCGGCACCTTCACCTGCGCCCGCGAGGCCTACCGGTACTTCAAGGAGAACGGGGTGCCCGGGCGGATCATCACCATCGGCTCCCCCACCGGCCAGTACGGCAACTTCGGCCAGACCAACTACGCGGCGGCGAAGGCCGGGATCGTGGGCATGGTCCGCACCTGGGCCCTGGAGATGAAGAAGGCCGGCGTCACCGCCAACGCCGTCATCCCCGTGGCCGCCACCGCCATGACCGAGACCATCCCCTTCTTCCGCTCCGCCGTCGAGGCCGACCGCCGCGGCGAGCCGATGCCGGACTTCTTCCGCAAGGACCTCGGCTTCGGCAACGCCGCCGACGTCGCCGGGCTGATCGCCTGGCTCGCCTCCGACGACGCCGCGCAGGTCACCGGCCAGGCCATCGGCGCCGGCGGCGACCGCCTCCAGGTCTTCAGCCACCCCCGCCCCGTGGCCACCGAGTACCGCAACGGCGGCTGGACCTTCGAGGCGCTGCGCGAGCAGCTCCCCGCGATCCTCGAGGGCAGCCTGCAGCCGGTCGGCGAGACCCTGCCCCCACTGCCGGAGGAACTGAAGCCCGAGTCCGCGACCCAGCAGTCCTAGGAGGAGCCGGCATGCGCTACGAGTACGGTCTCGACCTCGCGTCGCTGAACGCGATCGACATGCACGTGCACATCGAGTGCTCCGACCACGGACACCCGTCCCTGCCCGCGGCCCTGACCGAGGCCTCGGCCAAGTACTTCAAGGCCGAGGACCGGTCCCCGTCCCTGGACACCATCGCCGAGCGCTACCGCGAGTGGCGGATGGCCGCCGTCGTCTTCACCGTCGACGCGACCACCGCCCTGGGCCACGAGCCGAACTCCATCGAGGAGATCGCCGAGGGCGCGGCCCGCAACAACGACGTGCTGATCCCCTTCGGCTCCGTGGACCCGCTCCAGGGCTCCGCCGCGGTGGAGCGGGCGAAGATGCTCGTCGAGGAGCACGGCGTCAAGGGCTTCAAGTTCCACCCCTCCCTGCAGGGCTTCGACCCCTCGGACGAGCGGTTCTACCCGCTCTACGCGGCGATCCAGGACCTGCGCGTGCCCGCCCTGTTCCACACCGGGCAGAACGGCATGGGCGCCGGGCTGCCCGGCGGGGGCGGGATCAAGCTGGGCTACTCCAACCCGCTGCTGCTGGACGCGGTGGCCGCGGACTTCCCCGAGCTCCAGGTCATCATGGCCCACCCCTCGGTGCCCTGGCAGGAGGAGGCCAACTCCATCGCCACCCACAAGGCCAACGTGTGGATCGACCTCTCCGGCTGGTCGCCCAAGTACTTCCCCGAGTCGCTGGTGAAGGCCTCCAACCGGATGCTCCAGGACAAGGTCCTCTTCGGCACCGACTACCCGCTGATCACCCCGCAGAAGTGGCTCGGGGCCTTCGAGCAGCAGTCCTTCACGGACGAGGTCCGCCCCAAGATCCTCAAGGACAACGCCGTGCGCCTGCTCGGCCTCGACGGGGCACGGGCATGAGCACGGACGCCGGGCGCCTCTACCCCGACTGCGACCCGTACGGGATCGCGGAGAGACTGACCGAGGCCGAGAAGGCCCCCCTGCGCAGGCTGCGCCGGGTGCTCGAGGACGAGGTGCGGCCGCTGCTGGCCGAGTACTGGGAGGCCGGGGAGTTCCCCTACCAGATCGCCCCCTCCCTGCACGCCCTCGACCTCATGACCCCGCCCGAGCTCACGGCCGACGGCGGGCAGCCCCGGTCCCTGTACCACGGGTTCCGGATCTTCGAGCTGGCCCGCACCGACGCCTCGGTCGCCACGTTCTACACCGCCCAGGCCGGGCTGTTCCGCACGGCCTGCCGCGTGGGCGGCACGCCGGAGCAGTTCGCCGCGTGGGACCCGAAGATCACGTCCTTCGAGATGACCGGGGTGTTCTGCCTGACCGAGCCCGAGCACGGCTCCGACATCGCCGGCGGGCTGGCCACCACGGCCCGGCGCGAGGGCAACGAGTGGGTGCTGACGGGCACCAAGCGCTGGATCGGCGGCGCCTTCACCGCCGACCTCCTCGCCGTCTTCGCCCGCGACGAGGCCGACGGGCCGGTCAAGGGCTTCCTCGTGGACCGGCAGGCCCCGGGCGTGCGGCTGGAGAAGATCCACGGCAAGACGTCCCTGCGGATGATGCAGAACGCCGACATCCACCTCGACGGGGCCCGGGTGCCGGAGGCACAACGGCTGGGGAACGTGAACTCGTTCAAGGACGTCGCCGCGATGCTGCGCGCCATGCGCTCCGACGTCGCCTGGATCGCCACCGGCATCCAGGCCGGCGCCTACGAGGCCGCGCTGCGCTACGTGCGGGAGCGCGAGCAGTTCGGCCGCCCGATCGGCGGCTTCCAGCTCGTCCAGGAGAAGCTGGCCCGGATGCTCGGCAACGTCACCGCGTCCCTGACCATGGTCGCCGGCCTCGCCGAGCGGCAGGAGGGCGGCGTCTACCGGGACGAGGACTCCGCCCTGGCGAAGATGTGGATCAGCCTGCACATGCGCGAGACCGTGGCGCTGGCCCGCGAACTGGTCGGCGGCAACGGCATCACCCTGGCCCACGACGTCGCCCGCTTCCACGCCGACGCCGAGGCCGTCTACTCCTACGAGGGCACCCACGAGATCAACGCGCTCGTGGTCGGCCGGTCGATCACCGGCCGGAGCGCGTTCGTCTGAGCCGCCCGCCCGACACCCCCCGATCCACCACCGACGCCACAGACGCCACCACGTAAGGACACGCCATGACCGAAGCACAGACCCAGCCCCAGACCGTCGTCGCCTTCGACGAGGTGAAGAACCTCGTCGGCAAGAGCCTCGGGCACTCCGCCTGGCGGGAGATCACCCAGGACCAGGTGAACACGTTCGCCGACGCCACCGACGACCACCAGTGGATCCACACCGATCCCGAGCGCGCCGCCGAAGGGCCCTTCGGCGCCCCGATCGCCCACGGCTTCCTGACCCTGTCCCTGCTCATCCCGATGTGGTCCGAGCTCTTCGACGTCACCGGCGTGAAGACCAAGGTCAACTACGGCCTCGACAAGGTCCGCTTCACCTCTCCCGTCAAGGTCGGCTCGCGGATCCGCATGACCGTGACCATCACCGACGTCCAGGAGGTCAAGGGCAACGGCCTGCACCTGGTGGCCGACGGCACGATCGAGATCGAGGGCGAGGAGCGGCCCGCCGTGGTCGCGACCTTCCTCAACCGCTTCTACGCCTGAACGCGCTGCCTCCTGACCCGCGACGGCCCGGGTGACCACGTTCTTCCGTGGTCGCCCGGGCCGCCGCGGGTCAGCGGGTGCGGAGCGGGTCAGACGGTCGCCTCGGCCCGCGCGCAGGCCGCCACGGCCTCCGCCACGGCCGGGGCGACCCGGGGATCCAGGGCGGAGGGCACGATGTGGTCCGCGGTCAGACCGTCGGCGGCGGCGATCGCCGCGATCGCCCGGGCGGCCTCGAGCTTCATGACCGGGGTGATCCGGGCCGCCCCGGCGTCCAGGGCGCCGCGGAAGATGCCCGGGAAGGCCAGCACGTTGTTGATCTGGTTCGGGAAGTCCGACCGGCCGGTGGCGACCACGGAGGCGTACTTCGCGGCGACCTCGGGCATGATCTCCGGGTCCGGGTTGGCCAGGGCGAACACGATCGCGTCCTCGGCGAGTTCGGTGAGGTACTCCTCGGGGACCGTCCCGCCCGACACACCCACGAACACGTCGGCGCCCTCGAGGGCGTCCTTGGGCCCGCCGATCAGCCCGCGCGGATTGGTGCGCGCCGCGTAGCCGGCCTTGATCGCGTTGAGGTCGTCGCGCTCCCTCGAGACGATGCCCCGGGAGTCCATCAGCACCACGTCATCGATGCCCTGGGCCAGCAGGATCTCGGTGATCGCGATGCCGGCCGCCCCGGCGCCGGCGATCACGACCTTCAAGCCCGCCAGGTCCTTGCCCACCAGGGTCGCGGCGTTGAGCAGGGCGGCCAGGACGACGACGGCGGTGCCGTGCTGGTCGTCGTGCATCACCGGGATGTCCAGCTCCTCGATCAGACGCTTCTCGATCTCGAAGCAGCGCGGGGCGGAGATGTCCTCGAGGTTCACCGCGCCGAAGGACGGGCGCAGCAGCTTGACGGTGGCCACGATCTCGTCGACGTCCTGGGTGTCGAGCACGATCGGGATCGAGTCCAGGTCCGCGAAGGTCTTGAACAGGGCGGCCTTGCCCTCCATCACCGGCAGGGACGCGGCCGGGCCGATGTCACCCAGGCCCAGCACGGCGGAGCCGTCGGAGATCACCGCCACGAGCCGGCCCGCCCAGGTGTGCGTGGCCGCCATGTCGGGATCCGCGGCCACCGCCCGGCTCACCTCGGCGACCCCGGGGGTGTAGGCGATGGACAGGTCCCGGCGGGTGGCCAGGGGGGACTTCGAGACCACGGAGAGCTTGCCGCCCTCGTGGGAGCGGAAGATCTCCTCGTGCGTGATGGGGCCGGGCTGCTGGTTCTCGTCGCTCATGCGGGGTCCTCGTGCTCTCGTCGTTGAGTGCGAACAGGGTCCCCGCCATTGTGCCCCACCGCCGGGACCCCTCCCCCGCCCGTGTGACGCTCCGGGACCTCCGCGGTGCTTCCGCCCCGGGCGGCACAGAGCCCCCGGACCGCGTGGTCCGGGGGCTCTGCTCGCGGGGTCGGGCGCGCGCGGCGCCCGACGGTGCGGACCGGGGATCAGATGATGGACCGGCCCCCGGTGCGCGCCTTCTCGAAGCGCTCCTGGACGTCCGCCCAGTTCACGATGTTCCAGAAGGCCTTGACGTAGTCCGCCTTGACGTTCTGGTAGTCGAGGTAGAACGCGTGCTCCCACATGTCCAGCTGGAGCAGCGGGATCGTGGCGACGGGCACGCCGTTCTGCTGGTCGTACATCTGCTCGATGACCAGGTTGCCGCCGACGGGCTCAAGGGCGAGGATCGCCCAGCCGGAGCCCTGGATCGTGGTGGCCGCGGCGGTGAAGTGGTCGCGGAAGGCGTCGAAGGACCCGAAGTGGTCCTCGATCGCCGCGGCGAGCTCACCGGTCGGCTTGTCGCCGCCCTCGGGGGAGAGGTTCTGCCAGAACACCGAGTGGTTCACGTGGCCACCGAGGTTGAACTGCAGGTCCTTGGACAGCTTGGCCGCGGCGGCGCCGTCACCGTTCGCGCGGGCCTCCGCCATCTTCTCCAGGGCGGTGTTGGCACCGGCCACGTAGGTGGCGTGGTGCTTGTCGTGGTGCAGCTCCATGATCTTCGCGGAGATGTGGGGCTCGAGCGCCGCGTAGTCGTAGGGGAGATCGGGAAGGGTGTACTTCTCGGCCATAGGAGAGTCCTTTCGAGTGCTGTCGTGTGGTTCCACCCTCGTCCCGCGCGCGAGCAGGGGTCAAGGAGGTTCCGCCACCAGCGTACGGCGCGCCCCCGGGCAGCCTCCGCCGGGGGCTCAGAAGAAGTCGGGCGGGCTCTCGAGCGGGCAGCGGGGCGGGTGGGGGGTCAGCTGGGACGGGACCGTGAACTCGTAGTCCCCCGTCTCGATCATCCGCCCGAGCGTCTCGAGGGCGTTCCGGGCGCTCCGGCGGGCGGCCGGTTCGAGCAGGCGCCACAGCCAGGCCTTGGACTCCGTGAACCGCCCGTCCACGGCCTTCTCGATCCGGGTGCCCCCCTCCACCGGTTCCCAGGTGATGGTCACCAGCAGATCCACCACGCCCTTGGTGGTGCGCATCCCCAGGCGCCGGCCCGGGACGTGGTCGGAGACGATGTTCACGAAGGAGAAGCGGAGGGGGCCCACGCGGACCGTGGACTCGATCGACGTGCCGAGCTGCAGCACGGCCGTGCTGACCTGGTAGTTCCGCTCCGGGATGGGGTTCCAGCGGCGCAGGCAGCCGGGGTCGAGCAGGAAGCGCTCCACCAGGGCCGGGTCGGCCCCGACCACGGCCGTGTCCACCAGCCGGAACGTCGTGGCGCCCTTCAGCATCGTGTCCTCCGGTCCCCGGTCGGATCCGCGCCCCGGGCAGGCACGCGCAGCGCACGGACGGGAGCAATTCGCATGTGCACACAACTACTCTAGTGATCGGCCCTCGCGGGGCCCGCCCGTCCGGGTGCACAGGGGGTGGAGAAAGTTGTCCACAGGTGTGGAGGAACGCGTGCACAGAGCGAGCACCGGTGCACCCAATCCCCGGCCGGCGGCGCCGTTGCAGGTCAGCGCGGGGTGGGCGGGACAGGGAGTCCCGTAATTCCACCGGTGGAAGTTATCCACGCTGTGGACAACACCTGTGGAGAAGCTGTTGAGAAGACCGTGCCAGGACGTCACGGAGCGTCGCACAGAGGCCGGCCGGTCCCCCTGAACGGGGGACAGCACCGGTCGGCGGGCGGGCGGGGACCCCGCCGAACGGGAGGCGGCAGCGGCCGGGAGCACTCCGGACGGCGGCGTCCTAGCGGTGTGCACGGGAGCGCACGAGGACGGCGAGCGCCGCGCAGGCCAGGTAGCAGACGAGCACCACGCCCCAGCCCACCGCGAAGGACCCCGTGAGCTGGAGCAGTCCGCCGAGGGCGAGCGGACCGGCGCAGAACCCCGCGTACAGGCCCATGGTCACCACGCCGGTGGACGCCCCCACCCGGTCGGCGGGCACGGCGCGCATCGCCGCGGACATCACCACCACGCTCACCGCGAGTGCCGCGCCCCCGTGCAGGACGGCCGCCGGCCACACCGCCCACGCGAGGCCGGGGTGCAGCGGCGCCAGGATCAGCAGCACGGCGCTCGCGGCCGCCCCCAGGGCCATGCCGGCCAGCAGCACGAAGCCGTCCGTGCCCGGCCGGTCCATCACGCGCGCCCACAGCACCCGGGAGGCGATGCCCACGAGCGCGGAGACGGACACGGTGGCCCCGGCGGCGACGACGTCGAGGCCCAGCTCCCGGTGGGCGTAGAGCGGCAGGTAGACGTTGGCGGCCTGCGCCCCCAGCCCGGTCAGTGCCGCGGCCGCGGCGTACGCCTTGACGGCACCGGGCATCGGCGGCCGTGCGGCGGCGCCCGCCGTCCGGGGCCGGCTCGTCGGTTCCGGCCGCCGGGTCCGGCGACCGGTCCACGACCGGAGGGCCGCCCAGGACCGGGACGGCAGCGTCGCCGGCGACGGAGACCCCGTCCCGGACCGGGACGCCGTCCGCGGCCCGGACGCTGTCCGCGGCCGTGATGCCGCCCCGGACGGAAACGTCGTCCGGGACGGGCGTGCCGCCGGGGTGCCGGGGTGGTTGTCCGGGACCGTCCACCAGCCGTGCACGAGCAGGAGCAGCACCGCGCCCACAGCCACCAGGACCGCGGTGCGCCAGCCGAGCAGCAGGCCGAGCGCGGGGAAGGTCAGGCCCGCCACGAGCTGCGAGGCCTGCACGCCGGCCTGCTTGATCCCGAGCCAGCCGGCGCGCCGCCCGGCGGGCACGTGCAGCCGGATGAGCCGGTTGGTCGCGGGGTTGGCCATGACCTGCCCGAGCCCCGAGAGCACCATGGCCGCGAGCAGGACCGCGTAGCCCGGCGCGGCGGCGGTCAGGAGCATCGCGAGCGCGGCGCCGCCGAACATCACGACCAGCAGGGTGCGGGCGGCCAGCCGGTCCGCCCAGCGGCCCGTGCGCACCGCGGTGACGGCCGCGACGAAGAAGGTGGTGGTGGCGAGCAGCCCGAACTGCGCCTCCGTGAGCTCCAGGTCCGCGATCACCAGGGGGCTCATCGCCGAGAGGCTGTGGGTCAGCAGCGGGCCCACGGCCATCGTGGCGGTGAGCACCAGCATGAGGTGCGCGCCCGGCCTGCGGTCCCGGGTCACCGGTCCTTCCCCGGGGTCGGCCGGTCGGCGGCGTGCAGGCCCACGACGCACGCCACGATCCCCGCCAGGAAGAGGGCCTTCGCCCACGAGATCTGCTCCTGCCCCGTGCCGGCCGCCCACGCGACCGTGAGCACGGCGCCGATGCCCGTCCACACGGCGTAGGCGGTGCCCATCGGCACCACCCGGGCGGCGCGTGCCAGGGTGAGCATGCTCAGCACCAGGGTCACGGCGAAGAGCAGACCGGGGCCCGGCCGCGAGAAGCCCTCGGACGCGCCCAGGGCGGTGGCCCAGACCGCCTCCAGGATCCCGCTGAGCACCAGCAGCGCCCAGGCACGGGCGCGCCGGTCCCGCTCGGCCCGCGCCGCGCCGGCCTCAGCCGACAACCTTGAGCCCGATCACACAGCCGACGAGTCCGAGCACCAGCAGGATCCTGAGGGGCGTGGCGGACTCGCGGCCCGTCAGCATGGACCAGGCCACGGTCAGGGCCGCGCCGATGCCCACCCAGACGGCGTACGCCGTGCCCGTGGGGAGGGTGGCCATGGCGTAGGACAGTCCGGCCAGGCTCACGGCGGCCGTCACCGCGAACACCACGGCCGGCACGGGACGGCGGAGACCGTCCGAGGCCGCGAGCGCGGACGCCCACACCGCCTCGAGGACGCCCGAGAGCACCAGCACCGTCCACGCACCCACGGGTCAGCGCTTCGGGAGCACGCGGATCCAGAGGAACCCGTGGGCGTCGAGCAGCAGACCGTGGCGCAGGTCGAGCTCGGTGTTGCCGTGCAGCTCGACGGCCTGGGGCAGGAACCCCGAGAGGGTCTCCCCCGTGACGAACTGGGACCAGTCGGAGAAGTTCGCCAGGCACAGCACCACCGTGTTGCCGCCCGGGCGCTGGTAGCCCAGCACGTGGGGGTTGCGCGCGTCGAACGGGAGGAGCGTGTTGCCGTCGAACTCCGGGGAGTTCCGGCGCAGCTCGACCATCCTCCGGATGCCCCCGAAGATCCGGCCCTGCACGGAGAACAACTCGTGACGGCGCTCGTAGTCCTGGACGGGCCGCGGCGGCCGGTGCACCCACCGGGCGTCGCCGGCGTGCGCGGGGTCCTCGTTCCAGGCGGGGTCGTTGAGCTGGCCGACCTCGTCACCCAGGTACAGCAGGGGGATGCCGCCGGTGCTCATCGCCACGGAGTGCGCGAGCAGGACCCGGTCCACCGCGGACGCCGGGTCCTCGGCGAGGCCCAGCAGGGACGCCGTGGTCCCGCACACGCGGCAGTCCCCCGTGCGGGGGTTCTCCTGGAACGGGACGCCGTCCGCGAAGCTGCCGGGGTGGCGCCCGGTGTAGAAGGCGTTGAGGAAGCGGCGGTGGTCGTGGCCGTGCACGCCCAGCCGGGCGGCGTCCTCGTCCGAGAACGTCCAGCCGATGTCGTCGTGGCCGCGCACGTAGTCCACCCACGCCGTGCCGGGCGGGAGGGCGTGGCGCTCCTCGAGGGCCTGCGCGAGCAGCTTCGGCTCCCGGGTGGCCATCGCCTCCCAGGTCAGGGCCATCTGGAGCGGGTTGTAGGACAGCTGGCACTGTCCGGGCTCGATGTACCGGGCGACCTCGTCCGGGTGGACGATCGCCTCGGACTTGAACAGCACGGCCGGCGCGGCGATCCGGCACAGCGCGTTGTACGCGCGCAGCAGCACGTGGGCCTGGGGCAGCGACTCGCAGGCGGTGCCCAGCTGCTTCCAGATGAACGCGACGGCGTCCATGCGCAGCACCTCGACGCCCTGGGCGGCCAGGAACAGCAGCTCCGCGGCCATCGCCCGGAAGACGGCGGGATTGGTGTAGTTGAGGTCCCACTGGAAGGAGTAGAAGGTGCTCCACACCCACCGGGGGTCCTCCTCGCCGGCGCCGATCCGCGTGAAGGAGCCGGGGTGGTCGTCCGGGAAGATCTCCCGCGTGGTGCGCTCGAACTGCTCCGGGACCGTGCGGTCCGGGAAGATCCAGTAGTAGTCCTCGTACTCCCGCTCCCCCGCGGCGGCCCGGCGCGCCCACTCGTGCTCGTTGGAGGTGTGGTTGAAGACGAAGTCGAGGACCAGGCTGATCCCGTTCCGGCGCAGCTCGCGGCTCAGCTCGGCGAGCTCCTCCATGGTCCCCAGCCTCGGCTCCACGCGGCGGTACGAGGACACCGCGTAGCCGCCGTCCGAGTTGCCCTCCGGCGCCTCGAACAGGGGCATGAGGTGGAGGTAGGTCAGGCCCAGTTCCCGGAAGTAGGGGATCTGCTCCCGGATGCCCCGCAGGTTCCCCGCGTACCGGTCCACGTAGCAGACCCCGCCGAGCATCTGCCGCGCGCCGAACCACGCGGGGTCCTGCTCGCGCCGGGCGTCCAGGTCCTTGAGGTCGTCGGGGCGCTCGGCCCAGGAGCGCGCCAGCTGCAGCCCGAGCTCGCTGAGCTGTTCGAGGAAGTCCTCGCGGTGGCCGTAGATCTCGGCGAAGAGCAGCGTCAGCCGGGGGAAGTGCTCGTCGAACCTGCGGTCGAAGTCCGTCCACCCCGTGCCCGGCAGGTCCGCCGGGCGGCCCTCCTGCACCCGCTGGCGGACGCACGCGGTGATCACGCGCGCCTGGTTCTCCGGCGACAGGCCCGGGATACCGGGCGTACTGGTGTTCGGCACACTGCTCCTTCGGTCGTCCGCCCCGGGGCGGGCAGTCTCCGAACTCGAGATCCTCCTTGACGACGAGCCCTCGGATGGTCGAGGACCAGCTGCCACCGGTGGGTGGGAGCGGTCCGCCCCTCAGCATACTGATGCGCTCCCAGCTTTTCAGCGGATGACCCGGGGCTTCCTCCACATGCCTGTGCACAGAGTTGTCCACAGGTGTGGACGAGTCCTGGGGACACTGTGGGGAAAGGCCCGCCGGCTCCCTCCGGGAGCGCCCCGGCGGGCGCGGAGGACCCCTGGAGACGACGCCGTGCGTGTGGAGAACCCTGTGCAGGGCGGACGCCGCGCCCCGGGATCGCGGACCCCGGGACGCGGCGCCCGTGCCGGTGCCGTGCGCGGGCTCAGTACCCGTTGGCGGACAGCCACTCCTGCGCGGCGTCGGCCGGGCTGACCTGGTCCTCGCCGCTGACCTGGCGGTTCAGGTCGATGAGGGCCTCCGTGGTGAGCTTGCCGGAGAGCTCGTTCAGCGCGTCCACCGCCTCCTGGGGCAGCCGGTCCGCCGCGGCCAGCGGCAGGACCTGCTGGGCGATGAAGTTGTTCTCCGGGTCCTCCAGCACCACGAGGTCGTTGTCGGCGATCGCCGGGGTGGTCGTGAAGATGTCGGCGACGTCCACGTCCCCGTCGAGGAGGGCCTGGACGGTGAGCGGGCCGCCGCCGTCGTTGATCGGCTCGAAGGACTCCGGCACGCAGCCGTACTTCTGCTCCAGGCCGTCGAGGCCGTAGGCGCGCTCGGCGAACTCGGGCGGACCCGCGATCACGAGCTCCCCGCACACCTCCGCCAGGTCCGCGATGCTCGTGAGCCCGTACTGCTCCGCGGTCCCGGAGGTGACCACCATGGCGTCCTTGTTCTCCGCCTCGGAGGCCTCGAGCACGGTCAGGCCCTCGGGCAGCGCGTCGGGCAGGGCCGCCATGATCTCGTCGGCCGAGCTCGCCGTGGCCTCGGGGTCCGCGAAGAGCAGCAGGTTGCCGGAGTAGTCCGGGACCACGTCCACGGACCCGTCCTGCACGGCCCCCACGTAGGCCTCGCGGGCACCGATGCCCAGGGACGTCTCCGTCTCGACCCCGGCGGACTTCAGCGCCCCGGCGTAGAGCTCGGCCACGATCTGGCTCTCCGGGAAGTCGGCGGAGCCCACGGTCACGGTCTCCGAGGACGTGGTCGCGGACCCGTCCTCCTCGGCGAGGGGGTCGCCGCCGCCGCAGGCGGTCAGGCCCAGCAGCAGGGCGGCGCCCAGGGCGGGCGCGGCGGCGCGGCGGCGGAGCGCGGGAGCGGTGGTCATGGTGGTTCTCCTGTCGGTCGGTGGCACGGAGGACGGTGGGGCTCGGGAGGACGGGGGTCAGGGGCAGCGGTGGGTCAGGGAGCGGCGAGGCGCAGCCCCGGCGAGGTGGACAGCCGCTGGGCCAGGGCCAGGACGGCGTCCACGACGAGCGCGAGGACCGCCACGAGCACCACGGAGCCGAGCATCCGGTCGTAGTCGCGCACGGCGAGGCCGTCGATGAGGTAGCGGCCGAGGCCGCCGAGGTTGATGTAGGCGACCACGGTCACGGTCGCCACGACCTGCAGGGCGGCGTTGCGGACCCCGCCCAGGATCACGGGCAGGGCGTTGGGCACCTCCACGCGGGTCAGCACCTGGCTCCCGGTCATCCCCATCGCCGCCCCGGCGTCCTTGAGGGCCGGGGACACGTTCGCGACCCCCGCGTAGGCCCCCGACAGGATCGGGGGGATCGCGAGCAGGACGAGCGCGATGATCGGCGGCACCAGTCCGAGCCCGAGCAGCAGGGTGAAGAGGGTGAGCAGGCCCAGCGTGGGCAGGGCGCGCAGCGCCCCGGCCAGGCCGACGACGACGCCGGAGCCGCGCCCCGTGTGCCCCACCCACAGGCCCAGGGGGACTGCCACGGCCAGGGCCACGGCCATCGTCACGCCGCTGTACGTCAGGTGCTCCAGCAGCCGGGCGGGGATGCCGCCGGGCCCGGACCAGTTCTCGGGATCGGTCAGCCACTCCAGGGCGCCGCCGGCGAGGCTCACGCGACCGCTCCTCTGCGCACGCGCGGGACCGGGGCCGTGCCCGCCCGCTGCCAGCGCGTCAGGGCGCGGCCGGCCCCCCGCAGCACGAGGTCCATGAGCACCGCCAGGACCACGGTCAGGACGATGCCCACCGCGATCTCCTCGAGGATGGACCGGCGCAGCCCGTCGGTGAACAGGGTGCCGAGGGACTGCACGCCGATCACGGCGCCCACGCTGACCATGGAGATGTTGCTGACGGAGGCGACCCGCAGCCCGGCGACCAGCACGGGCACCGCGAGCGGCAGCTCGACCGCGAAGAAGCGCCGCAGCGGGCGGTAGCCCATCGCGGTGGAGGCCTGCAGGATGTCGCGGTCCACGGACTCGAAGGCGTCCACGGAGGAGCGCACCAGGATGGCCACGACGTAGACGGTCAGCGCCACGACCACGTTCACCACCGAGGTGATCTGCGTGCCGAGGAGCAGGGGCAGCACCACGAACAGGGTCAGGGAGGGGATGGTGTAGAGCAGGGAGGAGCCCGTGACGAGCACCGGGCGCAGCGTGCGGTTGCGGGCGGCGAGCCGCGCCACCGGGACGGCGACGAGGGCGCCGAGCAGCAGGGGCAGCACCGACTGGACGAGGTGCGTGCCCGTGAGCTCCAGGACGTAGGGCCAGTTCCGGCTCGTCCAGTTCATCGGGGCGTCCGCCCGCCGAGCCGCGCGTCCTCGATGGCCGCGATGATCTCCCCCGGCTGCATGATCCCGACCGCCCGGCCGTCGTCGTCGACGACCACGGCGAGGCCCGACGGCGAGGACAGGGCCGCGTCCAGGGCGCTGCGCAGGGAGCTGCCGGGCCGGTGCAGGGTGCCGCCGACCACGGGGTCGTCCTCCGCGCCGGGCCGCACCCAGCCGCGGGGGGCGCCGTCGTCGTCGACCCGCAGCGTCCACCCGTCGGGGACGGGCCCGTCCCCGGTGCCGGCCACGCCCTGGGTGCCGTCCGGGCGCACGGTGGCCACCGGGTGCACGGGGATGTCGTGGGCCGAGTCGAAGGTCAGGGAGCGGAAGCCGCGGTCCCGGCCCACGAAGTCCGCCACGAAGTCGTCGGCGGGCGCGCGCAGCAGCTCCTCCGGGGTGGCGTACTGCGCCAGCCGCCCGCCGGTGGCGAAGACGGCCACCCGGTTGCCGAGCAGGATCGCCTCGTCGATGTCGTGGGTGACGAACACGATGGTGCGGTGCAGCCGGCGCTGGAGGTCCAGCAGCTCGCGCTGCAGGTCCTGGCGCACCACGGGGTCCACGGCGGAGAACGGCTCGTCCATGAGCAGGACCGGCGGGTCGGCGGCGAGCGCCCGGGCCACGCCCACGCGCTGCTGCTGACCGCCCGAGAGCTGGGAGGGGTAGCGGGAGCCCAGGGCCTCGGCGAGCCCCACGGTGCTCAGCAGCTCGCGGGCCCGCTCCCGCGCCTGCTTCCTCGGCACGCCGTTGAGCCGCGGGACGGTCGCGATGTTGTCCACCACGGTCCGGTGCGGCAGGAGGCCCGACTGCTGCATGACGTAGCCCATGGAGCGGCGCAGCTCGTGGGCGGGCACGGACGTGACGTCACGGCCCTCGACCGTGACGGAGCCGGAGGTGGGCTCCACCATGCGGTTGATCATCCGCAGGGAGGTGGTCTTGCCGCAGCCGGAGGGTCCCACGAACACGGTGAGGGACCCGCGGGGGATCTCGAGGTCGAGGGCCTCGACGGCCGTGGTCCCGTCCGGGTACGTCTTGCCGGCGCCCTCGAAACGGATCGCGATGTCGGTCATGGAGATCCTCCCGTTGCCGTCCGGCCAGTATAGGCAAGCACGGCGGACGCCCCGCTAGACTCGCGTCCACCGGAGCCGGATCCCGCGGGACCGCCGGCCGACGCGCGAGGAGGTGGACGGTGCACAGCCTGGAGCTGCTGCTCGGCGAGGACGCCGAGGCGGCCGTGCGCGCGGACTGGGACCGGCTGGCCGAGGCGGGACTGCCCAGCTCCGGCCGGCACCGCTCCGAGTCCAACCGCCCCCACATCACCCTGGTGGCCGCCCCGTCCCTGGCCCCGGAGACCGTGCCGGGGGTCGACGAGCGGGTCGCCGCGGCCGCCGGGTTCGTGGACCTGCCGCTGACCAGCGCGGGCGTGCTGCTGTTCGGTCCGGGCCGGGGCGGCTACGTGGTGGTCCGCCAGGTCGTGACCACCCCTGAGCTGCTCGAGCTGCACCGGCGGGTCTGCGACGCCGTGGGCTCGGTCCCGGGGCAGGCGCGCACCTCCTTCCCCGGGGCCTGGACGCCGCACATCACCCTGGCGCGCCGGATGCGCCCGGAGCAGGTGGCCGCCGCGCTCGACGTCCTGGCCCCGCACCCCGAGCCGCTTCGCGCCGTGGCGCTGCGCCGCTGGGACGCGGACGCCCGCACCGTGGTGCAGTTGGCCTGAGGTCCGGCCCCGTGCCGGCGACGGGTGCGGAGCCGCGTAGGCTCGGATCATGACGAGCGCACAGGACATCGCCACCTGGATGATCGACCGCATCCGGACCGAGGGACGACTGTCCCAGGACCAGGCCGTCCAGGACATCCCCGGGACCTTCGGCCCCGAGTGGGTCCGGACCCTGGAGAACGGGCACACCGGGATCAGCAAGGAGGTCCTCGCGGAGTTCCGCAAGGCCCACGGCGGCACGGTGCAGTGGGACCGCGACCGCCGCTTCTGGTCCCTCAAGAGCTGAGCCGCCGGGCCGATCCGCCGGGCGGCTCCCCCGGCACGGCCGGGGTTTTCCGCGTGACGGTGGACACCTCTTTCCGGCTCCGGCTATCCTAGGAGCAGAAGACGCCCATGAGCTGTGGTGGGAGAGTCCCGCCGGTGCACTCGGACCGGCGGGCGCCGTAGGAGCAATTCCTCCCCAGGAAACTCTCAGGCCCCCGTACCACCACGGATCGGCAACTCTGGAAAGCAGCCCGGCGCGCGTCGCCGGACTCACCGACGGTGCAAGCGGCTCCACGGCCGCGGAATCTCTCAGGTCCCAGACAGAGCGGGGAGGAACTCGAACCGATCCACGCCGCCCTGGCGTGCAGCACCCGGGAGTTCCTCATGACGATCCAGCTCGCCACCACGTCCCCGACCACCGTCTTCGCCGACCGGCACATCGGTGCCGGCTCCGACGCCGTCCGGACCATGCTCGCCCGCGTGGGCCGCACCAGCCTCGACGACCTGGCGGACGCCGCCGTGCCCGCCGACATCCGGCAGAACACCCCTCTGGACCTGCCCGCGGCGCTCAGCGAGCAGGAGGTGCTCGAGCAGCTGCGCGCCTTCGCGGACCGCAACACCACGGCCGTGCAGATGATCGGGCAGGGCTACTACGACACCCACACGCCCCCGGTGATCCTGCGCAACGTGCTGGAGTCCCCGGGCTGGTACACCGCCTACACCCCCTACCAGCCCGAGATCTCCCAGGGCCGCCTCGAGGCGCTGCTGAACTTCCAGACCATGGTCTCCGACCTCACGGGGCTGCCGGTGGCCAACGCCTCGCTGCTGGACGAGGCCACGGCGGTGGTCGAGGCCGTGCTCCTGATGCGCCGGGCCAACAAGGCCCGCGGCAACGGCGCGATCGTGGTCGACGCCGACATCCTGCCGCAGACCCTGGCCGTGGTGCTGGCCCGCGCCGAGGCGCTGGGCTTCGCCGTGCAGGTCGCCGATCTGACGGCGGGCCTGCCCGAGGGCGAGATCACCGGCGTGGTCCTGCAGCAGCCCGGGGTCTCCGGGCGGGTCGTCGACCACGCCGCGGTGATCGCCGAGGCCAAGGAGCGCGGGGCGATGGTCACGGTCGCGGCCGACCTGCTGGCCCTGACCCTGATCACCCCGCCCGGCGAGCAGGGCGCGGACATCGCGGTGGGCTCCTCCCAGCGCTTCGGGGTCCCCCTGTTCTTCGGCGGCCCGCACGCCGCCTACATGGCGGTGCGCTCCGGCCTGGAGCGCAACCTGCCCGGCCGCCTGGTGGGCGTCTCCAAGGACGCCACGGGACGGGCCGCCTACCGCCTGGCGCTGCAGACGCGCGAGCAGCACATCCGCCGGGAGAAGGCCACCTCCAACATCTGCACCGCCCAGGCGCTGCTGGCCGTCGTGGCCGGCATGTACGCCGTCTACCACGGCCCGGAGGGGCTGAAGGCCATCGCCCGGCGCGTGCACGGCCTCGCCCGCACCCTGGCCACCGTGCTGCAGGGCGCCGGCCACGAGCTCGTCGCGGAGCAGTTCTTCGACACCCTCACCGTGCGGGTCCCCGGCCGGGCGGAGCAGGTGGTCCGCGCGGCCGAGGGCCGCGGCGTGAACCTGCGGCTCGTCGACGCCGACCACGTGGGGATCTCCTGCGACGAGGCGACCACGGAGCAGCACCTCGTGCTCGTCGCCGAGGCCTTCGGCGTGGCGGACGCCGCCGCGGCGGTCGCCGCCGGGCCGCGCGGCCCGGAGCTGGACGCCGGGCTGCGGCGCACCACGGAGTTCCTCACCCACCCGGTGTTCTCCACCCACCGCTCCGAGACGCAGATGCTGCGCTACCTGCGGCGCCTGGAGAACCGGGACCTGGCCCTGGACCGGACGATGATCCCGCTGGGCTCCTGCACCATGAAGCTCAACGCCACCGCCGAGATGGCGGCCATGAGCTGGCCCGAGTTCGCCTCGATCCACCCGCTGGCCCCGGCCCACCAGACCACCGGCTGGCGCGAGCTGATCGCCGACCTGGAGGGCCGCCTGGAGGAGATCACCGGCTACGCGGCCGTGTCCCTCCAGCCCAACGCCGGTTCCCAGGGCGAGCTGGCGGGCCTGCTGGCCATCCGCGGCTACCACCGGTCCCGCGGCGAGGAGCAGCGCACCGTGTGCCTCATCCCCGCCTCGGCCCACGGCACCAACGCCGCCTCCGCGGTCCTGGCCGGCATGAAGGTCGTCGTGGTGAAGACGGCCACCGACGGCACGATCGACCACGCCGACCTCGAGGCGAAGATCGAGGCCCACCGCGACCAGCTGGCCGCCATCATGATCACGTACCCCTCCACCCACGGGGTCTACGACGCCGACGTGCGCCAGGTCTGCGACGCCGTCCACGCCGCCGGCGGGCAGGTGTACCTCGACGGGGCCAACCTCAACGCCCTGGTCGGGCTGGCCCAGCCGGGGAAGTTCGGCGGGGACGTCTCCCACCTGAACCTGCACAAGACCTTCTGCATCCCGCACGGCGGCGGCGGGCCCGGCGTGGGCCCCGTGGCGGTGGCCGCGCACCTGGCCCCCTTCCTGCCCGGCGACGCCACCCGCGCCGAGGCGGACGGGGAGTCCGGCGCGCCGATCTCCGCCACGATGTTCGGCTCGGCCGGCGTGCTGCCGATCTCCTGGGCCTACATCGCGATGATGGGCGGCGACGGCCTCACCCGGGCCACGCAGACCGCGCTCCTGACGGCGAACTACGTCGCCGCCGCGCTCGACGAGCACTACCCGGTGCTCTACACCGGCAACAACGGGCTGGTCGCCCACGAGTGCATCCTGGACCTGCGACCGCTCACGGCCCGCACCAAGGTGACCGCCGAGGACGTGGCCAAGCGGCTGATCGACTTCGGGTTCCACGCCCCGACCCTCTCCTTCCCGGTGGCCGGGACGCTGATGGTCGAGCCGACCGAGTCCGAGGACCTCGCCGAGATCGACCGGTTCATCACCGCGATGACCACCATCCGCGAGGAGATCGAGCAGGTCGCCCGCGGTGAGCTCAGCGCCGAGGACAGCCCCCTGCGCCACGCCCCGCACACCGCCGAGGTCGTGGCCGCGAGCGACTGGGACCGCCGCTATCCCCGCGAGCAGGGCGCCTTCCCCGTCCCGGAGCTGCGCCAGGACAAGTACTTCCCGCCGGTGGGCCGCATCGACGGCGCCGCCGGGGACCGCAACCTGATCTGCTCCTGCCCGGCCCCCGAGGCCTTCGAGAACTGATCCGGCACCGCACCGCCACGAAAGGCACGACATGAGCGTCAGCACCACCTCCCGCCACACCGCCCTGCACGACGAGCACGCCGCGCTGGGGGCGTCCTTCACCGACTTCGGCGGCTGGGACATGCCCCTGAAGTACGGCTCAGAGCTGGCCGAGCACCGCGCCGTGCGCACCGCCGCCGGTCTGTTCGACCTCTCCCACATGGGGGAGATCCGGGTGACCGGCCCGGACGCGGCGGCCTTCCTGAACACGGCCCTGGTGGGCAACCTCGCCGCCATCGCCGTGGGCCGGGCCAAGTACTCCCTCATCTGCACCCCCGAGGGCGGGATCATCGACGACCTGATCAGCTATCGGCTGGCCGAGCAGGAGTACCTGGTGGTGCCCAACGCCGGCAACGCGCCGACCGTGCTCGCCGCCCTCCAGGAGCGGGCCGCCGGCTTCGACGTCACCGTGGCCGACGAGTCCGCCGACACCTCGCTGGTCGCCGTCCAGGGCCCCGCCGCGCAGGCGATCCTGCAGGAGCTCGTCCCCGCCGAGCAGCAGGAGCTGGTCGCCGAGCTGAAGTACTACTCGGCCGCGCCGGTCACCGTCGCCGGGACCGACGTGCTGCTCGCCCGCACCGGCTACACCGGGGAGGACGGGTTCGAGCTCTACGTGCCCGACGCCCAGGCGGTGTCCCTGTGGCGGAAGCTCCTGGAGGCCGGGCAGGGCCACGGGCTCGTCCCCTGCGGCCTCGCCTGCCGCGACTCCCTGCGCCTGGAGGCCGGGATGCCGCTCTACGGCCAGGAGCTCACCCTGGACCTCACCCCCTACGAGGCCGGTCTCGGCCCGGTCGTCTCCTTCAAGAAGGAGGAGGACTTCGTGGGCCGCACGGCCCTGGAGGCCCGCAGGGGCGCCGGGACGGACCGCAAGCTGGTCGGTCTGCGGGGCGAGGGCCGGCGCGCGGCCCGCGGCCACTACCCGATCAGCGTGGACGGCGAGGTCGTCGGCGAGGTCACCTCGGGGGCGCTCAGCCCGACCCTGGGCTACCCCATCGCCATGGCCTACGTCGACAACGCGCACGCCGAGCCCGGCACCGAGGTGCAGGTCGACCTGCGCGGCAAGCCGGTCCCGTTCGAGGTCGTGTCCCTGCCGTTCTACCAGCGCGGGCAGTGACCCGGCCGGCTCCGGCAGCCCCTTCCACCACCAGTCGTCCTCCCCTCCTGCTGAAAGGTTCTCGATCATGAGCAACATCCCGTCCCACCTGCGCTACTCCGCCGAGCACGAGTGGGTGGACGAGTCCTCCCCCGTGAAGGTCGGCCTGTCCGCGGTCGCCGTCGACGCCCTCGGCGACGTCGTCTACCTCGACCTGCCCGAGGCCGGTTCCACCGTGACCGCCGGCGAGGTCTGCGGCGAGGTGGAGTCCACCAAGTCCGTCTCCGAGCTCTTCGCCCCGGTCTCCGGCACGGTGGTGGACGTCAACGCGGCCGTCGTCGACGAGCCCGGGCTGGTGAACTCCGACCCGTACGGGGACGGCTGGCTGTTCACCGTCGAGGTCACCGACGAGGGCGAGCTGCTCACCGCGGAGCAGTACGAGCAGGCCCAGGAAGAACAGGGCTGAGCACCGGCCGCGCCCGGGTACCGTCGAGGACCGTGGTGCGGGCTGGGTCCCGGCCCGCACCACGACCGTTCCACCCACCACCGCCCCGCACCGGGGCACCACCTCCTTTGGAGCATCACCCTCATGGCCATCAGCGTCTTCGAACTGTTCACCGTGGGCATCGGCCCCTCGAGCTCCCACACCGTCGGCCCCATGCGCGCCGCACGGCGCTTCGCCGAGACCCTGACCGGGAGCGGGCTGCTGGAGCGCACCGCGGACCTGCGCGTGGACGTCTACGGGTCGCTGGCCGCGACCGGCCGGGGCCACGGCACCTTCACCGCGATCCTGCTCGGCCTGGAGGGCTACGACCCCGAGACCGTGCTGCCCGCCGAGGTGGACGAGCGGCTCGCCGACCTCGCCGAGACCGGGACGCTGCGGCTGTGCGCGGCCCTCGGGCAGCGCAAGGACCTCCCCTACCGGGTCGAGGACATGGTGCAGCACCCGCTGACCGTCCTGGAGCGGCACACCAACGGCATGCGCTTCCAGGCCCTGGACGCCTCCGGCGCCGTGCTGGCCGACGAGACCTGGTTCTCCGTGGGCGGCGGCTTCATCGTCCGCGAGGGCCAGGAGGGCGCCGCCGCGGCCGAGCTGGACGCCGCCAGCGCCCAGGTGCCCCACCCCTTCCGCACCGCCGCACAGCTGCTGGCCCACTGCGAGCGCACCGGCCTGCCGATCAGCGGGGTGATGCTGGCCAACGAGCGGACCTGGCGCGACGAGGACGAGATCCGGCAGCAGCTGCTGCACATCTGGACCGTGATGGAGGAGTGCAAGGACTCCAGCCTCCGGCGCACCGGCCCGCTGCCGGGCGGGCTGAACGTGGCCCGCCGCGCCCCCGAGTGGCACCGGCGCCTGCGCACCGAGGACCCGGACCGGGACCCGGGCTTCTGGCCGGAGTGGGTGAACCTCGTGGCCCTGGCGGTCAACGAGGAGAACGCCTCCGGCGGACGCGTGGTCACCGCCCCCACCAACGGGGCGGCCGGCATCATCCCGGCGGTGCTGTTCTACGCCACCCACTACTCCCCCGCCGCCCGCGCCGCCGCCGCGGAGGGCCCCGAGGCGCTCGCGGCCGCCCGGCGGGACATCGTGGTCCGCTTCCTGCTCACGGCCGGGGCGGTCGGGGTGCTCTACAAGGAGCAGGCCTCGATCTCCGGGGCCGAGGTGGGGTGCCAGGGCGAGGTCGGCTCCGCCTCCTCGATGGCCGCCGCCGGCCTCGCCGAGGTCCTGGACGGGACCCCGGCCCAGGTGGAGAACGCCGCGGAGATCGCCATGGAGCACAACCTCGGGCTGACCTGCGACCCCATCGGCGGACTGGTGCAGATCCCCTGCATCGAGCGCAACGCGATCGCCGCGGCCAAGGCGATCAACGCCGCCAAGATGGCGATGTGGGGCGACGGCACCCACCGGGTCAGCCTCGACGAGGTCATCGTGACCATGCGCGAGACCGGCAGAGACATGAGCCACAAGTACAAGGAGACCGCCCTGGGCGGACTCGCCGTGAACGTCGTGGAGTGCTGACCGTGAGACGCTGAACCCGTCGGCCCGGACGGTCCTGTCCGTGCGGACCGGCGAGCAGCGTTGGCACCCACCGAGGAGACGAGACCGCACCGTGACAGCCCCCGCCCAGGACACCCGTTCCCCGCAGCGTCCCACCGCCCTGGTGGTGGGGGCCAGCGGCATCGCCGGTTCGGCGATCGTCGAGCAGCTGACCCGCACCGAGGACTGGGACGTGCTCGCCCTCTCCCGCAACCCCGTCCCCGGCAGCTCGGCCCGGCACCTCGGCGCCGACCTCCGCTCCCCGAAGAGCCTGGCCGCGGCCCTGGCCGGGGAGCGGCCCACGCACGTGTTCTTCACCGCCTGGTCCCGCCAGAACACCGAGAAGGAGAACATCGAGGTCAACGCCGGGATGGTCCGCAACCTCCTGGCCGCCCTGGCCCACGCCCCGGTGGAGCACGTGGCGCTGATGACCGGGCTCAAGCACTACCTGGGCCCCTTCGAGGCCTACGGCATGGGGGACATGCCCGACACCCCCTTTCTCGAGGAGGAGCCGCGCCTGCCGGTGGAGAACTTCTACTACGCCCAGGAGGACGAGCTCTGGGCGGCCGCCGGCCGCCAGGGCTTCCGCTGGTCCGTGCACCGGGCGCACACGGTCATCGGCCACGCGGTGGGCAACGCCATGAACATGGGGCTGACCCTGGCCGCGCAGGCGGCGATCTGCCGGGAGACGGGCCGCCCGTTCGTGTTCCCCGGCTCCGAGGTCCAGTGGAACAGCCTGACCGACATGACCGACGGGTCCCTGCTGGCCGAGCACATGGTCTGGGCCGCCACCGAGGAGGCCGCCGGCAACGAGGCCTACAACGTGGTCAACGGCGACGTCTTCCGCTGGCGCCGGATGTGGCCGGCGCTGGCCGCCTGGTTCGGGCTCGAGTGGGAGGGCTACCAGGACGCACCGCGGCCGCTGGAGCAGCAGATGCGCGGCGCCGAGGACGTCTGGGCCCGGATCGTCGCCGAGCACGGGCTCGCGGAGCCCGACCTCGCCCGCGTGGCCTCCTGGTGGCACACCGACGCCGACCTCGGCCGGCCCATCGAGGTGGTCGCCGACATGAGCAAGAGCCGGCTGGCCGGGTTCACCGGCTACCGCCGCACCCAGGACTGCTTCACCGGCCTCTTCGACCGCTACCGGACCGAGCACATCATCCCCTGACCCCCAGACAGGGACCCGGGAGGGGTCAGCCGCCCACGCGGGAGAGGATCGCGGTGAGGGCGGTCCGCACCCCGGTGGAGAGCGTCGGCTCGATCGCCGGGGCGAAGAACGGCGAGTGGTTCACCGGCACGGGTCCCTCCCCCTCGAGGACGGCTCCGTCGTGGCCGCCGAACATCCAGAACACCGAGGGCACCCCGATCGCCGCGCCGAGGGCCCCGAAGTCCTCCGAGCCCATCATCGGTTCGACCTCCACCACGTTGTCCTCCCCCAGCACCTCGCGGAAGCGCTCGACGAGAGCAGCGGTGGCCGCCGGGTCGTTGTAGTTGCGGGGGAAGGTCGAGAGCTCCTCGATGGTGGGCTCCGGGGCCCCCGAGGCCGCCGCCTCCGCGGCGATGATGCGCCGCAGCGCGCCCAGGACGTGGTCCCGGACGGCGGGGTCGAAGGTGCGCACGTTGAGCGTGAACTCGGCCGAGGCCGGGATGATGTTCTCCTTGAGCCCGCCGTGGAAGGTCGCCACGGTGACCACCGCGGCCCGGCGCGCGTCGATCTCGCGGGAGACGATGGTCTGGATCCGGGTGATCATGTGCGCCCCGAGCACGATCGGGTCGGTGGCGTCCTGCGGCTGGGACGCGTGGGCCCCCTTGCCGTGGACGGTGACCCGCCAGGAGTCGGCCATCGCCATGACGTCCCCCGCAGCCCAGCTGACCGTGCCGGCCCGGGAGGGCATCACGTGCTGGCCGAGGACGACCTCCGGCAGCGGCGCCCGCTCCCACAGCCCGTCCTCGAGCATCGCCCGGGCGCCGGCGGCGGTCTCCTCCCCGGGCTGGAAGATCAGCACCACGGTCCCGGCCCAGGCCTCCCGCGCGCCGGCCAGCAGCTCGGCGGCCGTCAGCAGGGCGGTCATGTGCGTGTCGTGGCCGCACCCGTGCATCACGGGGACCTCGGTGCCGTCCTCCAGCCGCCCGGTGGCGGTGCTGGCGTAGTCCAGACCGGTGTCCTCGGCCAGGGGCAGGCCGTCGGTGTCGGCGCGGAAGGCCACCGTGGGCCCGTCCCCGTTGCGCAGCACCCCGACCACCCCGGTGCCGCCGCAGCGGAAGTTCTCGATGCCCAGGGCGGTGAGCCGCTGCTCGAGCAGGGCCGCGGTGGCGTGCTCCTGCATGGACAGCTCCGGGTGGGCGTGCAGCTCGCGGTACAGCAGGTGCATCCGCCGGCGCAGGTCGTCGGTCAGCTGGAGGTCCGTGGTGGTGCTCATGGTGCGGGGTCCTTTCGGGAGAACGGTGCTAGCCGATGCGGAGGTCGTCGGAGGAGGCCTCCGGCTGGGGCGCGACGGGATCGGCCTCGGCCGACCTGTCGCGCAGGAACCATGCCAGCACAGCGGTGGCGATCACCGCGATGGCGGTGCCGAAGAACGCCAGGGTGGGCACGGTCGGCACCAGCAGGAACACGACGGCCGCGGCGACGACGCCGGCGATCACCGTCATCCGCAGGTTGCGGGTCGAGACGACGGCCTGCACGAGCACCGCGCCCAGCACCGAGGGCAGGATGTAGGTCTGGACCACGGCGACGACGTCGGCGGGCACGACGCTCACCAGCCAGGAGCCCAGGAGACCGACCATGACGAGCAGCGAGACCAGGTGCACCATGGCCGCTCCGCTGATGGCCATCACCGCCGCCAGCTCCCCGCGGCGGGTGCCGGGCTTCGCGCCGATGGCGGACTGGGCGATCAGCGCCGAGGGCAGCAACTTGTTGGAGATGTTGCCGATCATGAAGGCCTGGTACATCGAGGCCTGGCCCAGGATCGGGTAGTAGGTCAGCGGCTCCACGATCCAGAGCACCCCGAAGGTGCCGGCGATGGCCAGCAGGGCGGTCCAGATCCGGGCCTGGTCCACGTCCAGGCCGGAGAAGAGCACGAGGTAGGCGGGGCCGGCCAGGGCGAAGAGCAGCCCGGCGATCATCGTCAGCCGGCCCCAGCGGGCGGTGGTCGCGTCGAACTGCTCCAGGGCGGGGACGGCGGCGGGGTTCACGGTGGTCATGGCAGAAGTCCTTCGGTGGGTCTGACGCACGGGCTCGGGGACGGTCTCAGGCGGTCGGGAAGACACCGGCGCCGACGGTGGCGTAGGTGACGACCAGCGCGGTCAGGATGGCGATGCCCAGCGCCCACTCGCGGATCCACTGCGCCCGGAGGGCCTTGGCGATGCCCAGGCACACCGCCATCACGGCCGCGGAGGCGAGGAAGGCCACCACGTGGTTGCCCGACTTCGGCAGCTCCCCGAGCCCGAGGGCGAAGAACGCCCCGAGCAGGGCCGCCCCGGGGACCACGGTCATCACGGCGGGGTTGACCTTGCGCAGGCTGACGTCGCCGCGCTTGAGCAGCGGGGTGAGGACCAGCGTGGCGAGCATCCACATCGCCCCGCCCAGGCTCATCGCCATGAACGCCACGGCGAAGACGCCCTGCGTGTACGTCGGGCCGCCCAGGTCGGCCCCCATGGTTCCCGCGGCGATGCTGGCCGCACCGGTCTCGAAGGACACCGACCCGATCAGCCCGATCCGCACCAGCACGGCGGGAGCGCCGAAGACGGTCAGCAGCGCGACGGCCACCAGGGCCACGGCCAGGGACGGCCCGATCGCCGAGACCGCCCCGGCGCGGAAGGAGGTCCTCAGCTCCGCCGGGCTCACCCCGGCGGCGGGGGCCGCCACACGGGCGGCCCGGACGTAGATGACGGTCTGCACGACGATGACGGCGAAGACGCCGAGGGCGCAGATCCACAGCACGGGCAGGTTGGCCACGGACAGGATGTCGGTGGAGGCGCCGTCGACAGCGGTGCGCAGGTTCATGGGAACTCCCGGAGGTGGTCGGATCGGCGGGGAAGGAGAGGCGGGGCCACGAGGAGTCCGTCGCCGGCGGATCTCTGCTCCGAGCGTGACGTGACGCCGATCACTCTCATTGGAGATCTTCGATAAACTGCACCGAATGCACTCTCGACCGAAGGAATGAGCATGGAGCTGCCCCCGGAGGACCTCGAGCTCGTGCACGCCCTGCAGATCGCGCCGCGGGCGTCCTGGACCCAGCTGGGGGCCGCGCTCGGCCGCCACCCCACCACGCTGGCCGCCCGCTGGGACCGGCTCCGGGCCGACGGCCGCAGCTGGGTCACCGCCCACCTGGGCACCTCCGGCACGCAGGGCTGCGCCACCTTCATCGGCCTCGAGTGCCGCCCGGGCCGCCGGGCGGAGGTGCTGGAGCGGCTGTGCGCCGTCCCGGAGATCGGCACCGTGGAGGAGTCCGCGCGCGCCTGGGACGTCCGGCTCACCGTCCTCACCCGCAGCTGGGAGCAGATGACCCGGGACGTGCTGCCGCTGGTGCGCGCCGATCCGGCGATCCTGCGGGCCCAGCTCACGGTGGCCACCCGGCTCCACGCCATCGGCAGCAACTGGCGCCTGGACGTGCTGTCCCCGGAGCAGCAGCGCCGCGTGAGCGCACTGCGCTCGGAGGCGCACCGCCCGCACGGCGCCGTCCCCGCCCACCTCGAGGAGATGACGGCCGTGCTCCAGGCCGACGGGCGGGCCACCGCCGCGCAGATCGCCGCCGCGACCGGGACCCACCCGACGACGGCGGCCCGGCACCTGCGCCAGGCGCTCGAGACCGGCCTCGTGGCTCTCCGCTGCGAACTGGCCCAGCAGCACTCCGGCTACCCGGTGCCCTGCCAGTGGTACGTCCGGGTGCCGCCGGCGCAGCTCGAGGCGGCCGTGCGCTGCCTGCGCTCCCACCGGACGCTGCGCCTGTGCGCCTCGACCACGGGCGACACCAACCTCACCTTCCTGCTCTGGCTGCGCACCCCCGGGGACATCTTCGACGTGGAGGCGGAGCTGCAGGCCGCCGCGCCGGGGGTCCAGGTGGTCGAGTCCGACGTGGGGGTGCGGACCCACAAGCGCATGGGCTGGATGCTGCGCGACGACTCGACCGCGACCGGCGAGGTGGTGACCGAACTCGGTCCGGCCGCCCCGTGACGCCGTGCGCCGCCCCGGCCCCGCCGCGGTGCGATGCAGAGGACGGGACGCGGGCGGTCCTCAGCCCCGGCCCGGCTCCCGCAGCAGGTCCGCCGGGACCAGGTGGGCGTCCCGGACGCCCTCGAGCAGCCGGGGGTCGACCGGCGTGCCGCGCCGGAGGACGCTGATCGTGCCGGCGGCCTCGAAGACCACGCACGCGACCTCGTCGGGGCTGCGCACCCCGGCGCCCCGCAGCGCACCGAAGAGCTCGGACTCCACCACGTGGACCCGGCGGAGGTTGGCCTCCAGGACCCGCTCGCCGGCCATCAGCAGCACCGCCCGGTTGTTCATCAGCGCCGACACGCGGATCCCCGCGCGGAGCCGGCCGAAGCCCGCCTCGAGCGCGAACAGCGTGCCGAGCCCCAGCACGCCCGCGGCGAGCGTGGGCGTGTCCCCCAGGACCGCGCGCCCGGCCACGGCACCGAGCATGACCACTATGACCGCGTCGAAGGTCGACAGCCGGGACAGCACGCGCTGCCCCAGGACCCGCACCATGAGCAGGAACGCCAGATAGATCCCCACGGCCGAGGCCACCACCGCCAGCGCCCCCGGGGCGTCCACGCCGAGGCGCGCCACGGCGTCGTCGAGCACCGGTCAGACCTCCTGGTCCGCGAACTGGGTCTCGTAGAGCTCCGCGTAGCGCCCGCTCACGGCGAGGAGCTCGGCGTGCCGGCCCCGCTCCACGATCCGGCCGTCCTCGACCACCAGGATCTGGTCGGCGGAGCGGATGGTCGAGAGCCGGTGGGCGATGACCAGGGCGGTGCGCCCTTCCATCGCCTCGCCCAGTGCCGCCTGGACGTAGGCCTCGTTGGTGGAGTCCAGCGCCGAGGTGGCCTCGTCGAGGATCACCACGCGCGGGGCCGCGAGCAGCAGGCGGGCGATGGTCAGCCGCTGCCGCTCGCCGCCGGAGAGCCGGTAGCCGCGCTCGCCCACCACGGTGTCCAGCCCGTCCGGGAGGGAGCGGATCACGTGCTCCATGCGGGCCCGGGCCAGCGCGTCCCACAGCTGCTCGTCCGTGGCCTCCGGCTTCACCAGGGCGAGGTTGTCCCGGATCGACTCGTGGAACAGGTGCCCGTCCTGGGTGACCATCCCGATGGTCTCCCGCAGCGAGGCGAAGGTGGCGTCCCGCACGTCCGTGCCCCCGATCCGGACCGCTCCCGAGGTGACGTCGTAGAGCCGGGCCACGAGCTGGGCGATCGTCGACTTGCCCGCGCCGGAGGACCCCACGAGGGCCACCGTCTGCCCCGGCAGGACGGTGAAGCCCACGCCGTGCAGCACCTCCTCGCCGCCCCTGGTGTCGAGCACCGCGACGTCCTCGAGCGAGGCGAGCGAGACCTCCTCGGCGGAGGGGTAGGCGAACCGGACGTCGTCGAACTCCACCGACGCGGGCCCGGCGGGCAGCGACCGGGCCCCGGGCCGCTCCTGGATCAGGGGGACGAGGTCGAGGATCTCGAAGACCCGCTCGAAGCTCACCACGGCGCTCATGACGTCCATCCGGGCGTTCGCGAGCATGGTCAGCGGGGTGTACAGCCGGGTGAGGAGCAGGGCGAGGGTCACGACCGCGCCGGCGTCCAGGTTGCCGAGGATCGCCTGCGCGCCGCCGAGCCCGTAGACGAGCGCCAGGGCGAGCGCCGAGACCAGCGTCAGGGCCGTGACGAACACGGTCTGCAGCATCGCCACCCGCACGCCGATGTCCCGGACGCGGCCGGCACGACGGGCGAACTCGGCGGCCTCGGCGTCGGGCCGGCCGAAGAGCTTGACCAGGGTGGCGCCGCCCGCGGAGAACCGTTCGGTCATCTGCGTGGACATGGACGCGTTGTGCTGGGCCGCCTCCCGCTGAAGGTTCGCCAGGCGCCCGCCCATGGCCCGGGCCGGGACCAGGAAGATCGGCAGCAGCAGCACGGACAGCGCGGTGACCTGCCACGAGATCGAGACCATGACGACGACGGTCAGGATCAGGGAGACGATGTTGCTCACCACGCCGGAGAGCGTGTTGGAGAACGCCCGCTGGGCGCCGATGACGTCGTTGTTGAGCCGGGAGACCAGGGCCCCGGTGCGCGTGCGGGTGAAGAAGGCGATCGGCATCCGCTGCACGTGGTCGTAGACGGCGGTGCGCAGGTCCAGGATGAGCCCCTCGCCGATCAGGGAGGAGAGCCACCGGTTGAGGATGCTCAGCCCCGCGTCCACGACCGCCACGGCGGCGATGGCCACCGCGAGCCAGACCACCACGGAGACCGCGTCCCCGGCGTTGATCGCACGGACCACGTCGCCGGCCAGGATCGGGGTGACCACGCCGAGCAGCGCCGTGAGCACCGAGATCACCAGGAACACCGTGAGCCTGGTCTTGTGCGGGCGTGCGAAGACGACGATGCGCCGGAGCGTGCCCCGGTCGATCTTCCGGTCCTTGACGTCCTGGCCCTGGACGGTGCGCCACAGCACCATGTACGGCGAGTTCTGCATGCTCATGCGGCCAACCCCGATCTGCGGGGATCGCCCGCGCTGCACCAGACGCGGCACCGTGGTGGTCGTGCGCGCCGCGCCGCCACCGATTTTACGCGGCCGCGCCGACACGTCCGCGCCCGCCCGCCGCAGCCCGCCGGAGGAGCCCCGCACGCCGGACGACGACGGGCCCCCGCGCCGCAGGATGCTGCGGGCGGGGGCGGGTCGCTCCGGCGCGGGAGGGGTCAGGCCCGGGCGGACCCGCGGCGCCGCGCCGCGACCAGGTGGTCCAGCGACCAGCGGCCGGCACCGGCCAGGACGAAGAGGACGGACGCGGCGGCGAGGAGCAGGACGAGCTCGACCCCGCCGTCGGCGGCGAAGAAGCCCGCGGGAAGGTGCACCAGCACGAGGGCGCCCAGCATGGTCAGGGCGAGCAGGGCGGCGACCACGCGGGTGCCGAGACCCAGGAGGAGCATCAGCCCGCCCACGAGCTCGAGGACGGCCGCGACGGGCGCGGCGAGCTCGGCCGCCGGGACGCCCATCTGGGCGAAGGAGGCCTGGGTGCCGGCGACGGTCCACTCGGTGACCTTCTGCCAGCCGTGCAGGAGGAACGTGGTGCCGAGGACGACGCGCAGGACGGTCAGGCCGAGGGTCGCGGCCGAAGAGTCGGCGGTGGGGACGGTGGGGGCGGAGGAACGGGCGGAGGACGTGCGCTGCGGCACCTGTGTTGTGGACATGTCACCACAGTAGGGGGCAGATACTTTCCGTGTCAAGCTTCTTGGTGAAGGGGGCCCGGTGTCACGGCTGGTCCGAGGCCAGTCCCCGGGCCGTGGGGCCGGCCGCGGCGTCGTCGACCATGCGGCCGATCAGCGCGAGCTGCTGGACCTGCACCGGCGTCAGCCGGTCGATCACCGTCCGCCGGACGTGCTCCACGTGGCCCGGGGCCACCTGCTGGACCCGCTCCAGGCCGCGGTCGGTGATCTCCGCGAGCACCACCCGCTTGTCCTGCTCCCCACCGGCGCGCACCACCAGGCCGTCCCGCTCGAGACGCGCGACGATCCGGGACAACCGGGACTGGGAGGTGTTGGTGGCCGCCGCGAGGTCCGACATGCGCCGGCGCCGGTCGGGGGCCTCCGAGAGCATCGCGAGCACCAGGTACTCGGCCAGGCTGAGGTCCGCCTCCGCCTGCAGCTGGGACTCGATGCTGCCGGGCAGCGTGAACATGATGGAGACGAGCGCCAGCCAGGCCTCGCGCTCCTCGGGGGACAGCCATCGGGTCTCGGTCATGGCCCGATTCTACGAGCCGGTCCTTGACGCCTCATGGGAACGCGTCCGCCGAGCGCGCCCCATAATGGAACCCATGGACTCCCTCGGCACCTGGCCCCGGCCCGTACCCGCGGACGACCGCGACTTCGACGTCCAGGTCATGCGGCGGCTGCGCACCGCCCCCGGCGAGGACGGGGCGCCCGACCGCCCCTCCCTGGGCGAGCGCCTGGGCACGTCGCTGCTGCTGGTGGTCCCGGTGCTGACCGCGCTCGCCGTGGTCCTGCTGTGGCAGCAGTGGTCCCGGTCCGGCTCGGTGCTCTACCTCGCCCTCGTCGCCGTGGTGCTGGTGGCCACGGCCCTGTGGTGGACGGCCCGGCTCAAGCGCGCCTTCAGCACCGCGCAGGGCCGGCTGGGCGCCCGCCTGGCGAACGTCGTGGAGCACGGCGTGGGCGTCGTCCGGGAGGTCGCCCTCGAGCCGGTCGCCGAGGACGCGTCCGCCGCCGGGCGCACGGGCGGGAGCACGGGCGGGAGCACGGCGGCGGACGCGGCGACGGACGGCGGCCGGGTCCGTGCCCGGTTGGAGCTGTCCGTGACCCCGGTGCGGGGGGACCGCTTCAGCACCTCCGTGGAGGCCCTGTACGACGCCGACGCCGCGCTCCTCCTGGAGACCGGCTCGCACGGGCCCGTCCGCTTCCTGCGCGACGACCCGGAGGGCACCACCGTGATCGACACCCGGCTCTCCGAGGAGCAGGTCGCGCAGGTCTACCGGGGCGCAGCCCTCAACTGAGGGCGGCGGCTCACTCGTCGCGCCGGCCGGCCGCCCGCTGCTCCTTCTCGACCCGCAGCCGGAGCTGGTCGCACAGGTCCTCGCCCGCCCGGAGCAGCTCCGGCATCCGGTGCCGCTCCGTGGTCTGGGCGCGGAAGGCGTCCGCCACGCCCACCCCGTGCCCGGCGCGGCGGGTGAGCTCGACCGGCAGACCGGCCCGCAGCGTGCCCGGCTCCAGGACCTTGAGGTAGGCCCCGGAGCGGCCCCGCTCCGTGAAGCGGCGCAGCCAGCCGCGCACCTCCATGCTCGCGCGGAACGTGCCGCAGGGGATGCGGGCGTCCGTGACCTGCAGCAGCACCCCGCCGATGCGCCAGACGTCGCCCAGCCGCGCGTCGTCGACGTCGACGCCCGAGAGCGTGAGGTTCTCCCCGAAGGAGCCGTCGGGGATCTCCCGCCCCAGCTCCTGCGCCCAGAAGTCCAGCTCCTCGCGCGCGAACGCGTACACCGCCTGGTCCGTGCCGCCGTGGTACTTGCCGTCCCCGATGAAGTCCCCGGCCAGGCCAGAGCCGACACCACCCCTGCGGGGGCCCGGGTCGCGGACCTCCACCGGTCCGTCCACGGGGCGCTTGCGGATGCCGGTGGCGCGGTTCGGCCGGGCGGGGTTGACCCCGGACCGTCCCACGTTGACGCTGTGCACGCGTCCGGTCACGGCCGGACGTCCTCGCCGGGGCGGCCGGCCTCGTCCTCGGTGCGCTCCTCCAGCTCGTTGTGGTGGGTCGGGGAGTAGACCGCGGAGCCGATGAGGTACCCGGAGCGGGCCAGCGCCATGCTGCCCACGGCCGAGGTCACCAGTTGCAGGACCACCGCGACGATCAGCTTCACCGCGTTCTCCACGCCGGGCAGGAAGAAGAACGCCCCGGTGAGGACGAACGAGACGCCGAGGCCCGTGGCCGTGGCGACCGCCGAGGACCGGGTGTAGAGGTCGGGGAACCGGGTGATCCCCACCGTGGCGCTGAGGAAGATCAGCGAGCCCAGGACGATGAACGCCTGTCCCACCACGCTCATCCACAGGGTGTCGTGCATGATCGGGTCGAAGTCCACGGTCACCGCCTTCCCTTGGTCAGTGCGCGTGCCAGGGACAGGGTCGCCAGGAAGCCCACGAGAGTCGCGATGAGGACCAGGTCGAAGACCGGAGGGCTCATCGCCAGCACGCCGAACAGGGCGATGAGCCCCACCACGGAGGAGAACAGCAGGTCCGCGGCGATGGCCCGGTTGGCGTCGTTGGGGCCGCGGAACATCCGCACCCCCGCGACGAGGACGGAGGCGGCGAGCACCAGCACGCCGAAGAGGATGCCGATCATCGGGGTCCCCCTCCCGGTCGGATGCCGTTCAGCATGTGGGTCTCCATCTCTCGCAGGCCCGACCGGGCGTCCTGCGGTCCGTCCGAGTACATGGCGTGCACGAAGATGTCGTAGCCCTCCGTGCCCGGAGCCCCGTCGTCCCCCGTGCCCACGTCGACCGCGGGACCGTCCGCGCCGCCACGGGTCCGGGCCACGGTGGCCAGGGTCAGGGTCCCAGGGGTCAGGGTGATGAGCACGCTGAGCAGGACCGTCTCGAACTCGCTGCGGCACCGGGTCCGGTAGCGGACCACGATGGGCGAGGACCCCTGACCCGGGGTGAGCACGTCGCGGGTCACCGCGGCGTTGGAGAGGACCAGCTCCCAGGCGTACCAGAGCAGGAAGCCGATCAGGCGCAGCGGCCAGGTCAACCACTTCACGAGTTCACCACCGCCTCCACGAACGCGCTCGTGTCCACGAGCCCGTCCGCCGCCGTGGCGGCGACGCCCAGCAGCAGCTCACCGCCCACACCGAGGACGAGGGTGACGACCGCCAGGACGAGGGCCGGTGCGATGAGGCCCACCGGGATGCGGCGCTCCTTCGTGCCGTCCGCGGCGACGACCTCGCTCGACGAGTCCTCCGGATTCCCCAGGAACATCTTCCCCCAGATCTTGAGCAGGTACAGGAGCGTGAACAGGCTGACGCCGACCGCCACGAGGGCCACCACGACCTGCTGCTCCTCGAACGCGGCCAGGATCAGCGCCAGCTTGGCCACGAACCCCGAGAACGGCGGGATGCCGGTCAGGGACATGGCGGCGGCGAAGAACACCACGGCGGTGAGCGGCTCCCGCCGCAGCAGTCCCGTGACCTCGCCCAGCGGCTGCCGCCCGTAGGCGATCTCCACCGCGCCGGTGGACAGGAACAGGGACACCTTCACCACCGTGTGGTGCAGCAGGAAGAAGATGCCCGCGGTGAGTCCGGCGGCCCCGAACAGGGCGACGCCCAGCAGGATGTAGCCGATCTGGCTCACGGTGGAGTAGGCGAGGATCGCCCGCGCGTCCCGCTCCCCCACGGCGCCGAGCACACCGACCACCATCGAGACGGTGAAGACCACCAGCCCGATCCACAGGTACTGCTCCGCGCCGTCGAAGATCACGGCGTAGATCCGGTAGATCGCGTAGACCGCGATCTTCGTGTGCAGACCCGAGAACAGGGCGGTGACGGTGGGCGACATGAAGGGATAGGTGCGCGCCAGCCACCCGTGCACGGGGACCACCGCCGCTTTCACGGCCAGGGCGGTGAGAGCAACGGCGACCGACACGGCCACGGCGGTGGACTCCGCGGCCCGGCCCGCCAGCTCGGCGAGGTTCACGGTGCCGGCCGTGCCGTAGACGAGCCCCACCCCCGCGAGGAAGATCGTGGAGGCCAGCAGGTTGACGCTCACGTAGATCCGCGAGGACGTGACCTGCATCAGCCGTCCCCGGCCGCGGTGGGCCAGGATGATCAGCGCGTAGGACGGCACGAGCATGACCTCGATGAACACGAACAGGTTGAACAGGTCCGCCGTGAGCAGGGCTCCGTTGAAGCCGGCCGTGAGCACGAGCACCAGGGGGCCGAAGTAGCGCTTCTCCGCCTGCCCCGAGACCACCCCGAACCAGGAGCTGACCAGGGTCACGAAGCCGGTCGCGGTGAGCATGAGGGCGGTGAACAGATCGGCCGCGAAGGGGATGGCGATGCCGGCGGGCCAGCCGCTGATCCGGTGGGCCAGCACGGTGCCGCCGTCCAGGAGGGTGGCCACGAGCCACACGGCCCACACCACGTCCGCCCCGAGGACGGCGAGCAGCCCCGCCTTGCCGATCCGCCCGGAGCCGCCGGCGAGCACCAGCAGACCGGCGGCCAGCAGCGGGACGATGACGAAGAACGGGATCAGGTCCGCGCTCATGCGCGACCACCCCGCCCCGGGCGCCGCTCGGGGCGGGTGCCCACCGGATCCGGGTCCGCGGGGGCGGCGCCGTGCGTCCCGGTGCTGTCTGCGGGGTCGTCCATCAGGTCAGGGGTCTCCATCTCCCGGCCGGTGAGCTCGAGATCGGTGTCGTCGTCCTCGTCGCCGGTCACGGCGAGCACGAGCATGTACATGGTGATGGCGAACGCGATGACGATCGCCGTCAGCACGAAGGCCTGCGGCAGGGCGTCCGCCGTGGTCGCCGGGTCCGGGGAGGAACCGAGGGGCTCACCGCGGCGGTCGATGCCGCCGGTGGACATGATCAGCAGGTTCACCCCGTGGCTGAGGAGGGCGAAGCCGATGATCAGGCGGACCATGCCGCGCCGCAGCATCATGAAGACGCCGCCTCCGATGAGCACCCCCACGGTCAGTGCGAGTGCCATCAGGAATCGTCTCCTCGGGGTCGGTCGGGGTGCTCGGCGGACGCCCCGGAAGGCCGTCCGGAACTCCGGTCGAGAACCCGGATGCTGCTGAGGTCCATGGGCGCCGTGCTGGGGTGGTGCGGCTCGTCCGTGGTGGGGGTCGGGCGGGGGGCGGGACCGTCCACCGCGGTGGAGCCCACCCGCCGCAGGGGCGGTGGTTCCTTCTCCTCCACGCCGAGACGGCTGACCGCGGCCAGGATCACGCCGACCACCGCGAGGTACACGCCGACGTCGAAGAACAGCGCCGTGGTGATCGCGACCCCGAACACGTCGAAGTGCAGGGCGCGCAGGAACGAGCCCTCGGCCAGGCCCAGGAGGCCCACGACCACCGCCACGGCGACCCCGGCGCCGATGAGCTTCACGTAGGGCACACCGAGCCGGCTGACCCGGTCGTCCTGCGCCGAGAGATAGACCAGGGAGATGCCCGCGGCACCGATGAGGGCGGCGATGAAGCCGCCGCCGGGCTGGTAGTGCCCGCGGAGCAGGAAGAAGAGGGACAGGACCACGATGACCGGCCCGAGCAGGCGCTCGGTGACCCGCAGGACCATGGTGTTGTCCCGGGCGTCGCTGATCGGCGACCCGGGCGGCTCCGTGATGGGGCTGTGCAGCTTGGGCAGCAGCCCCCGCGACTCCAGGGCCACGACGATCGCGATGCCGGCCACGCCCAGGACGGTGAGCTCACCGAGGGTGTCCAGGGCGCGGAAGTCCACGAGGATCGTGTTCACCACGTTCGACCCGCCGGTCTCCGTCTTGGCCTCCGCGAGGAAGTACTGGCCCGCGTCGGAGAGCCCGCGCCGGCCGGTGAGCGCCCACGTGGCCACGGCGGCGGAGGTGCCCGCGAGGACCGCGACGACGGCCGCCGTGGTCGACCGCCGCTTCCCGGTCCGGTGGAAGGTGGAGGGCAGTCGGTTGAGCAGCAGGACGATCACCACCACGGTGAGGATCTCGACCAGCAGCTGGGTCAGCGCCACGTCCGCGGCGCCGAGCTCGTAGAACCACAGCGCGACCGCGAAGCCCACCACGCCGATGATCGTCACGAGGGCGATCCGGCTGCGCACGCCCAGGGCCAGGAGCACCCCGACCAGGACCACGCCGAGCAGGACCCAGTCCAGGGGGCGCGTCACGTCCCCGTGCAGCGGCGGGACGTCGACCGTGAACACGCCGACGACCGTCAGCGCCACCAGCACGACCACGGGCGGGACCAGGTGCCGGTAGGGGGCGTCGGCGCGGGTGAGGCCGCCGATCCACGCGCCCAGGGAAACGGAGCCGCCGCGCAGCGCCTCGACCGTGCCCACCCCGGTGATGGGCGACAGCTCCCGGTCCAGGAGCCGGTCCACGCTCCTCCGGGCGAGCACCAGGATCGTGCCCAGGGTGAAGACCGCCAAGGACATGTACAGCTCGGGGGCGAGGCCGTGCCACAGCCCCAGGTGGGGCTCGGCGTCGGGCCCGGCCACGGCGGCGGAGGCGGCACCGAGCAGCGGCTCGGCCAGCACGCCCCCCAGTCCCAGCACCAGACCGGCCACGGAGACCAGGGCCACGGGCGCCAGGAAGGCCGCGGAGGCCTCCTTCGGCGGGTCCTGGGCGGGGCGGCCGGGGAAGATCGTGATGATCATCCGTGCCGAGTAGGCGAAGGTGAAGGACGCGGCCAGGACCGCCACGGCGCCCACGAGCCACACCGCCGCGGTGGGCGCCGGGCTCTCCGCCATGGCCTTGAACATGGCCTCCTTGGAGACGAACCCGAACAGCGGGACGACCCCGGCCATGGAGACCGCCGCCAGCGTCATCACGACGGCCGTGACGGGCATCGTCCGCGCCAGCCCGGAGAGCTTGCGGATGTCTCGGCTGCCGGCCTGGTGGTCGACGACCCCCAGGGACATGAACAGCGCCGACTTGAACAGCGCGTGGGCCGCCACGTGCACCACGGCCCCCACCACCGCGTAGGAGGTGCCGATGCCGATGGTCGCCGTCAGGAAGCCCAGCTGGCTCACGGTGGAGTAGGCGAGCAGCTCCTTGAGGTCGTTGCGCTGCAGCGCGAACACCGCCCCCATCAGGGCGGTGAACAGGCCCACGGAGATCAGCAGGACGTTCCACACCGGCACCTCGCTGAGGGCCGTGGAGAAGCGCAGCATGAGGTAGATGCCGGCCTTCACCATGGCCGCCGCGTGCAGGTAGGCGCTCACGGGGGTGATCGCGACCATGGCGTCGGGCAGCCAGGCGTGGAAGGGGAACTGCGCGGACTTGGTGAAGGCCGCGAGGGCGATCAGCACCGCGACGAACGCGGCGAACCCGGGGGACGTGGACCACACGTCGTCGACGAGGATGTCGCTGAGGCGCGTGGTGCCGGTGGCCACCCACATCGCGACCACCGCGGCGAGCAGGCACAGCCCGCCGGCCATGGTCACCAGGAAGGTCCGGATCGCCGGGTCCTTGGCGTGCGGGCCGGAGCGGGCGATGAGCAGGAAGGAGCACAGCGTGGTGAACTCCCACATCACGAACAGCAGGACCACGTCGTCGGCCAGGACCAGCCCGAGCATCGCCGCGGCGAAGAACGTCATCAGGGTGTAGAAGGCGCTGTGCGAGCCCTTGGCGAGGTAGCGGGCCGAGTAGCCGATGACCACCGCGCCGATGACCAGCACGATGAGGCCGAAGAACAGCCCGAGCCCGTCGAGCCGCAGGTGGAAGGTCACGCCCAGGGTCGGCATCCACGGGATCTGCTGGGAGACCGCGTCGGCGTCCCCCCGGCCGTTCCACACCGCGACCAGCGCACCGGCGAGCACGAGGAGGCCCGCGGCGAGCGGCCAGCCGGCGTCACGGCCCGCCCGGCGGCCCAGGACGGCCGCCGCAGGGCACAGCAGGGTGGTGAGAGCAAGAATGATCAGGAGGGACACGCCTGGCAACCGTCCGGTCGGTGGGATGGGAACGAGGTGGACTCGGCCGTCGACTGACCGGCCGCGCCGGCCGGTGTCCCGGCCGGAGTGCTCAGGCGTCCCGGGGGCATCCGGAGAGCAGCGGCCCCCAGGAGTTCAGGTAGCCGTTCGTCCCGTTGGACACGCACCGGACCGCCGAGGACAGCACGCGGCCCGGCGGCACGGCGGGGCCGCGGCCGTGGGCGTGGTTCCTGGGGCTGGTCATCGCCCCGAATTTACCATGACGGCCACCACAGCCCCCGGCGAGGTGCTGCGGTGCCCGTGACTCCTCTGCGCGCGGTCCGGCCGCCCTTCCGGCCGGTGACGGGGTCAGCGCCGCTCCCGCAGGGGGCTCGAACCGGAGTGCGGGACGGTCGGGGTGGCGGCGGTCTCGGCGTCCGGCTCGACGGGCGCGCGGCGTGCCGGCTCCTCCGGCGGGAGCGCGTCCCCGAGGTCCTCGTCCCGGTCCTCGACGAGCTCGCCGCCGCGGTCGCCGTCGTGGGGGGCGAGGGCCGGACGACGGCGCGGGGCGTCGTTGATCTCGGTGACCGACACGGCCATCGCGTTGAGCGCGAGACCGGCGAGCACGAACAGCCACGCCGCGACGGGGTACCACGCCAGACCGAGGACCACTCCGACCACGACGAGGGCGACGGAGGTCAGGTAGGCGGGGGTCAGCACGCGCTGGACGTTGAACTTCATGGTTTCCATTCCACCACGCGCGCGTGCCGATCGACCAACGGGCCCGGGCGTTTCCCCGCACCGGCCCGGGCACCCTGGTCCGGGAGCCTCCGTGCGTATACCGTCGGCGGCATGGACGACCTCGACCCCGAACTGCTCGAGCTGGCGCGCTCCGCGCGCACCGTGACCGTGCTCTCCGGCGCCGGGATGTCGGCCGAGAGCGGGGTGCCCACCTTCCGGGACGCCGGCACCGGACTGTGGGCCCGCTGGTCCCCCGAGGAGCTGGCCACCCCCGAGGCGTGGGACGCCGACCCCGGGCTCGTCTGGTCCTGGTACCTCTGGCGGGCCCGCCAGGTGCGCCGGCTCCGCCCCAACGCCGGACACCGGGCGATCGCCCGGTGGGCGGACCGCGCCCGCGTCCACGTGGTCACCCAGAACGTCGACGACCTCCACGAGCGGGCGGGCTCCGCGGTCCTCGCCCACCTGCACGGCAGCCTGTTCGCGTTCCGCTGCTCGGGCTGCGGCGCCCCGTTCCCGGAGCGTCTCCTCCCGGGCCTGGCAGCGGAGGCCCGTCCGGAGGCACCGCCCGCTCCGCAGGAGCCCGACCGCGAGGAGCCGAGCCGCGAGCGCCCCCCGGTGTGCCCCTCCTGCGGCGGAGCGGTGCGGCCCGCGGTCGTGTGGTTCGGGGAGCAGCTGCCCGAGGGCGCCGTGGAGCGCGCCGCCGCGGCCGTGGCCGAGGCGGAGCTCGTGCTCGTGGTGGGCACGTCCGGGCTCGTGCAGCCCGCCGCCTCCCTGCCGCTGATCGCGGCCGGCCGCGGGACGCCCGTGGTCGAGATCAACCCCGAGGACACCGCGCTCACCCCGCACGCCGACCGGACCGTCCGGGCCGGCGCCGCCGAGGCGCTGCCCCGCCTCCTGCCCCCGTGGGGCGACCGGCGCCCGGCCGCCCGGCGGCCACGCGCCGACGGCTGAGCGCCCGCCGCCGGCTGCGGCCACCGTTCCCCGCCTTCCCGGGGCCTCCCGCTGCGGCTGGGCAGCGGAGGCCGATTGCTGAGAGCAGAAAGCACGCTGTCCTTCTTGTCAGCGCGCGGCGACAGCAGGAGACTGTTCGACGGACACCGGGCCCGGACGAGCTCCTCCCGGCCCTCCCTGTCAGCCCCTGGCTGTCTCCCCACGAAAGGCACGGTCCATGACGCAGTCCACGACGCAGTCCCCGACCCTCACCCTGCACGACGGCAGGACCATCCCCCAGCTCGGCTACGGCGTGTGGCAGGTCGACGCCGACATCGCCGAGGACGTGGTGGGCCAGGCCCTCGAGGCCGGCTACCGCCACATCGACACCGCCATGATCTACGGCAACGAGGAGGGCGTCGGCCGGGCGATCGCGAACAGCGGCATCCCGCGCGACGAGATCTTCGTGACCACCAAGCTGTGGAACGACGACCACGGCCACGACTCCGCGCTGAAGGCCATCGACGCCTCCCTGGAGCGTCTCGGCCTGGAGTACGTCGACCTGTACCTCATCCACTGGCCCACCCCGAAGCGCGGGAAGTACCTGGAGACCTGGAAGGCGTTCCAGGAGATCCGGGAGAGCGGCAAGGCCCGGTCCATCGGCGTCTCGAACTTCCCGCAGGAGGAGCTCCAGGAGATCATCGACGCGACGGGCGTGGTCCCCGTGGTGAACCAGGTGGAGCTGCACCCCTACTTCAACCAGTCCGCGCTGCGGGACTTCAACGCCTCGCACGGCATCCTGACCGAGGCCTGGTCCCCCCTGGGCCAGGGCGGCGACCTGCTGAAGGACCCGGTGATCGACTCGATCGCCCGCAAGCACGGCGCCACCCCGGGACAGGTCATCATCGCGTGGCACCTGGCGATCGGCAACGTGGTCTTCCCCAAGACCGTCACGCCGGAGCGGATCCGCGAGAACTACGCGGCCCTCGACGTCCGGCTCGACGACGAGGACGTCCGGGCGATCAGCGGCCTCGACAACGGCGGGCGGATCGGCTCCGACCCGAAGGACTTCAACTGAGTCCTGGCTCCTTCCCCGGCGACGCCCGGGACCGCGGTGGGTGCACCGCGGTCCCGGGCGTCGCCCGTCCCGCCGCCGGCACCGCCCACCGGGGGGTGAGCGCGACGGGGCCGCCGGCCGCGGGCGCGCACCGATTGGTGCTCGACCGCCCGGCAGGCCGATCATGGTGCGCATGACTTCCCACACCCCCCGCGCGGCGGACGGCGCCACCGGCGCCCCCGACCCGCGCGACCACCACGACAACCGCTCCGACGTCCGGTCCTTCTTCGGCCAGCCGCGCATGCTGGCGAACCTGTTCAGCGTCGAGCTGTGGGAGCGCTTCTCCTTCTACGGCATGCAGGGCATCGTCCTGCTGTACATGTACTTCGCCACCACCGAGGGCGGGCTCGGCATCGACCGCGCCACGGCCGCGGGCATCGTGGGCGCCTACGGCGGCGCCGTCTACCTGTTCGCCATCCTGGGCGGGTGGGTCGCCGACCGGCTCCTCGGCTCCGAGCGGACGATGTTCCTCAGCGGCGTTCTCATCATGGCCGGCCACGTCTCGCTGGCGCTGATCCCCGCCGTCGCGGGCCTCACGATCGGCCTCGTCCTCATCGCGATCGGGTCCGGGGGGCTCAAGGCCACGATCACCAATCTCGTGGGTGCCCTCTACGACCGCCAGGACCCGCGCCGCGACGCCGGCTTCTCGATCTTCTACATGGGCGTGAACATCGGCGGACTCCTCGGGCCGCTCCTGACCGGCTTCGCGCAGAAGACCTGGGGCTTCCACCTCGGCTTCGGCCTGGCCGCGGTGGGCATGGCCTTCGGCCTGGCCCAGTACGCCCTCGGGCGCAGGAGGCTTCCCGCAGACGTCCACCACGTGCCCAACCCCCTGCCGCGCGAGCAGTACGGGAAGTGGGCGGGGATCGCCGCGGCGGCGATCGCCGTCGTCGTGGCCGCCGCCCTCACGGGGGTGCTCAACGCGGCCAACCTCGCCGACGTCGTGGTGGGGGTGATCGTGGTGGCGGCCGTGGCGCTGTTCGTCCTCCTGCTCACCAGCAAGAAGGTCGACGACGACGAGCGCTCCCGCGTGCGGGCGTTCATCCCGCTGTTCATCGGCTCGGCCGCGTTCTGGGCGCTGTTCCAGCAGCAGTTCACGGTCATCACGATCTACTCGGACACCCGGCTGGACCGCGCGCTCGGCGACTGGACCATGCCGATCTCCTGGGTCCAGTCCTTCAACCCCTTCTTCATCATCCTGCTCGCGCCGGTGTTCGCGGTGCTGTGGACGAAGCTGGGCGACCGCCAGCCCGGCACGCCCACCAAGTTCGGCCTCGGCATCGTGCTGATGGGATCGGCGTTCCTGATCTTCCTGCCCATGGTCGGGGTGTCCTCGGTGCCGGTCCTGTGGGCCGCGCTGATCCTGCTGGTCGCCACCCTGGGCGAGCTGATGGTCTCCCCGGTGGGCCTGTCCCTGTCCACCCGGCTGGCCCCGCGGGCCTATCCCGTGCTGATGGTTGCCCTCTTCTACCTGTCGGTGGCCCTGGGCACGGCCCTGTCCGGCGCGCTGGCCGGCTACTACAGCGAGCAGACCGAGGCCGCCTACTTCGGGATCCTGGGCGCCGTGACCATCGTCGTCGGCGCCGCCCTGCTCGTGCTGTCCCCCTGGATCCGGCGGATGATGCGCGGGGTGCGCTGACGGCCGTGCCGGGCACCCGCCGTCAGGGACCGGTCGGTGCGCGGAGGATGCCGCGCACCACCTCGGCGGCGGGGACCTCCTGTGCGGCCGCGAACTGCGGACCGGCCCACAGGGCGATGGCCTCGGGGTCCCCGGCCTGCGCCGCGGCCGCCCGGATGGGCTTGGTCGTCTGATTGACCTGGGGATATGCCGCTGGGGCCATATTCGTGAAGCGGTCGAGGAAACCGTTGCGCACCCCGCGCGCCAGCCGTCCCGAGAACGCGCGGGTCACGGCGGTCTCCGTGTAGCGGCCCGAGCCGAGGGCCTCCCGGTACGCGGCGGACGTCCCCGCCTCGTGCGTGCGCAGCAGCAGCGTGCCGACCTGCACGGCGTCCGCCCCGGCGGTCAGGGCCGCGTCCGCGTCCGCCGCGGAGGCGATGCCGCCCGCGGCCACGAGTGGGACGTCCACGGCGGCGCGGACCGCGGCGACGAGCTCCACCAGGGGCTCCTCGCCCGGGACGTCCTCCGCGCGGTGGGTGCCCCGGTGCCCGCCGGCCGCCGGGCCCTGGACCGTCAGCAGGTGGGCACCGGCCCGCACGGCGGCCTGGGCCTCCGGGACCGAGGTCACCGTGACGGACGTCGTGGTGCCCACCGCCGCGAGCCGCGCCAGCACGGAGACCGCGGGGAGCCCGAAGGTGAACGAGACGACCGGGACCCGCAGCGCCTCGACGAGCTCGAGCTTGGCGGCCCACCCGTCGTCGTCGGCGGGGTCCGTGTCCGGCAGCTCCACCCCGTACCGGCGGGCCGTGTCTTCCAGCGCCTCCCGGTAGGCCGCGACCGACCGGTGCACGGCGGGGTCGACCGCCGTCCCGGGGGCCGCGGTGTTCGCCGCCTGCGGGACGAACAGGTTCACCCCGAACGGGCCGTCCGTGCGCGCCCGGACCTCCTCGACGTCCGCGCGGACGCCCGCCGCGGGACGGTTGCCGGCGGCCAGGAAGCCCAGGCCGCCGGCGGCCGTGACCGCCGCGGCCAGCGCCGGGGTCGAGGGCCCGCCGGCCATCGGGGCGCCCAGGAAGGGGAGGCGGAGTTCGGTCAGCCGGAAGCGGGGCGCTGTGCTCGTCATGGTCCCAGGCTAGGAACACGGCGGCTCGTCGTCACCACCTGGGCCGGGCGCGGGGCGTGGCATAGGCTGTGGCCACGGTCACCGCACGCCGGGGCCCGCCAGCCCGTCACCACCGATTCGAGGCATCCGATGGCCCAGTCAGCCGAATCCGGGACCCGGTCCCGCCCCCAGCCGGAGCTCAAGCGCGTCATGGGCCCCGGCCTGCTCCTGCTGTTCATCGTGGGCGACATCCTCGGCACCGGGGTGTACGCCCTCACCGGGAACATCGCCGGAGAGATCGGCGGCGCCGCCTGGGCCCCGATCCTCGTGGCGTTCCTCGTGGCGACCATCACGGCCTTCTCCTACCTCGAGCTCGTGACCAAGTACCCCGGCGCCTCGGGCGCAGCGCTGTACACGCACAAGGCCTTCGGCATCCACTTCATCACCTTCCTCGTGACGTTCGCGGTGCTCAGCTCGGGCCTGACCTCCGCCTCGACGGCGGCCTCGGCCGTGGCCTCGAACTTCGCCCGCGGCTTCGGGCTGGAGGTGGACACCACGACCATCACCGTGATCGCCGTGATCTTCATCGCGATCCTCGCCGCCATCAACATCCGCGGCGTCACCGAGGGCCTCGCGTTCAACGTGGTGCTGACGTCGATCGAGCTCACCGGCCTGCTCATCGTCATCCTCGTGGGGTTCTGGGCGGCGTTCCAGGGCCAGGCCGACTTCAGCCAGACGATGGTGTTCGAGACCTCGGAGGACAAGGGCATCTTCCTGGCCCTCACCGCGGTGACCTCGCTCGCGTTCTTCTCCTTCGTGGGCTTCGAGGACTCCGTCAACATGGTCGAGGAGACCAAGAACCCCAGCCGCGACTTCCCGCGCGTGATGCTCTTCGGCCTCGGCCTGACGGGCGTGGTCTACATCCTGGTCTCGATCTTCACCGTGGCGGTCGTCCCCATCGGCGTGCTCGGGGAGTCGACCACGCCGCTGCTGGACATGGTCCGGATCGGCGCCCCCAACATCCCCATCGACACGATCTACCCGTTCCTGACGATCTTCGCCGTGGCCAACACCGCCCTGATCAACATGCTCATGGCCTCCCGGCTGCTCTACGGCATGGCCCGCCAGGGCGTGCTGCCGGACTTCCTGGGCCACGTCCTGCAGGGCCGGCGCACCCCCTGGTCGGCCATCGTGTTCACGAGCCTTCTCGCCATGGCGCTGATCGTCGTCATCAACAACATCCTCGGCAGCGGCACGGCGAGCGCCCTCGGCGGCACCACGGCCCTTCTCCTCCTGGGCGTGTTCACCATCGTCAACGTCGCGGCGATCATCCTGCGCAAGGACCACAGCCCCACCCACGACTACTTCCACGCCCCCCGGGTCCTGCCCTACCTGGGCGCGATCACCTGCGCCTACCTCGTGGGGCCCTGGGCACAGGACCTCGTCGAGTACCAGATCGCCGTGGTCCTGCTGCTGATCGGGCTGGGCCTGTGGATCGTCAACTTCGTCTACGACCGCCTGTTCCTCGGCCGCAAGGTGCGGTTCGAGCACCCGGAGGCCCTCGCCCGCATGGAGGACGAGCCCGCGGACCAGGACCCCCACCGCGGTCCCTGACCCGTTCCGCCCCACCGTGCCGCTACCCCAGGAGAACCCGTGACCGTCGTCGTCGGATACATGCCCACCGCCCCCGGACACGCGGCGCTGGACGCCGCCATCCTCGAGGCAGAGCGCCGCGGCACCGACCTGGTGGTGGTGCAGCCGCGGCCGAGGCGCCACCAGCCGCCGGAGATCGAGGCAGACATCGACGTGGAGCGGGAGAGGCTCGCCCGTGCCGGAGTGCGCTACGAGCTGCGGGAGCCCGACCACGACAGCGACCCCGCCGACGTCATCCTCGACACCGCCCGCGAGCACGGGGCCGAGCTCATCGTGCTGGGCATCCGGCGCCGCTCCCCCGTGGGCAAGATCATCATGGCGAGCACCGCCCAGCGCGTCCTGCTCGAGAGCCCCTGCCCGGTGCTGTGCGTCAAGGCCGTCTACGACTGAGCCCGGGATTTTATTTCTGTTTTCGAAATATTAGTCTGATCCCAGACCCCGGCGCCTCCGGTTCCGCGGTGGGGTCCGTCGGTCGCCGCGGCTCCGACCTGCTCCTGCCGCTCGTGAAAGGCACGCCATGACCACCCCGGCCCCCACCGCGTCCCGTCCCGCCCCGTGGGCCGAGGCCCCCGGGTCCCCCGCACCCCCGCGGCGCTCCCGCTGGACCACGCTGCTGCGGATCCTGCTGCCGGCGCTGCTGATCGTCGGGTGGCTCGCGGTGGCCGGCGTGGGCGGGCCGTACTTCGGGAAGATCTCCGAGGTCTCGACCAACGACCAGTCCAGCTTCCTGCCCGAGTCCACCGAGTCCACGCAGGTCACCCGGCTGCTGGGCGAGTTCCGGGACTCGGAGACGATCCCCGCGATCGTCCTCCTCGCCCGGGAGGGCGGGCTGACCGCCGCCGACCGGGCGTGGGCGGAGGACGCCGCCGCGGCGGTGCAGGAGAGCGGCCTTGCCGAGGGGCAGACCTCGCCGCTGATCCCGTCCGAGGACGGGGAGGCCTTCCAGCTCGTCGTCCCCCTGCCCGACGGCGAGGTCGTCGACGACGTCGAGGCGCTCGCGGAACGGTTCGAGACGGACCGGCCGGAGGGCCTGCAGAGCTACGTGACGGGCCCCGCCGGGTTCACGGCCGATCTCGTGGCCGGTTTCGAGGGCATCGACGGGATCCTGCTGGGCGTGGCGCTGGCCGTGGTGTTCGTGATCCTCCTCGTGGTCTACCGCTCCCCCGTGCTGCCCGTCCTGGTGCTGCTGACCTCGGTCTTCGCCCTCAGCGCCGCCATCCTGGTCGTGTACTGGCTGGCGGCCAACGAGCTCGTGACCATCAGCGGCCAGGTGCAGGGCATCCTGTTCATCCTCGTGGTCGGCGCCGCCACCGACTACTCGCTGCTCTACACGGCCCGGTACCGGGACGCCCTCCTGCACCACCGGGGACGGGCGGACGCGACCCGGGCGGCCCTCAAGGGCTCGGTCGAGCCGATCGTCGCCTCCGGCGCCACCGTCATCGCGGGCCTGCTGTGCCTGTTGCTCTCGGACCTCGCCTCGAACAAGGCGCTGGGCCCGGTGGCCTCCGTCGGCATCGTGATGTCCGTCCTGGCGGCCCTGACCTTCCTGCCCGCGGTCCTCTACGCCACGGGACGGGGGGCCTTCTGGCCGTTCCGGCCCCGCTACGACGCCTCGGGCGCGGAGCGCGTGCGCGTGGTCGAGCACGGGGCCGGCACCCGCCCGACCGTCGAGGGGCGAGGCGTGTGGGCCTCGGTGGCCCGGTTCGTGGCCCGCGCCCCGCGGGCGATCTGGGTGGTGACCACTGTGGTGCTCCTCGCCCTCGCCGGGTTCAGCACCCAGTTCGAGGCCTCGGGCGTGGAGCAGAGCGAGCTCGTGCTCGGCGAGTCCCAGGCGCGGGACGGCCAGGAGGCCCTGGCCCAGCACTTCCCCGGCGGCTCCGGCAGCCCAGCGGTCCTGCTGGTCCCGACCCGTTCCCTGGACGCCGCGGTCGAGGCGGTCGAGGGCACGGAGGGCGTGGCCGGCGTCGTCGCCGTCGCCAACGACTCCCCGTCCGGCACCCTGCCCCTCGGGGAGGACGCCCCGCCCCCGGCCGGGCCCTTCGCCGGGGCCGAGCCGACGGAGGCCGAGGGCCTCTATCAGCTCCAGGCCACGCTGTCCGACGCCGCCGACTCCCCCGAGGCGGAGCAGACCGTCCGGGAGCTGCGCGAGAACCTGCGCGCGGCGGACGCGGAGATCCTCGTGGGCGGCACCACAGCGACGAACATCGACACCAACGAGACCTCGATCGCCGACCGCACGCTGATCATCCCGGTGATCCTCGTGGTCATCACCCTGATCCTCATGCTGCTGCTGCGCTCCGTCCTGGCCCCGGTGCTGCTGATCCTCACCACCGTGGTCTCGTTCTTCACGGCCCTGGGCGTCTCCGCCCTCGTGTTCAACAACGTCCTGGACCTGCCCGGTGCGGACCCCTCGGTCCCGCTCTTCGGCTTCGTCTTCCTCGTGGCGCTGGGCATCGACTACAACATCTTCCTGATGTCCCGGGTGCGGGAGGAGTCGCTGGTGCACGGCACCCGGGCTGGCATCCTCCGGGGTCTCACCCTCACCGGCGGGGTGATCACCTCGGCCGGCATCGTGCTCGCGGCCACGTTCGCGGCGCTGGCCGTCATCCCGATCATGTTCCTGGTGCAGCTGGCGTTCATCGTGGCGTTCGGCGTGCTCCTGGACGCGCTGATCGTCCGGTCGCTGCTGGTGCCGGCCCTGACCTACGACATCGGCCGGGCCATCTGGTGGCCCTTCCACCGGCGGATCGAGCCCTGAGACCCGGCGGGGCGCCCGGTGCCACGGCCGCGGGCGGCGTGTCAGGCGGCGTGGTGGTCCGTCCGCCGGGCCACGACCGGCACCCGTGCCGTGTCCGGACGAGCGTCCTCGGCGGGGCTCTCCTCGGCGGCGCGCCCCTGCTCGACGTCGTGCCACGCCGCGTCCTCCTGCTGCCAGCCGAAGCCGTAGGCGAGCGCGGGCACCAGGTGGTTGGCGAGACCGCACCCCACGGCCAGGCCCGCCCAGGCGACGGGGAACGAGGCGAGGACGTCGAGGGGGTAGTGCACGCCCAGGTAGAGCCGGGACAGCCCGACGAGCACGGCCGTGCCCAGTCCCGCGACGAGGACGGCGGAGGCGGACCTCGACCGGCGCATCGCGAGGCAGAACGCCGCCGCGATGGCCAGCGCGGCACCCGCGTGCCCGGAGGGGAAGGACGTGAGGCCGTCCACGAGGACGAGGGGTTCCGGGAACGCCGTGCTGTCCGGCCGGGGGCGGCCGACGGCGACCTTCACCATCCCGACCGCGGCCCAGCCGGAGAGCGCCGTGACGGCGAAGCCGGCGGCGTCCCAGGGCCGCCGGCGCGCCAGGGCGAGCCAGGCGGTGAGGGCGGCGATGATCGCGAACGCCCCCGGGGTGGAGAACGCGTGGTGCAGGACGAGCGCCAGCGCGTCCAGGACGCCGAGGCGCGCCGCGTCGAGCCGGTGCAGGACCTCGATCTCCTGTGCCGCGACTCCCGGGGAGTACACCAGCAGCCGCCCCACGGTCGCCGTGACGAGCACGACGATGAAGGGGACGACCACCCACTGGTGCAGCTGGGGGAGGGACCAGGTGGAGCGGGCCGGCCGGGGGGAAGAGTGCTGCGCCGGAATTGCCATGCCCACCACCATGACACACGCCACGTTCCGGGAGTCCCCGAACGCCCGGCCCGCAAGAGAGTTCGGGAAGAATTCCCCGAATCGGTACAGAGAATGACAAATCATGAAGCTTGGCGGCGGGAACGGTGCCGTCGGGGCCGCTGTGTGACGCTCCGCGTCCCCCGCGCGACACCGGCAACGCGATCAGCCGAAAAAGGCTGATGCTCGAACGAAGCCGCGCAGTTTCACGTGGAACGCCGGACATTTGCGGGAAGATCAAACCTTATTGGGCGTTCTCGAAGACGGACACCGCCACGACGGGCCTCCGCCACCCTCTTGCCATGCTTCTGCCACTTCCAGTCCCTGTCCCCTCATCGGGGGACAGCTCTTGACGTGGAACGGTCCGGATAGACTGGGCCGCCACTCCCACCCTGCCGCCCGACCCGCGAGGAGCCCCCGTGTTCAAGAAGGACAAGTCCCGCAGCCGCCGCCCGGCCGCCTCCCACGCCGAGGCCGTCCAGCACGTGGCGGAGGGCGGGGTCGCCATCTACTGGCGGCCCGGGTGCCCGTTCTGCGGCATGCTCGAGCGCGGACTCGGACCGGACGCCGAGCGCGCCATGTGGACCGACATCTGGGAGGACCGGGACGCCCTTGCCTTCGTGGAGTCCCTCAACGACGGCAACGCCACGGTGCCCACGGTGGTGACCCGCGACGAGCACTTCGTCGCGGCCTCCCCCGCCCAGGTCGCCGCCGCCAGAGGGCTGATCGCCGAGGCCGGCAAGGTCATCTGAGAGCAGGCGGGCGGAACCGCCGGCCCGCCCACCCCTGTCTTCGACCTGTGAACGCTGATTAGGATGACAGTCCTGTTCACGTTCACCGGTGAAAGAGGACGATGATGTCCGAGCCCGCGGGGTCCCCCGTTCCACCCGGTTCGCAGACGTCCCTGCGCAACGCCAACCAGCGCCGGGTGCTCGACGCGGTGCGCCGTGACGGGCACCTGACCCAGGCGCAGATCTCCCGTCGCACCGCACTGGCGCCCTCGACGGTGTCCAGCATCGTCCACCAGCTGATCGGCGCCGGCCTGCTCGTCATGGAGACGGACGGCGCCGGCCGCCGGGGTCAGCGCATCGGCTTCCGGGGCTCCGCCGGCCACGTGGTCGGCATCGACGTGGGACACCGCCACGTCACGGTGGCCGTCGCGGACCTGAACCAGAGGATCCTCGCCCAGCGGCGTCACGAGCTGCCCGCCGAGCACCGCTTCGCCGAGGACCTCGAGCTGGTCGACCGGACCCTCGACGCCCTCCTCCGGGAGCACGGCACGGCACGGTCCGGGCTGCTCGCCGCGGGCCTCACCCTCCCGGCCCCTGTGGACCTCGAGGGCCGGCTGGTCAGTGCGAGCGCGATCCTCCCGGCGTGGAGCGGGATCGACGTGCGCGAGGAGGCCGGCCGCCGGCTCGGACTGCCCGTCGTCGTCGAGAACGACGCCAACGCGGGTGCCCTGGGCGAGCACGCCTGGGGCGCCGGGCGCGGAGCGCAGCACATGGCCTACCTCAAGATCGGCCACGGCGTGGGCGCCGGTCTGATCCTCAACGGGTCCCTCTTCCGCGGCGCCACCGGGTCCGCCGGGGAGCTCGGCCACACGACCGTGGACGAGCACGGCCGGGTGTGCCGGTGCGGAAACCGCGGGTGCCTCGAGACCTACGTGTCCTCCGGGGACGTCACCGGCCTGCTGAGCGCCACGCACGGGACCGACTTGACCGTCCCCGAACTCGTGGCGGCGGCGCTCGCCGGCGACGTCGGCTGCGGGCGGGTCATCGGCGACACCGGCCGCCTGCTCGGCACGGCGGTGGCCAACCTGTGCAACACCATCAACCCGGAGCTCGTGGTCGTCGGCGGCGAGATCGCCCGGGCCGGCGAGCTGCTGCTCGGCCCGCTGCGCGAGGTCGTCTCCCGCCAGGGCGTCCGCGGCAGCGTCCGGGGCCTGCGGATCGAGACCGCCCTGCTGGGGATCGAGGCGCACGTGGCGGGCGCGGTGATCCTCGCCCTGCAGCACGCGGAGCTGCCCGTCGGGGCCCTTCCGGCAGGATGACGCGCCGGACGACACCTGTCTTCGACTAATGGACATTCAGCGCACTGAGTTTTAGTGTGGACCGCGTCACACGAACCCCACGGCGTCGGCGGGTGCGTCCGCCCCGGGGTGCGGCGGACGGCACGTCCCGAGCCCACGCCGCTTCCTCCACCAGCAGCCGATCTCCACCAGCAAGGGAGCTGTCCGATGAGCCAAGACGCCACGACCCCCAGGGTCGCGGAGCACCCGAACACCTCGGCGGTCCTCCGGATCACCATCGTCGCCGCCTTCGGCGGCTTCCTCTTCGGCTACGACTCCGCGGTCATCAACGGCGCGGTCTCGGCCATCCAGGAGGAGTTCGGGGTCGCTCCCGGACCGCTCGGCTTCGCCGTGGCCTCGGCCCTGCTCGGCGCCGCCGCAGGTGCGTTCTTCGGCGGCCGGGTCGCCGACGCCCTGGGCCGCGTCCCGGTGATGAAGATCGCCGCGGTCCTCTTCCTCGTCAGCGCGATCGGCTGCGGTGTGGTGGACAGCTTCGGCTGGCTGATCTTCTGGCGCGTCGTCGGGGGCATCGGCGTGGGTGTCGCCTCCGTCATCGCTCCCGCCTACATCGCCGAGGTCGCCCCGGCTTCCATCCGCGGCCGGCTCGGCTCGCTGCAGCAGATGGGCATCGTGCTCGGCATCTTCATCTCGCTGGCGGTGGACGCCTGGCTCGCCGCCATGGCCGGCGGCTCCACCCAGGAGCTGTGGCTCGGCCTGGAGGCCTGGCGGTGGATGTTCATGGCCGAGGCCATCCCGGCCATCGCCTATCTGATCGGCGCGTTCACGATCCCCGAGTCCCCCCGCTACCTGGTGGAGGACGGTCGCTCCGACGAGGCCGAGGCCGTGCTGGCCAATCTGCAGGGCTCCGCGTCGGCGGCCGAGCGGGTGCGCCTCATCAAGGAGACCCTCCGGATCGAGCACAAGCCCCGGCTGTCCGATCTGAAGGGACGGACGGCCGGTCTCAAGCCGATCGTGTGGGTGGGCATCGGCCTGGCCGCGCTGCAGCAGTTCGTGGGCATCAACGTGATCTTCTACTACTCGAACGTGCTCTGGCAGTCCGTGGGCTTCACCGAGGCCGACTCGTTCACCATCACGGTGATCACGTCCGTGGTCAACGTCGCCGTGACCATCGTGGCGATCGCGCTCGTCGAGAAGGTCGGCCGGCGCCGGCTCCTGCTCATCGGCTCGGCGGGCATGACCCTGTCCCTCGCCACCCTCGCCGTCCTGTTCGCCACGGCCGACGTGGTCGACGGCGCACCGGTGCTCGGCCCCACCGCCGGTCCCCTCGCCCTCGTGGCCGCCAACCTGTTCGTGGTCTTCTTCGGCGTCTCGTGGGGTCCCATGATGTGGGTCCTGCTGGGCGAGATGTTCCCGAACCGGATCCGCGGCGCCGCCCTGGCCGTGGCCGGATTCGTGCAGTGGATCGCCAACTGGCTGGTCACCGTGACCTTCCCGGCCCTGGCGGCCTTCTCCCTGGGCGTCGCGTACGGGCTCTACGCGTTCTTCGGGCTCGTCTCCCTGATCTTCACGATCAAGATGGTCCGCGAGACCACCGGCATCGAGCTCGAGGACATGCAGGACTGAGCACCGCGCAGGATCCACGACGGCGGCGGTGGTCGTCCCCTCCGGGGAGACCACCGCCGCCGTCGTCGTCGTGCCCGGGCCCGGGAGCGCACAGGGCACCGCGGGCGCTGTGCGTCCTTCTTTACTCCTCCGTGACCGCCAGGACACGGATCGCCGCCCGCATCGGGTATTTTCGGATGAACTGCGCCAGGCCCGGACCCCCGAGCCGGTTCCGGCCTGCCCAGCCCCACCGCTCCATTTTCAACGGCGAAAAGGACCCACGTTGACCCAGACCACTGCGGACCCCGCATCCCCCGCACAGACCACTGCCCGCAAGTCGGCGGGCCACGTCATCGTGGACACGCTCGTGGCGCACGGCGTGCAGCGCACCTACGTGGTGCCCGGCGAGTCCTACCTGGACGTGCTCGACGGTCTGCACCACTCGTCGATCGAGACGGTCGTCTGCCGCCACGAGGGCGGTGCGGCCTACATGGCCGAGGCCGACGGCAAGATGGGCCCCGTCCCGGGCGTGGCCATGGTGACCCGCGGCCCCGGCGCGGCCAACGCCCACGTGGGCCTGCACACCTCGTGGCAGGACTCCACCCCGATGGTGCTGTTCGTGGGCCTGATCCCGTTCGAGCACCGCGACAAGGAGGCGTTCCAGGAGTTCGACCCGCACGCGTGGTTCGACTCCGGGGCCAAGCGCGTGATGGTCCTCGACCACGCCGAGCGGGCCTCCGAGATCGTGGCCGAGGCGATGTTCGCCGCCAACTCCGGCCGCCCCGGCCCCGTGGTCGTGGGTCTGCCCGAGGACATCATCCGGGCCGAGATCGACGCGACCCTGCACCCGCCGATCCCCGTGGCCCACGGCGGGATGACGGTCAACGACTGGAAGGCGCTGCGCGACGCGCTCTCGACCGCGGAGAAGCCCCTGTTCGTGACCGGCGGCAACGACTGGACCGTCGAGGGTGCGGCCGGCCTCACGGACTGGCTCGAGGAGCACCACCTCCCGGCCGCGGCCGAGTGGCGCACCGAGGGCACCGTCCCGTTCGACTCGGACTCCTACGTGGGCCCGATCGGCTACGGCCGCCCGAAGGCGACCTTCGAGATGCTCGAGGAGACCGACCTGCTGGTCTTCGTGGGCACCGTCCCCGGCGACGTCATCACCAACGGGTTCCTGGTCCGCCAGGACTGGGAGAAGAAGAACTTCCTGGTCACCATCGACCCGTCCCTGCGCGGGCGCTCCGGGCCGGTGTCCTACCAGATCGTGGCCAAGCCCGACGTGTTCGTGCGCGACCTCGTGCGCATCGACCTGCCGGCCAAGCCGGCGTGGAAGGAGTGGACCGCCCGGCTGCGGGCGCAGCAGGTCGAGTTCTCCACCCCCGTGTCCACGGAGCCGTCCGGGGGCCGGGCCCGGATGGACACCATGATGGCCCACCTCGTGGCGGGTCTGCCCGACGACGCCATGTGCACCTTCGGCGCCGGGGAGCACACCAACTGGGCGCACCGCTACTTCCCCGCCAAGGGGTACGCGGCGATGATCTCCGCCCGCAACGGCTCCATGGGCTACTCGGTGCCCTCCGCCGTCGCGGCCTCTTTGCGCTACCCCGGCCGGCGGGTGGTGACCATCGCCGGTGACGGCGAGTTCCTGATGAACGGCCAGGAGCTGGCCACCGCCGCCCAGTACGGGGCCACGCCGCTGGTCATCGTGATGGACAACCAGGAGTACGGCACGATCCGCACCCACCAGGAGCGGGACTACCCGGACCGCGTCTCGGGCACCCAGCTCAAGAACCCCGACTTCGCCCTCATGGCCCAGGCCTTCGGCGGGTTCGGGGTGCGCGTGGAGACCGACGCCGAGATCCCCGGCGCGCTCGAGGCCGCCCTGAGGGCGATCGACGAGGAAGGGCAGTTCGCCCTGATCCACCTGATCGTGGAGCAGCGCGTCAAGGCCTACTGACCCGCGGGCCGTCCACCGCTCGTGCGGTGAGCGGAGCGGTGCCGCGTCCGGTCGGGACGCGGCACCGCCCCCGGTCCGCACGTCCCCGTCCCTGCGCCCTGTGGGGTGCAACGGCGGCGCTCAGCCGGCCAGCGGGTGCGCCAGCTCGTCCTCGCGCATCCGCCCGGCCCACAGGGCCACCAGCCCCAGCGCCGGGGTCAGCAGGGCCACGATCCAGAAGATCACCGGCAGGGGCACCACCTGGGCCACGGGTCCCGCGACCGCCATCGACACCGGCATGAGGGCGATCGAGACGAAGAAGTCGAGGCTCGAGACCCGCCCCAGCATGTGGCGCGGGACCCGGCGCTGCAGGAGAGTGCCCCACAGCACCATGCCCGCGCCGTCCCCGGCGCCCACGAAGGCCAGGCACAGCGCCATGACCCAGAACGAGTCGGTGGTCGCGACGAGACCGAAGGGCAGCGTCCCGAACCCCCACAGCACGATCATCCAGCTGAGGTAGCGCCGCGGCAGGGGCAGCGACGCGACCACCAGGGAGGCCACCGCGCTGGCCCCGCCGTAGCACGCCAGCAGGTAGCCGAACGTGGAGGCGTCCCCGCCCAGCCGGTCCCGGACCAGGAACGGGACGAGGACCTCCAGGGGACCCAGCAGCAGGAAGACCGCGAGCACCGCCCACAGCAGGGTCCACAGCAGCCACGGGGTCCGCACCGTGTAGCTCACGCCCTCCATGAGGTCCTGCCGCACGGACCGGAGGGCGCCCACCGCCTCCCGCGGCGGGGACGGCTCCCCCGCGCCTGGATCCGTGTCCGCGCCGGCGTCCGCGCCGGCGTCCGAATCGGCGTCGTGGCCGGGCACGTGCAGGCGCAGCAGCAGCACGAGCGCGGCGGCGTGGCAGAGCGCGATCAGGGCGAGCGCGCCGCCCGGGGCGACCAGCCCGATGAGCAGACCCGCCACGGCCGGTCCCGCCGCCTGCTGCAGCAGCGGGCGCGCCGTGCCCTCCACCCCGTTGGCCGCGAGCAGCTGCCGGGCGGGCAGGATCCGGGGCAGCGAGGCCGAGTAGGCCGGATAGAAGAAGCCGAGACCCGCGCCGAACACGAACGCCGCCGCGGCGAGGTGCCCCATGCCCAGCCCGTCCGCCAGGGCCAGGACGGCGAGCGTCCCCGCCGTCAGGAGGTTGGCGGTCTCGACGAGGCGCAGCACCCGGGCCAGGAGGAAGCGGTCGGCCGCGATCCCGCCCACGAGCACGAAGACGAGCATGCCGAGCGCGCCCACCGCAGTCACGGCCGAGAGGTCCACGGCCGTGCCGTCCAGCTGCAGGACCTGGTGCACGAGGGCCACCGCCCACATCCCGGCGCCGAAGACGCTGCTGAACATCGCGAAGGCGAGCACACGGTACCGGCCGAGCCGGAACGGCTCCAGCGCGCGGGGCAGGGGCATGCCCCCAGTGTCCCCCCGCGCGGGCCCCGGCGCACGGGCCGGTGCGGTGGTGGAGGCCGCGGATCCGTAGGACACTGGGGCGGTGCAGACCTTCCTCCCGTACCCGGACTTCGCCCGCTCGGCCCGCGTCCTCGACCGCAAGCGGCTCGGCAAGCAGCGGGTGGAGACCCTGCAGGTGCTGCGCGCGGCCACCGTGCCGGGCTACGGGTGGTACCGCCACCCGGCCACGGCGATGTGGGCCGGGCACGTGCCCGCCCTGGTCGCCTACGGCCGCGCGATGGTCGACGAGTGGACGGCCCGCGGCGGGGCCGACAGCACGGGGTGGCAGATCCGCGAGTTCGCCCCCGAGGCCTGGGACCGCGCCCCCGACGACGACGTGGCGCCGCCGCCGCCCTGGCTGGGCGACGAGGCGTTCCACCGCTCGCACCGGTCGAACCTGCTGCGCAAGGACGAGGAGCTCTACCGCGCGGTCTTCCCCGGCGACCCCGCCGGCCTGGACTACGTGTGGCCCGTGCCCGCGGAGGGCCGCACGCCACCCGCCGAGCCGCCGCACGGCCGGCGGGCGTGGGTCCTGGCGCCGGGCGCGCACGAGGCGGCGGGCGGCGCCGTCGTCGTGCCCTTCCGCGTCCCGGACGGCGTGCGGGAGAGCCACTGGGTGCAGGCGGTGGCCCGCGTCGAGGAGGAGCTGCGGGAGGGTGAGCCGGTGCTGCTGCTGCACGGGCCGCCCGGCCCGGAGCAGGTCGTGGAGCGGACGGTGCTGGGCGAGAACGTGCACCACGCCGTCGGCGGGTTCTCCCTCGAGCTCGAGCGCGGGGACCGGGTGCTGCGCCGCGACCTGCCCGCACCCGCCCGGCTGCAGTCCCCCCGCCCCGTCTTCGCGGTCCCCGCCGAGGCCGTCGGCGCCGATCCGGGCGCGCCGCGGGTTTAATCCGGCGTCACGCCCGTCCGCGGCACCAAACCGTGGGTAGCATGTCACCCACCGGCGCCCGGCGCGCCCGACCCCAGGAGGCGCGCATGCGAGCATCCCACGTCCCCACCACGGGCACCGTCACGGTCACCGACTGGCCCGATCCGCACGCCCGGGAACCCGGTCAGCTGGTGGTGCGCATGCTGCACGCCTCGATCTGCGGATCCGACCTGCACGCGGCCTTCCACGGGCTGCTCCACGCGGAGGGCCCGCGCCGCCCCGGCTACCCCGGCCACGAAGGGGTCGGCGTGGTGGTTGAGTCCCGCTCGGAGCGCGTCCCGGAGGGCACCCTGGTGCTGACGGTCCCCCAGGGCGAGATGGGCGGGTGCTTCGCGGAGCTCCAGCTGCTGGACGACCTGCACGTCGTGGAGCTGCCCGCCGGCACGGACCCGGGCGACTCCCTGCAGCTGCGGCGGCTCATGATGGCCCAGCAGTACGGCACGTGCCTCTACGCCATGCGCCAGTTCTGGCCCGTGGAGACGCCTGCCCGCCGGGCGCACACGTGCGTGGTGATGGGCGCGGGCTCCGCCGGGCTGTTCTTCGTGGAGGAGGCCCGCCGACTGGGCTTCGCGCACGTCGTCGCCTCCGACCTGGACACGGGCAGGCTCGAGGTCGCCCGCCGGCTGGGCGCCGTCCCCGTGCGGGTGCCGGAGGAGGACCTCGCCGCGGTCGTGGCCGAGGTCACCGGGGGCCGCGGCGCCGACCTCGTCATCGAGGCCGTGGGGCACGACGTGCTGCGCGACCAGGCCGTCGAGCTCGCGGCCGACCGGGGCATCGTCGGCTTCTTCGGCCTGCCGGAGCGGCACGGGCACACCGAGGTCCCGCTGTGGACGGCGTTCCGCAAGAACCTGCGGCTGCAGTGCTCCGTGGCGGCGCAGGCCGAGCCGGGGCTGACGTCCTTCCGCGAGGCCCTGCGGCGGATCTCCGAGGGCGAGATCGACGTGGAGCACTGTCTCGGGCCCGAGTTCCCCCTCGAGCGGATCGCGGAGGCCATGCAGCGGGCCGAGGAGCACCGGCCCGGGGACATCAAGCTGACGATCACCCCGTGACCGCCCCACCCCGCTCCGTCACCGGGTCCCCGGCCGGCGACCGTCCCGGGCCGGCGGCCCCCGCGCTGCCGTCCGTCACCGCCACGACCGGGAGCTCGCTCGCCGTGCAGGTGATGGCCGCGGTGCGCCGGGCGATCACGGCGGGCGAGATGGAGCCCGGGCGCCTCTACTCGGTGCAGCAGCTGGCCTCCGCCATGGACGTCTCCCGCAGCCCGGTGCGGGAGGGCCTGCTGCGGCTGGGCGAGGCCGGGCTGATCCGGTTCCACCGCAACCGCGGCTTCGAGATCGTCGAGGTCAGTCCCGACGACGTCGCCGAGATCTTCGCGGTGCGCACCGCCCTGGAGGTCCCGGCCGCCCGCCGGGCCGCACGTCTCGCGGCGCCCGAGGAGCTGGACCGGATCCGGGCCCGGTGGGAGGCGCTGCACGAGGCGGCCGGGACCGGGGACCTCGAGGCCACCGCCGAGGCGGACGAGGGACTGCACCGTGCGCTGCTGCTCGTCGCCGGCAACGCCCAGGCCGTCCAGCTCGTGGAGCGGCTGCGCACCACCACGTCCTTCCTGGGCGTCGCCGCCGCCACGTCGCGGCGGCCCGTCGGGGAGCTCGCGCGCGAGCACGACGCGCTGGTCCGGGCCGTGCTCGCCCGGGACGAGGCGGAGGCGGCACGCGCCATGCGCGAGCACCTCGCCTCCACCGCGCAGCGGCTCGTCGCCCAGGCCCTGCGCGCCCAGCGCACACCCGAGGAGCGCCTCGAGGAACTCACCGCGCAGGTCTGGGGCGCCGCCGCCGCCGGGTACTGAGAGCCCGGCGGGTGAGCCGCCGGAGGCCGGGGATCCCGGCCGGCGGCCCGGGGCCCCCGGTCGCGGAGCAGTCGAATGCCCCGGTCCGCCGACGGACCGGGGCATTCCGCACGGCTGCCCGGGGGTGCATCCGTGCTCGTCGGAGCGGGGTCGGGGGGCTCCCGCCGACCAGGGAGACGCTAGGCGGCCCGCGTGACGGTGCCGCCAACGGGAGGTGAACGCGAGGTGCTCAGCCCTCGCCGTCCCCGCCCTCCCGCGGGAGACGCACCTGGAAGCGGCACCGGCCCTCCGGGTCCTCGCCCGCGCCGATCGTCCCCCCGTGGGCCGCGACGATCTCCCGACTGATGGCCAGGCCCAGCCCGGATCCGCCCGTGTCCCGGGTCCGGGAGTCGTCGAGCCGCACGAACCGCTCGAAGACCCGTTCCCGGTCCTCCGGCGCGATGCGGTCGCCGTCGTTGACCACGGTCACGACCGCCTCGTCCCCCTCGGCCACCAGGGAGACGGCGATCCAGGTGTCCGCGTGCCGCTCCGCGTTGGAGAGCAGGTTGCGGACCACCTGCTGGAGCCGGCTGGCGTCCCCCCGGACCCGCACGGGGTCCACGTGCACGCGCACCTCGTGCCGCGAGGCCGGCCGCATCCGGGCGATCTCCTCCCGGACCACCTCGTCCAGGTCGGTGTCCGCGGTGCGCAGCCGCAGCCCGGCGTCGTCGACCTTGGCGAGGGTCAGGAGGTCCTCCACGAGCTGGCCCATCCGGCGGGACTGGGACCTCAGGACGGGGGCGACCTCGGACCACGTCGCCCCGGACGGGTCGGAGGCGGCCACCTCGATCGTGGTGGTGAGAGTGGCGAGCGGGCTGCGGAGCTCGTGGGAAGCGTCCGCCACGAACCGCCGCTGCGCCCGGTCGGAGGCCTGCAGCCGGTCCAGCATCCCGTTCATGGTCTCGGCGAGCGCCGCGATCTCGTCCCGGGTGGGGGGCACGTCGACCCGCTCCCCCAGGCGGGCCGTGCCGATGCGCCGGACCTGTCCGGTGATGCGGCGCACCGGGGCCAGGGAGCGGCCGACCAGGAACCACATGAGCGCGGCCCCGAGCAGCGCCAGCACCGGCCCGCCGACCAGCAGGAACAGGGACACGGTCTGGAGGGTGCCCTGCTGCAGCGCCATGGGCACGGCCACGGTGAGGGTCAGGGGCACGCCGTTGATGTACATGCCGTGAGCGACATACACGTGGTCGTCGGTCCTGAGCGCGGGCCCGTCCCCGGCCGCCGCGGAGTCGAAGGACCGCCCCGGCTCCAGGACCGGCACGGACAGGTCCGTGCCCAGCGCGCTGGCGGGGGACGCGGCCACCACCTGTCCGTCGGCGTCCTGGATTTGCACGATGACCCCCGGGCGGCCGAGCCGCAGCATCAGCTCGCCGAGCCCGGCCTGCGTGAACACGGCCGTCTCCCCCGCCGCGCCCCCGGCGCTGCGCGGACCCCACGGGAGCCCCAGGTCCTGGAGGATCTCCGTCTGCCGGGCCACGGCCTGGTCGTGGGCGGCCCCCACGGCCGCGCGGCTGAGGACCTCGAGCAGCACGGCGCCGGCCACGGCCATCACCAGGAGGATGAGCAGCGCCGCGGCGGCCGTGCTGCGCTCCCGCACGCCCCACCGGTCGAGGAGCCCCCTCCTGGCGGAGGTCACGACGCCGGCGCCCCGGGCTCGTCCGGGACCAGCCGGTAGCCCATGCCGCGGACCGTCTGCAGGGTGGAGAGGCCGAAGGGCGCGTCGATCTTCTTCCGGAGATAGCCTACGTAGACCTCGACGATGTTCTCGGAGCCCTCGAAGCCGGCGTCCCAGGCGTTGTCCATGATCTCCAGCTTCGAGACGACCTTCTCCGCGTTCTGCATCAGGTACTGGAGGATGACGTACTCCTTCGCGGTGAGCTCGAGCGCCGTCCCCCGGCGGGTCACGGTCCGGCGGACGGGATCGAGCTGCAGGGACCCGACCGTGAGCACCACGGGCCGCTCGGGCGCCCCCCGGCGGATGAGGGCGCGCAACCGCGCCACCAGCACGAGGAAGCTGAAGGGCTTGGTGAGGTAGTCGTCGGCGCCGAGGTCGAAGGCGTCGGTCTGGTCGTACTCGCCGTCCTTGGCGGTGAGCATCAGGACGGGGACCCAGTTCTCCGCGGCGCGCAGGTCCTCGAGCACCGCGTAGCCGTTCCTGCCGGGCAGCATCAGGTCCAGGACCACGACGTCGTAGGGGTTCTCGCCGGCCAGCCACCCCCCGGTGATGCCGTCGTGGGCGACGTCGACGACGAAGCCCTCGTTCGTGAGCCCGCGGCGCAGCGACTCCGCGAGGTCCACCTCGTCCTCCACCAGCAGCACGCGCACGTGTCCTCCCGTTCTCCTCCGTGGGCGCGGCGGGATCCGCACCCCTCCAGTCTTCCGCACGCCGCCTGAGGATCCGATGAGGACGGCATCCCGGCCGGCACGGTCGTGCCCCTTCTCCCCAACCGGTGCACAACGTTGTCCACAGGTGTGGAGAACTGTGTGCACAGCTCGCTCTCCACAGCGTTATTAACAGCTGTGGAAGCCGCCCCGGCCCTGTCCACACCGTTGCTCACAGGTGTGGAATTCCACCGGTGTAACTTGTCGACAGGTGGGGACAACCCCTGTGGAGAACACGGTCGTCCGCCGGCGCGCGAGTGCTCGGGGACGGGCTGCGGCCGGCGTCACCGGCGGCCGCCGGCACCCCGGCGCCGGCGGCTGGCGGCCGTGTAGCCGAAGGCGACGATGGCTCCCGTGACGAGTCCGCCGAGGTGCGCCTGCCAGGCGATGCCGGGGAAGAGGAAGCCGAAGACGACGTTCACGCCGATCAGCACCGCGATGGGCGTGATGGACTGCCCCAGGTGGCGCTGCAGCACGAACAGGGCGCCGAACAGGCCGAAGACGCCCCCGGACGCGCCGACCACGAGGCTGAGCGGGTGCGACAGGAGCAGGACGCCCACGGATCCGCCCAGGACGGAGAGCAGGAACAGCAGCAGGAACCGGCCGCGACCCAGCGCCGGCTCGAGCATCCGCCCGAACAGGTAGAGCATGTACATGTTCAGGATCAGGTGCAGCGGACTGGACATCGAGTGCAGGAAACCGCTCGTGAGCATCCGCCACGGCTCGGAGGTCGTGGTCACGGGGGCGTAGGCGAACATCTGCAGCAGGCTCACGCCCGCCGCCTGCCCGAGCCACTGCAGCGCGTAGACCACCGCGTTGACGCCGACGAGCCACCAGGTGACGAGCATCGGGGAGCCCTGGGCCGCGCGGCCGCCGAGGCTCGTGCGGACGGCGGGGCGCGAGCGCGTCGCCTCCTGCACGCAGTCGACGCAGTGGACGCCCACCGCGGCCGTGCGCTGGCACTCCGGGCACGTCGGCCGGCCGCACCGCTGGCACCGCACGTACGCCGGCCGGTCGGGGTGGCGCGGGCACACCGGGACGTCTCCCCCGGTGGACGCGCCGTACTGCGGTCGCTCGCCGCTCACTGGGACTCCTCCTGGGCCGCTTCTCCGCGGGCCCGGTTCGCTGGACGGGATGGACTGGGGCGGACGGGACGGCAACGGCGCAGGCCCGTCCGGATCGCTCCGGACGGGCCTGCGCCGCTGGTCCCCGTCCCGGCGGTGCCGGGACGGGGAGACTGCTCGGATCTAGAGCTGCTCGATGTCGATCGAGGTGACCACGCAGTCCTCGACCGGACGGTCCATGCCGCCGGTGCGGACGCTGTTCAGCTCGTCCACGACTTTCCGCGACGCGTCGTCGGCCACCTCGCCGAAGATGGTGTGCTTGCCCTGCAGCCAGGTGGTCGGGGCGGTGGTGATGAAGAACTGGGACCCGTTGGTGCCCTTGCCGTTGCGCTTGCCGGCGTTGGCCATCGCCAGGATGTAGGGCTCGTTGAAGTCGAGCTCGGGGTGGATCTCGTCGTCGAACTCGTAGCCCGGTCCGCCGATGCCCTGGCCCAGGGGGTCCCCGCCCTGGATCATGAAGTCCTTGATGATGCGGTGGAAGACCACGTCCTTGTAGAGGGGACCGGTCTGCTTCTCACCGGTGCGCGGGTCGCTCCACTCCTGGGTGCCGTCCGAGAGGCCGATGAAGTTCTTGACGGTCTTCGGGGCGTGGTTGCCGAACAGGTTCACGACGATGTCGCCGTGGTTCGTGTGGATGGTCGCCTTGGCGGTGGGGATGGCAGAAGTCATGCGCCCATTCTTGCACGGTCCCCGGAGGCCCTTCCCGGTGGGGCAGCGGGGTTCAGCGCACAGTGAAAAGGCCCGGGATTGCGCGGCGCACCCTCCTGCCCCGACGGCTCTGCCCGTATGCTGACAGTGGATTGTCACGACCCGAGGAGGGATGGATTCATGAGCTTCAAGAAGACCAAGAGCGAGAAGAAGGCCGTCGCGGCGCAGAAGGCCGCGGAGAGCAAGGTCCTGGACGCCGGCAAGTGGGCGTCCAAGGAGATCGGCGACCTCGCGCCCCGGCTCCAGCACAGCGTCGAGGCGGGCGCCGCGGCCCTCGCCGGTGGCGTCGCGACCGCCGGCCCCAAGGTCCAGGAGGGTCTGGGCCGCGCCCACGACCTCTCCGGCTCCGCCAAGCTGAAGGCCGCCGCGGTGACCGCCCCGGTCGCGGCCAAGGCCGCGAAGACCGCCGGCCCCGTGGCCGCGAAGGCCGCGGACCGGGCCTCCGAGAGCCGCGCCGCGATGCAGGCGAAGTACGCCGGTGCCGCCGCCCTGCTCGCGGGCAAGTTCGCCGACGCGGACACCCCCGAGCAGCTCGAGGCGATCGTCGCGAAGCTGACCGGTGACAAGAAGGCCGTGGCCAACGCGAAGAAGGCCGCCTCGAAGGTCGCCAAGGACTACGCCAGGCAGCAGAAGAAGGCCGAGAAGTCCCACAAGGGTCTCCTGCTGCTGGGCCTGCTCGTGGCCGGCGGTGCGGCCGGCGTGGCCGCCTGGAAGGCCTCGCGCCCGGTCGAGGACCCCTGGAAGACCCCGGCGGCCACGTCCCCGCGCGTGACCGCCTCCCCGGTGGCCCAGCAGTCCACCGTGGCCGCCGGCACCGGTGTGCAGGTCGACGACGTCAAGGACGCGACCACCCCGGCCGGTCAGTCCGGTGGTGTCTCGGAGGCCGCCGCCGAGGTCAAGGACAGCGCCAAGACCGTCGGCGAGGACGCCAAGACCACGATCCACGAGGTCAAGGAGCAGATCCAGGGCAAGAAGGACGAGAACGAGGCCTGACCCCCGCCCGTTCGGGCAGAGGCCCCCGCTCCCGGCAGGGAGCGGGGGCCTCTGCCGTTGCGGCGGCGCGCGGTGATGCGCCCGGGGATGCGGCCGGGAACGAGAAGATCCCGACCGAGCGTCTGCTCGATCGGGATCCGATGTGGTGGAGACGAGGGGACTCGAACCCCTAACCCTCTGCTTGCAAAGCAGATGCGCTACCAATTGCGCCACGTCCCCGCGGTGTACCGGGCTACTCCACCTCGTCGGTGGCGTCCGCCCAGGCATTCCTGTCGGCGTCGGCCTCCCGCAGCTTGGTGAGCACCGCGACCGACGCGCCGACCAGGGCGAGAGCCGCAGCCATCTTCCTGTTCACGCCTGCCTCCTGAGCTGCGGAAAAGGGAAACCGTGGGCGTACCAGGAATTGAACCTGGGACCTCTTCGTTATCAGCGAAGCGCTCTAACCGTCTGAGCTATACGCCCTCTCACGGCCCTTGCGGACCGAGAAGAAACGATACCGGAGTTGCCGACCCGTGCCAAATCGCCCCGGCCGGGCCGGACTCCCCGGAACCGCGCCGGATCAGTCGTCCGTGAGGGTGAGCCCGATCCCGCCCACGAGGGCCGCCGCGATGTTGTACAGCAGGGCGGCGAGCACCGACAGGGCGGTCAGCAGGATGACGTTGACCACGGACACGATGGTCGCGAAGATCGCGATCTGCCCCAAGGACAGGAAGTCCTTGATGTTCAGGGCCCCGCCCGCGCCGCCCAGCATCCCGAGCAGCTCGTTGATCCCGTCGAACAGGCCCGTGAGGTCCAGGACGATCCACAGCACGACCGCGGCGACCACGGTGATGATCCCCAGCGCGACCGACAGCAGGAACGCGAGCTTGAGCACCGACCAGGTGTCCACCTTCGAGACCACGAGCCGCGCCCGGCGCACCCGCGGCCGCGGGGCCGGGCGGACCAGGCCCTTCGTCGAGCTCGCGGGCCGGGCGCTCTTCGCCGGGCCGGAGCCGGACCGGGTGGCGCTCGGCTTCGCGGGACCCGAGCCCGACTTCGCCGGCTTCGGCGCGGTCCGGGCGCTCGTCGAGGGCCTCGCCGTCCCGGACGGCGACCCGTTCCCGGGGCGGGGTGCGGACGCCAGCGGGGAGCGTCCGGACCGGCCGGCGGTGTTGGAGCCGGAACTCGAGCTCATGCGTTACCTCCGTTGTTGTTCGGGTCCAACGCTACTTCATCGTCCGTCGTGTCCCCGGAACCGGGGACCGGACCGAGCTCGTCGGCCTCTCCGTCTGCCTCGCCCGTGTCCAGGACGTCGGCCGTCTCCATCGTCTCGTCGAGCTGGACGTCGACCTCGGCCACGGCCTCGGCGTCGACCTCCTCGGCGATCTCCCGGTCGGCGTTGCGGGCCACCCCGGTGATCGTGTCGCCCTGGGCGGGCTTCGCGAAGATCACGCCCATCGTGTCGCGGCCCTTGGCCGGGACCTCGGAGGCGCCGGTGCGCACGACCTTGCCGGACTCCATGACCACGAGGACCTCGTCCTCCTCGCCCACGATGATCCCGCCGACCAGCCGGCCGCGCTGCTCCGCGAGCTTGGCCACCTTGATGCCGATGCCGCCGCGGCCCTGCACCCGGTACTCCTCCACCTTGGTGCGCTTGGCGTAGCCGCCCTCGGTGACCACGAAGACGTAGGCGTCGTCGGTGACCACGTTGGCGGAGAGCAGCTCGTCGCCGTCCCGGAACTTCATGCCGGTGACCCCGGAGGTCGCCCGCCCCATGGGCCGCAGCACCTCGTCGCTCGCGGTGAAGCGCAGGGACATCCCGTTGCGGGAGACCAGGAGCAGGTCGTCCTGCGCGGACGCCAGCTGGGCCGAGACGAGCTCGTCGTCGTCGCGCAGGTTGATCGCGATCACCCCGGCCGTGCGGTTGGTGTCGTAGTCCATCAGCCGGGACTTCTTGATCAGGCCCCTGCGGGTGGCGAGCACCAGGTACGGGGCGTCGCTGTACGAGCGCAGCTCCATGACCTGGGCGATCCGCTCCCCCGGCTGGAAGGCCATCAGGTTCGCCACGTGCTGGCCCTTGGAGTCCCGGCCCGCCTCCAGCAGCTCGTACGCCTTGGTGCGGTAGACCCGGCCCAGGTTCGTGAAGAACAGGATCCAGTTGTGGGTGGTGGTGACGAAGAAGTGCTCCACGACGTCGTCCCCGCGCAGCTGCGCGCCCTTCACGCCCTTGCCGCCGCGCCGCTGGGAGCGGTACTGGTCGGAGCGCGTGCGCTTGACGTATCCGCCGCGGGTGATGGTCACGACCATCTCCTCCTCGGGGATCAGGTCCTCCATCGACATGTCGCCGTCGTAGCCGTACATGATCTCGGAGCGGCGGTCGTCGCCGTAGCGGCCCACGATCTCGTCGAGCTCCGAGGAGATGATGCCGCGCTGGCGCTCCTCCGAGGCGATGATCTCGGTGTACTCGGCGATGAGCCGCTCGAGCTCCGCGTGCCGGTCCTGGATCTTCTGCCGCTCGAGGGCCGCGAGCCGGCGCAGCTGCATGTTGAGGATGGCCTGCGCCTGGTCCTCGTCGATCTGCAGCAGCTCCATGAGCCCGCTGCGGGCGTCGTCGGCCGTCGGGGAGCGGCGGATGAGCGCGATGACCTCGTCGAGGGCGTCGAGCGCCTTGAGCAGACCCCGCAGGATGTGGGCCTCCGCCTCGGCCTGCCGCAGGCGGTACTCGGTGCGGCGGACGATGACGTCCATCTGGTGGGTGACCCAGTGCCGGATGAACGCGTCGAGGCTCAGTGTGCGGGGCACCCCGTCCACGAGCGCGAGCATGTTGGCGGAGAAGTTGTCCTGCAGCTGCGTGTGCTTGTAGAGGTTGTTGAGCACCACCTTGGCCACCGCGTCGCGCTTGAGCACGATCACCAGCCGCTGCCCGGTGCGCCCGGAGGTCTCGTCCCGGATGTCGGCGATGCCGGTGATGCGGCCGTCCTTGACGAGGTCCGCGATCTTCATCGCGAGGTTGTCCGGGTTCGCCTGGTAGGGCAGCTCGGTGACCACCAGGCAGGTGCGGTTGTGGATCTCCTCGACGCTGACCACGGCGCGCATGGAGATCGAGCCGCGGCCGGTGCGGTAGGCGTCCTCGATGCCCTTGTGCCCGAGGATCTGCGCGCCGGTCGGGAAGTCCGGGCCCTTGATCCGCTGCAGCAGCTCCTCGAGCAGCGTCTCGTTGGAGACGTCCGGGTGCTGGAGGTACCACTGCACGCCGTCCGCGACCTCGCGCAGGTTGTGCGGCGGGATGTTGGTGGCCATGCCCACGGCGATGCCGGACGAGCCGTTGACCAGCAGGTTGGGGAACCGGGACGGCAGCACCGACGGCTCCTGGTTCTTGCCGTCGTAGTTGTCCTGGAAGTCGACGGTCTCCTCGTGGATGTCCCGGACCATCTCCATGGCGATGGGCGCCATCTTGGTCTCGGTGTACCGCGGGGCGGCCGCGCCGTCGTTGCCCGGGGAGCCGAAGTTGCCCTGCCCCAGGGCGAGCGGATAGCGCATCACCCAGCCCTGGATCAGCCGCACGAGGGCGTCGTAGATCGCGGAGTCGCCGTGCGGGTGGTACTGGCCCATGACCTCGCCCACCACGCGGGCGCACTTGTTGAAGGAGCGGTCGGGGCGGTAGCCGCCGTCGTACATCGCGTACAGCACGCGCCGGTGCACCGGCTTGAGCCCGTCCCGGACGTCCGGCAGGGCGCGGCCCACGATGACGGCCATCGCGTAGTCGAGGTAGGACCGCTGCATCTCGGTCTGCAGGTCCACCTGCTCCACGCGGTCGGTCAGCACGGGGGTGTGCTCGAGGTCGCCGGCGAGGCCGGCGTCCTCCGGGGTCGGTCCGTCCTGGGTCTCGTCACTCATGCGGTCTTTCCGTTCTGTCTGCTCGTCCTCGTGGTCCTGCGCAGGTCCCGCCCCCGGTCATTGCATGCCGAGCGGGACATATGTCGCGGATCAGATGTCGAGGAACCGGATGTCCTTGGCGTTCTGCTGGATGAACTCGCGGCGGGACTCGACGTCCTCGCCCATGAGCACGGAGAAGATCTGGTCGGCGGCGGCCGCGTCCTCCATGGTCACCTGCAGCAGGGTGCGGTGGTCGGGGTCCATCGTGGTGTCCCACAGCTCGGTGTAGTCCATCTCGCCGAGGCCCTTGTAGCGCTGGATGCCGTTGTCCTTGGGGATGCGCTGGTTGTTGGCGAGCCCGCGCGCCAGCGCCTCGTCCCGCTCGGCGTCCGTGTAGACGTAGTCGTGCGGGGCGTTGGACCACTTGATCCGGTACAGCGGCGGCTGGGCCAGGTAGACGAAGCCGTGCTCGATCAGCGGGCGCATGAACCGGAACAGCAGCGTCAGCAGCAGCGTGGTGATGTGCTGGCCGTCCACGTCGGCGTCGGCCATCAGCACGATCTTGTGGTACCGCGCCTTCTCGATGTCGAAGTCGTCGCCGATGCCCGCGCCGAACGCGGTGATCATCGACTGCACCTCGGTGTTGGACAGCGCCCGGTCCAGCCGCGCGCGCTCCACGTTGAGGATCTTGCCGCGCAGCGGCAGGATCGCCTGGTGCGCGGGGTCCCGGCCCTGCACCGCCGAGCCGCCCGCGGAGTCACCCTCCACGATGTAGATCTCGGACAGGGAGGGGTCCTTGGAGGAGCAGTCCTTGAGCTTGCCGGGCATCCCGCCCGACTCGAGCAGGCCCTTGCGCCGGGTGGTCTCGCGCGCCTTGCGGGCCGCGAGCCGCGCCTGCGAGGCGTTGATCGCCTTGCGGATGATCTCCCGTGCCGCGGCCGGGTTGCGCTCGAGCCAGTCGCCGAACCGGTTGTTCACCTCGCGCTGGACGAAGGTCTTCGCCTCGGAGTTGCCGAGCTTCGTCTTGGTCTGGCCCTCGAACTGGGGCTCGGCGAGCTTGATCGAGATGACGGCCGTGAGGCCCTCGCGGACGTCGTCGCCGGTGAGGTTCTCGTCCTTGTCCCGGAGCAGCTTGTTCTCCCGGGCGTAGCGGTTCACGAGGGACGTCATCGCCGAGCGGAAGCCCTCCTCGTGGGTGCCGCCCTCGTGGGTGTTGATCGTGTTCGCGTACGTGTGCACGGACTCGGTGTAGGCCGTGGTCCACTGCATGGCGAGCTCGAGGGACATCTTGCGCTCCGTGTCCTCGGACTCGAGCGCGATGACGTCGTCGTGGACGAGGTCGGCCTTCTTGGACGTGTTCAGGAACGTCACGTAGTCCAGCAGGCCGTGGTCGTACTTGTAGACGACCCGGCGGTGGCCGGCGCCGTCCTCGTCCTCGTGGTTGAGCCGGGCGACGTCGGTGCCGCCGTCGCGGCCCTCGACCGGCTCGGCGTCCGCGTGGACGGCGGTGCGGTCCGAGGCGGAGCCGGCGATCTCCTCGCCGGACTCCTCCGGCGCCCGCTCGTCCGTGAGGGTGATCCGCAGGCCCTTGTTGAGGAACGCCATCTGCTGGAAGCGGGCCCGCAGCGTCTCGAAGTCGAAGTCGACGGTCTCGAAGATGTCGGGGTCCGGGTAGAAGACCTGGGTGGTGCCGGTCTCCGAGGTCTCCTCCCCCCGGACCAGCTCGCCCTGGGGCATGCCGCCGTCGGCGAAGACCATCCGCCAGACGTGGCCCTGGCGCCGCACCTCGGTCTCGACGCGCCGGGACAGCGCGTTGACCACGGAGATGCCAACGCCGTGCAGCCCGCCCGAGACGGCGTAGCCGCCGCCGCCGAACTTGCCGCCCGCGTGCAGGATCGTCATGACGACCTCGACCGTGGGCCGGCCCTCGGTCGGGTGGATGTCCACGGGGATGCCGCGGCCGTTGTCCACGACCTTGACGCCGCCGTCGGCCTGCAGGGTGATCTCGATGTGGTCGCAGTAGCCCGCCAGGGCCTCGTCGACCGAGTTGTCGACCACCTCGTACACGAGGTGGTGCAGCCCCCGCGGGCCGGTCGAGCCGATGTACATGCCGGGTCGCTTCCGGACGGCCTCGAGACCTTCCAGGACGGTGATGTCACCGGCACCGTACTCGCGCTTCTGCGGATCCTCTGTTGCCACGGGTTCCTGGCTCCTCCTGTTGGGCACACCGGTCCCGCTCCGGACGGCACAAGAGAACGCCGATGAGACGTTCGGGCGGCTCATCGGCTCGTGCGGGGTCGGAACGGGTCGACGACTCCGGGTGCCCGCGCCGCGGGCGATGTGGTCGCGATCGGCCGTGGGGGCCCGGTCCGTCGATTGCTGTCTGGAACCGATTCTATCGGAAAACCGTGGGCTCGGGGTGCTCACAGGTCCCTCTGAGCGGCCGGGAAAGGGCCTCAGGACCACTTTTCCTCCGCTCCGCCACCCCCAGGACGCCACCGGGGGGCCGCAGCGCGCCACGAGGCCGCTCAGCGGTCCGGACCACCGGCCTCAGCCGTAGGTGTCGCGGGGCCCCCGGCCCCGCACGGAGCGGCGGCCGCGCTTCCAGCTCGGGGCCGTGGGACCGAGGATCTCGATCCGGGTGACGATGCCCTCCCCCAGGTGCTCGTCGAACATGCGCAGCAGCTGCGGGACCATGAGGCGCAGGTTCGCGGCGTAGGCGGTGGAGTCGCACCGGACCCGCACCACGGTCTCGTCGAAGCTCTCCGGCCGGCAGTGCCCGGCGATGCCCGGGCCCACGAGGTCGTCCCAGCGGGCCAGCACCGAGCCCACGGCGACCGGCGCCTTCCAGCCGCGCCCGGACACGAGCCCGTCCAGCACCGTGCCGACCCCCCGGGGGTCGCGGGCGGAGCGGCCCGCCCCGGAGTACCCGCCGAGCGCCCGCGGGTCGACGTCGTTGCCGCGGCGGCCCAGGCGCTCGGCGGCCGACGCGGTGGCCGCCTCCATGGCGGCGCCGAAGCCCTTGAGGTTGCGCCGGGCGGCCGCGCCGTAGAGCCGCCCGTCCCCGCGCGCCTCCGCCGCGTGGCGCATCCGGGTGAGCAGCGCCGCCGGTGCGTCGATCTCGTCCTCGATCCGCACGACGTTCGCCTCGGGGACAGGGGGCTCCTGGGGCTCCCCGGCGGGGAGCGGGTCGTCCTCGCGCCGCGGCCCGGTCACGACGACGACGCCTCCTCCGGCTCCGGACCGGTCCCGGCGGGCGCCTGCTCGTCGTCCCGGACGGCGGTGCCGGGACCCACCCGCACCACATCGTGCGGACCGGCCACGAGCTCGGCCGGGAGGTCCTCCTCGACCGCGGCGGTCACGAGCACCTGCTCGGCGGAGGCCACGATCGCGGCGAGACGGCTGCGGCGGCGGGCGTCGAGCTCCGCGAACACGTCGTCCAGGACGAGGATCGGCGCGGCGCCCTCCGTGGGGTCGTCCGCCAGGTGGACGTACCAGGAGCCGAGGCGGAGCGCGAGGGCGTAGGACCAGGTCTCGCCGTGGGAGGCGTAGCCCCGGGCCGGCGCCGTCCCGAGCAGCAGCTCGAGCTCGTCGCGGTGCGGGCCCACGAGGGTCAGTCCCCGCTCGAGCTCCCGCTGCTCCGAGGCCTCGCACGCGTCGAGGATCAGCTGGTGCAGGTCCGCGGGCGTGAACCCGCGCAGCCGCTCGGCGTCCCCGGCCGCGCTCTCGGGCAGCACCGAGGACACGTAGCGCAGGGTCGTCTCCTTGGTCCCGTCCGTGAGCTGGCCGTAGGCGGTCGCCACCTGGGGCGCCAGGGCGTCGATGAGCTGCAGGCGCGCGTGCAGGATGCCGGCCCCGGCGCGGGCGAACTGGTCGTTCCACGCCCCCAGGGTCGACCGGTGGGTGTCCGTGAACCGGCCGCTCCGGCGGGCCGACTTCAGCAGCGCGTTGCGCTGCCGGAGCACCTTCTCGTAGTCGGCCAGGGTGCCCGCGAGGACGGGGCGCATGGACTTCGCGAGGTCGTCGAGGAAGCGCCGCCGGTGGGAGGGGTCCCCCTTCACCAGCGCCAGGTCCTCCGGCGAGAACAGGACGGTCCGCACGATGCCGAGTGCGTCCCGGGCCCGCACCGGGGAGGCCCGGTTGATGCGCACCCGGTTGGCGCGGCCGTCGTTGAGCTCGAGCTCCAGGACGGTCTGCTGCCCGCCCCGCCGCACCCGGACGCGGACGATCGCGCGGTCGGCGCCGAAGCGGATCAGCGGGCCGTCGGAGGACACCCGGTGCGAGGACAGGCCCGCCGTGTAGTCGAGGGCCTCGACGATGTTCGTCTTGCCCACGCCGTTCGGCCCGAGGAACACGGTGGTCCCGGGAGCGAGACGTATGTCCAGATGGGCATACGTCCGGTAGTCGAGCAGGGAGAGGTGGTCGACGAACACGCCGGGATCAGCAGCTTCCGGTTCCGGGCCGGCCGGTCACTGGCTGGGGAGCCGCACCGGCATCAGCAGGTACTTGTAGTCGTCCTTGTCCTCGCCCTCGGGCTCGGCCTGGGCGGAGAGCACGGCCGGCTTGGGCGGGGCGGTGAAGGAGAACCGGACGTAGTCGGAGGCGAAGGCGTGCAGGCCCTCGGAGAGGTACGTCGGGTTGAAGGCCACCGTGATGTCGTCGCCGGTGAGGTGCGCGTCGAGGACCTCGGAGGCCTGGGCGTCCTCGCCGGTCCCGGCGTCCAGGGCCACCTGCCCCTGGGTGAAGGCCAGGCGCACGGGGGTGTTGCGCTCGGCCACGAGCGAGACGCGCCGGACGGCCTCGACGAGCTCGGTGGTCCGCACCGCCGCGGTGATCGGCGTGTGCTCCGGGAACAGCGACCGGATCTTGGGGTACTCGCCGTCGATGAGCAGGCTCGTGGTGCGGCGGCCGCCGGACTCGAAGCCGACGAGCTCTGCGGAGTCGGACAGGGCGATGTTGATGTCACCGGCCGGGCCGAGGGTCTTGGCGATGTCGTTGAGGGTGCGCGCCTTGATCAGCGCGGCCGTGGAGATGTCCTGGGTGCTGGGCCGCCAGGTGAGCTCGCGCATCGCGAGCCGGTAGCGGTCCGTGGCGAGCAGCGTCATCTTCTCGCCCTCGATCTCCACGCGGACGCCGGTGAGGATGGGCAGGGTGTCGTCCTTGCTCGCGGCGATGTTCACCTGCGCCACGGCGTGGGCGAACTCGTCGCCGGCCACCACGCCGGAGACGTCCGGCAGCGCGGGCAGCTCCGGGTAGTCGCCGACCGGCATGGCCGCGAGGTTGAAGCGCGAGGAGCGGCAGGTCAGGGTGACCTTCCCCTCGTCGGCGTGCACCTCGACCGGGGCGGAGGGCAGGGAGCGGCAGATGTCCGCGAGCAGACGGCCGGAGACGAGGGTGGTGCCCTCCTCCTGGACGTCGGCGCTGATCGACAGCCGCGCGGAGATCTCGTAGTCGAAGCTCGCGATGGACAGCTGACCGCCCTCCGCACGGATGAGCAGACCGGACAGCACGGGGACCGGGGGCCGAGGAGAGAGGGACCGAGCGGTCCAGGTGACGGCCTCGGCGAGAACATCGCGTTCGACGGAGAACTTCACGAGAGGTTGCTGCCTTTCAGTCTGAGCAAGGACGGCGGAGCCACGGTCCCGGACAGGGTCCGGTGCGGGCCGCGCCGCGGGGTGCAGCGGTGCGAACAGGGTCTTCGCCCTCTGCATCGTATCGGTCCGTTTCACAGGACGGCCATTCGGCCGCTCCGTGGCGGCGTCCGGGTGATCCCGGGCCCGGGAGGTCCCGGACGGGGTCGGCGTTCCAGGATTCTTGTTGTTTGGCCAGATGTCTCTTTAAGGATGGGAGTGTTAATAACCGCTGTGGAATCTGTGGATAACTGCCCCTCGGCCAGCACCCGGGCGGTGGCGGCCTGTTGAGTTCCTGTGGTTCGGGGTCCACCGGAACGCGTGCTGCCGGTGGACGTGATCCGCGTGGTTCCGCGGGTTCCACAGCCCTCCACCGAGTTGTACCGAGGTTCTCCACCGGTCGGACGGAGAATTCCACAATTTTATCCACAGGTGTGGGTTCTGTCCTGTGCACAGGCGCTCCACAAGCGCCGACATCCTGTGCAGGAGGGTGCCCCCGGGCCCGGGATCCCGCGGGCGGAGCCTGTGGACGAACTACACGAAAAGGCCCCGGCGGTGCTCCGCCGGGGCCTTCGAGGAGGGGTGGGGCCGGGCTCAGCCCTCGCGCTGCTGCTGCTTGATCCGGTTGGTGAGCTCCGTGACCTGGTTGAAGATCTGCCGGCGCTCGGCCATCAGCGTGCGGATCTTGCGGTCGGCGTGCATCACCGTGGTGTGGTCGCGGCCGCCGAGCTCCTGGCCGATCTTCGGCAGGGACATGTCGGTGAGCTCGCGCAGCAGGTACATCGCGATCTGCCGGGCGGTGACCAGGGTGCGCGTGCGGGACTTGCTCTTGAGCTCCTCGAGGCTGATGTCGAAGTACACCGCGGTCTGGGCCAGGATCGAGGCCGCGGTGATCTCCTGCGCGCCGTCGTCGGTGATGAGGTCCTTGAGCACCAGCTCGGCCAGGGGCAGGTCCACCGACTGCTTGTTCAGGGAGGCGAACGCGGTGACCCGGATCAGGGCGCCCTCGAGCTCGCGGATGTTGGTGGAGATGTGGGAGGCGATGTACTCCAGCACGTCGTCGGGGGCGTCCATGCCCTCGCTCGTGGCCTTCTTGCGCAGGATCGCGATGCGCGTCTCCAGCTCCGGCGGCTGCACGTCGGTGATCAGGCCCCACTCGAAGCGGGACCGCATCCGCTCGGCGAAGCCGGTGAGCTGCTTGGGCGGCATGTCGGAGGTGATCACGATCTGCTTCTCGTGGTTGTGCAGCGCGTTGAAGGTGTGGAAGAACTCCTCCTGCGTGTGCTCCTTGCCCGCCAGGAACTGGATGTCGTCGATCAGCAGCATGTCCACGTTGCGGTAGATCTCCTTGAAGGAGGAGCCCTCGTCGTCGCGGATGGAGTTGATGAAGTCGTTGGTGAACTCCTCCGAGTTCACGTAGCGCACCCGCACCTGGGGGTAGAGACGCTTGGCGTAGTGGCCGATCGCGTGCAGCAGGTGCGTCTTGCCCAGCCCGGACTCCCCGTAGATGAACAGGGGGTTGTAGGCCTTGGCCGGGGTCTCGGCCACCGCGAAGGCCGCGGCGTGGGCGAACCGGTTGGACTGGCCGATCACGAAGGAGTCGAAGACGTACTTGGGGTTCAGCCGCGCGGAGCTGTCCCACTCCCCCACCACGGCGGGAGCGGTGCCGGTGTCCTGGACGGGGCGGCGGGGCGGGGCGGCCTGCGGGTCCCGCGGCGGCGGCAGGGTCCGGTCGGCCCCGCCCATCTCGGAGCGGTGTGCCGGCTCCGGGGGCGGCGCCATGAGCCCGGCGGGCTGCCGGTCGAGGCCGGCCGTCCGCCGGTCGACCTCCACCGCGTCGGCGGTGTCGGCGTGGTCGACCCGTGCGGGCAGGTCGGTGCGGTTGCGCTCCGCCTCGAGCTCGCTGATCGGGGGCAGGGCCGCGGTGGGCGTCGAGGCGCCCGCCTCCGGTGCGGGAGCGGTCTCGAGGTCGGCGTCCACCACGAACGCCACGAGCGTCTCGGGGCTGAAGGCCCGGCCCACGGAGGACCGGAGCACGGACGCCATCTGGTTCTGGAAGAACTCGCGGGTGAGCTCGTTCGGGACCGCGACGAGCAGCGTGGTGCCGATGAGGCCCTGGGGCTGGGCCAGGGAGATGAACCCCCGGTAGCGCCCCGTGGTCATCGGGTCCTCGTACATGTACTGCACGCATTCGGCCCACTGCGCGCTGAGCGCCTGATTGTCCTGCGTGCCCACGCGTACTCCTGCTGTCGTCGAGATGTCATCGAGCTGTCGTCGGGATGACGAGGCGGTGGACGAGTCGTCCCGGCCCCTCGCCGGGGATCTTGTCCACAGCGTTGTTCACAACGGTGGAAAAGCTGTCGGGGGCCAGCCGCGAGTGCCAGCCTAGAACATGCGCCGAACGTGTTCATAGCCGTTTTCCGGGGGCTCCGGGAACTACAGACGTGTAGTTCGACCCCCGATCCGCGTGGTTCCGCGGCTCCGGCCGGGCAGGTTTTCCACAGGATGTGATGAAGATCCGTGCACAGCTGTGGGTAGGATGTGAACTGCACAGCGGCACCGGGTCTCCCGGTGCCCGGTCCAGCACTCGACCACCGTTCGATCCGGTTCCGCCCCGGCCGCCCCGCTCCTGCGCCGGCGGCACCGGGGCCCTCGGCCACCCGTCGCTGATTTGACCACCCCCTGCCCGTTGTCTAGGGTGAAGTAGTCTTTTGTGTCCACTGTCATGCCCATCCGCATGCTCGGACGCATCCACCAGCACCGCTGTGACCGTCCCTCTCCTCCGCGCCGAACCCGGTGCGGTGAGCCCGAGGACGGGCGCACACCCTGACGCCTTTGGAGTAACCAGTGAGCAAGCGGACTTTTCAGCCGAATAACCGCCGTCGCGCCAAGAAGCACGGCTTCCGTGCCCGGATGCGCACCCGCGCCGGCCGCGCCATCCTCGCCGCCCGCCGCAGCAAGGGCCGCACCGAGCTCTCCGCCTGAGCCGGTCCGTGTCGGCGCCGGCGCTTCCGAGGACCGCCCCGCGACGGGCGCTCCTCGTCGTGCCGGAGCCGCCCGAGCCGCCGACCGTGCAGGAGCGGGACCGTGCTGCCTGAACAGCACCGGATCCGGACCTCGGCCCAGTTCTCGGCCACCACGCGTTCCGGCGCCCGCAACGGGCGCCGGAACGTCGTCGTCTATGTGCGTCCCACCGGCGAGGAGCACCCGGCCCGGTTCGGCTTCGTCGTCTCGAAGGCCGTGGGCAACGCCGTGCGCCGCAACAAGGTGAAGCGACGCCTCCGGGAACTCGCCCAGACCACGGTCAGGCAGGCCCCGTACGGTTACGACGTCGTGGTGCGCGCGCTGCCGCCCGCCTCCCGCGCGGACTGGACGGAGCTGGCCGCCGACTACGCGAAGGCGTGGCGGACGGCGTCCGCGCGGGCCGGGGCTCCCGGGACCGCCGGGACGACGACCACCGCAGCAGACCGACGACCCGCACGGGAGGAGCCGGAGTCATGAGCGAGCACGCTCACGCGCCCGAGGACCTCCTCGCGGCGGCCCCCCACGAGTTCGTCCGCCCGGCGTCCGCGTGGCAGGTCCTGTGGTTCCTGCCCCAGAACGCGCTCATCGCGGGTCTCAAGCTCTACCGGACCATCGTCTCCCCCCTGTACGGGGACGTCTGCCGGTACTTCCCCTCCTGCTCGGCCTACGCCCTCGAGTCCGTCACGGTGCACGGCGCCGTGCGCGGCCTGGGCCTCAGCGTCCGCAGGCTCCTCCGCTGCCACCCCTGGGCGGCGGGTGGGATCGACAGGGTCCCGGACGGGGGCCGGGTCTTCCCCGACTTCGCGTCCCTTCCCCGGATCGTCCTGCTGAACCATCCCACCCTTGCTGAGCGCCACCAGCACCACCCCGCCGGGGCCACCGGTCCCGCGGCCCAAGGAGAGCCTTCCCCATGAACCTGTTCGAAATGATCCTCTTCCCCTTCAGGTGGGTCGTCTCCGCCGTGCTGTGGGTGTTCCACGAGATGCTGACGGCCCTCGGGATGGACCCCGCCGCGGGCATCACCTGGGTGCTGTGCATCGTAGGCCTGACCCTGGTCATGCGCACGCTGACCATCCCGCTGTTCCTCAAGCAGATCAAGTCCATGCGCGGCATGCAGGAGCTGCAGCCGGAGATGGCCAAGCTCCAGGCCAAGTACAAGGGCAAGAAGGACCAGCTGTCCCGGCAGGCCATGGCCCAGGAGCAGATGGAGCTGTACAAGAGCCACGGCTCCAACCCGTTCTCCGCCTGCCTGCCCATCCTGGTGCAGATGCCCATCTTCTTCGGGCTGTTCCAGGTCCTCAACGGCGTGCCCGGGTCCGCGGCCGCCGGCGAGGGCGTGCACGTCCTGAACGCGGCCACCGTGCAGTCCTTCAACGAGGCCACGTTCTTCGGCGCCCCGCTGTTCTCCACGCTGCTCAACCCCGGCGACGGCAACCACGTGGCCACGATCCTCCTGGCGATCGTGATGATCGTCGCGATGTCCGCCTCGCAGTTCTTCACCCAGAAGCAGCTGACGGCCAAGAACATGAGCGAGGCCGCGAAGGCCTCCCCGATGTACCGCCAGCAGCAGATGATGCTGTACCTGTTCCCCCTGGTCTTCGCGATCGGCGGCATCAACTTCCCCATCGGCGTCCTCATCTACTGGACCGTCTCCAACGTCTGGTCCATGGGCCAGCAGTGGTGGGTCATCCGCAACAACCCGACCCCGGGCTCGCAGGCCGAGCAGGAGCTCAACGAGCGCCGCGCCGCCAAGGGGCTCCCCCCGGTCGGCAAGACCGTGGAGGAGCACGAGGCCGACATCGAGGAGCAGCGTGCCCGCGCCGCCGCCGGGCAGCGTCAGCAGCCGGTCGGCAAGAAGCGCCAGAGGCAGCAGGCGAAGCGGAAACAGGCGCGATGACCGCGGCCGGCCGACCCGGCTCGACCCCCTCCCCGCACGGGGCCGGCGCGCCCGGCCCCGTGCTTCCACGGCCCCAGGAGACGACATGACCGACATCCGGCAGACCACCCAGGACGCCGACGACGTGCAGCCCCCCGCGCCGCGCGCCGACGCCGACCGCGGCGCCGGGGCGGGAGCCCCCGCCGCGGAGACCCCGGCCGCAGAGACCGCCGCCGCAGAGACCGCCGCCGTCGATCCGCTCGAGGAGGAGGGCGAGATCGCGGCCGACTACCTCGAGGAGCTGCTGGACACGGCGGACCTCGACGGCGACATCGACATCGAGGTCCGCGACGGTCGCACCTACCTGTCGGTCGTCGCCGACGGGGACGACGTCGAAGGCCTGTCGGCGCTGGTCGGCGAGGACGGCGAGGTCCTGGAGGCCCTCCAGGAGCTCCTGCGCCTCTCCGTGCTGGCCGCCACTGACCGGCGCTCCCGCCTGGTGCTCGACATCGGCGGCTACCGGCTCCGCCGGGCCGGTCAGCTCCAGGACCTGGCCCTGGCGGCCGTGCGAGAGGCACAGGAGACCGGGGAGCGCGTGCACCTCGACCCCCTGTCCGCCTACGAGCGCAAGATCGTGCACGACGTGGTCGCCGAGCAGGGTCTCGTCAGCGAGTCCGAGGGCGAAGGGGCGGCACGGCACATCGTCGTGTCCGTTCCGCAGGGCTGATGGCCGAGGAGCCGCGCCCCTCCCCCGCTCCGCAGGACCCGCCGGTCCCGGACGAGCAGGAGCGGCGCGCCGCCGAGCGGCTGTTCGGCGAGCGGCTGCCGCTGGCGGAGCGCTACGTGGCGCACCTGGCGTCATCCGGCATCGTCCGGGGGCTCATCGGCCCGCGGGAGGTGCCCCGGCTGTGGAGCCGGCACGTGCTCAACTGCGCCGTGGTCGAGGAGCTCATCGCGACCGGCGCCCGCGTGGCCGACGTCGGATCGGGCGCAGGTCTGCCCGGGCTGTGCCTCGCCCTGGCCCGGCCCGACCTGCAGATCACGCTCATCGAGCCGCTGGAGCGGCGCGTGCAGTGGCTGGACGAGGTCGTGGCCGACCTCGGGCTCACGAACGTGCGTGTGCTTCGGGCCCGGGCGGAGCAGGCCCGGGACGATGTCGGAGAGGTGGACGTGGTCACCGCCCGCGCGGTCTCGGCCCTGGTGGGCCTCGTGGACATCACCCTGCCGCTGCTGCGCGGCACCGGAGAGCTGCTCGCCCTCAAGGGCCGTTCCGCGGCGGACGAGGTGCGCAAGGCGCAGAAGAAGCTGAACCGGCTCGGCGCCCGGTCCACCGAGATCGTCCCGGCCGGGGCCGACCTGCTCGAGGAGCCCACCACGGTGGTGCGGGTCCGGCTCTGAGCACCGCCGCCTGCTCCGCGCGGTGTCGGCGGTAGGCTGGGAGGAGTGTGCCACGGTCGGTGCGCCGAGCTCGGCCACGGGTCGACGGCAACCTGACCTGCGGCGCGGTCCCAGGCACCCCTCCCCCGCGGGAGGCGTGCTCCGACGGAACGAGTTCGAGACGAACCGGGAAGGTGCGCAGTCAGATGCCGATCGACGACGGCGCGGGAAGTCCGCGAGGCTTCGACGCCGAGTTCCCCCCCGATCCGCTTGATCAATCGATCAAGGTTGTTCCTGATCGGGGTACTCGTGTTTCACGTGAAACGGACGGACAGCTGCCCAAAATGACCACAACGATGGCGGAGGACACGCCGCTGGGGAGGAAGCTCGTGGAGGAGACCAGGCGACGCGCCAGGCTGAAGAAGGTCCAGCTGGAGAAGCCCGCCGCAACGCGGATCTTCACGATCAGCAACCAGAAGGGCGGCGTGGGCAAGACGAGCACGTCGGTGAACATCGCGGTGGCCCTCGCCCGACAGGGGCAGAACGTCCTCGTCATCGACAACGATCCCCAGGGCAACGCGTCGACGGCCCTCGGCGTGGAGCACCACTCCGAGGTCGACAGCACCTACGACGTGCTCATCGACGAGATGCCCATCGCTGACGCGGTGAAGCCGTCCGCCGAGGCGGACAACCTCTGGGTCGTCCCGGCCACCATAGATCTGGCCGGCGCGGAGATCGAGCTCGTGTCCATGGTGGCGCGCGAGCACCGGCTCCGCCGGGCGCTCGAGGCGTACGCGAAGCAGCGCGAGGCCGACGGTCTGGAGCGGCTCGACTACGTCTTCATCGACTGCCCGCCGAGTCTCGGGCTGCTGACCCTCAACGCGTTCGTCGCGGCCACCGAGGTCCTGATCCCCATCCAGTGCGAGTACTACGCGCTCGAGGGGCTCAGTCAGCTGCTCAAGAACATCGAGATGATCCAGAAGCACCTGAACCCCGAGCTGTCGGTGTCGACGATCCTGCTCACCATGTACGACGGTCGCACCAACCTCGCGTCGCAGGTGGCCGAAGAGGTGCGCAACCACTTCCCCGCCGAGGTCCTGGAGACCATGATCCCCCGCTCCGTGCGCATCTCGGAGGCGCCGAGCTACCAGCAGAGCGTCATCAGCTACGACCCCAGTTCCACGGGGGCGCTGTCCTACCTGGAGGCGGCGGCCGAGATCGCCCAGCGCGCCCAGCGCTGACGGAGCGGCCCCGGGCCATTCCTCGGCCACTCCCCCGCCCGACGCCCGTCTCCTTCTGGAGGCGGGCGTCCTGCTGTTTCCGTCCCGCGCGGCGCGCAAGGGACCCACCGTTCCACGTGAAACGGTACGTCGGAACGCGCGGCTCGGCTAGAATTGTCCGGATTGCCGGGCGAGGGAGAGGAACATCGTGAGCGAACGACGACGTGGACTGGGTCGAGGTCTGGGGGCGCTCATTCCGAGTGCACCCGCTGCCGAGGCCCCGGTGAAGGAGGAACAGGGCGCGGACGTCGGCCCGGCTCCGGTGCCGTCGACGAGCGCGGAGGACACGTCCCGGAAGGACGCGGCCCGCACGGATGTTTCACGTGAAACGACGTTCGCCGAAGCCGCACCCGCACGTGCTGAGAATTCGATCGACCAGCCGGACGCAGCAACTGGTACTTCGACGCAGCGGCCCTCAGCCGGCGGAAAGCCAGCCACCAGGACCCGGACCACGTCGAAGGCCGCCACGCGTCCCGCTGGCGGGACCGCAGAAGCAGACGACGTCCCCGAGCAGCCCGGGTCCGCCGAGCCGGCGAAGCGGTCGGCTGCCGGGGGGCGGAGCAGGACTGTCAGCCCTGCGGCGCGGCAGAAGGCCATGAAAGCGCGGATGGACATGGGCGAGGCCCTGCGCAATACGACACTCGTCAGCCGGCCCTCCGACATGTTCTTCCTGCCATCGGCCGGTGCCCCGGACGCCGCGCCGGCGTCTGACTCCGGGGAGACGTCGTCGACGACGACGGAACCCGGTCCAGGGAACCGGGCCGGCGTTTCACGTGAAACATCGAATCCGAAGGAGGCTCGCCCGTCCGAGGAGGACGTCGAGGCCCCGTCCGGGGGGCGCAGCCGAACCGCGGCGGGGCCGGAGCAGCAGCGACTCGATGTCTCCCCGGTCGGCCCCGCCGCCGCGGGCGATGCGCCGGAGGTGACAGGTGATTCCGGCGCAGGAGAGGCGACCGAGGCGACCGCCGTGACGGACCGTCCCGCTTCCGGTACGTCCGCGGGCGATGTTTCACGTGAAACGGACGCGGCGGTCGAGGAGTTGGCGGCGGTGCCCGGCGCCACGTTCGCCGAGATCCCGGTCGCGGCCATCCACCCCAACCGCAAGCAGCCCCGTCAGGTGTTCGACGAGGAGGAGCTCGTAGAGCTCGCGTACTCGATCGGCGAGCTCGGTGTGCTGCAGCCAATCGTGGTGCGACCCACCCGCGAGGAGGGGGAGCAGTCGTACGAACTGGTCATGGGCGAGCGGCGGTGGCGTGCCACCCAGCGCGCCGGGCTGCCGACCATCCCGGCGATCGTCCGCGAGACGGCGGACGACGACCTGCTCCGGGACGCCCTGCTCGAGAACCTGCACCGCAGCCAGCTGAACCCGCTCGAGGAGGCCGCGGCCTACCAGCAGCTGCTGGAGGAGTTCGGCGCCACGCAGGAGGAGCTGTCCCGGCGCATCGGCCGATCCCGCCCCCAGATCAGCAACACGATCCGTCTGCTCCGGCTGCCGCCGCTCGTCCAGCGCCGTGTGGCCGCCGGCGTGCTTTCCTCGGGGCACGCCCGCGCCCTGCTGTCCCTGGCCGATCCCGCGCAGATGGAACGACTCGCGCAGCGGATCGTGGCGGAGGGGCTCTCGGTCCGGGCCACGGAGGAGGCCGTGCAGCTGACGGAGACGGGGGAGCGCAAGCCGCAGCGGGCGGCCGCCCCGGCCGGGCGCAACAAGGAGCGGCTCGACTACATCGCGGAGGCGTTCTCCGACCGCCTGGACACGAGCGTGCGGATCGCCCTGGGCGCCCGCAAGGGCAAGATGACCATCGAGTTCGCCTCGGTGGAGGACCTGAATCGCATCATCGAGGTGCTGGACCCCGGGATGGACCGCACCTAGACCACCGATCGCACGGAAGAGCCCCGGTGTTTCACGTGAAACACCGGGGCTCTTCCGTGCGCCGGGTCTGCCCGGCGGGGCGGTTCAGCGTCCGTTGTACTTGGCGACGTCGTCGACGCTCATGGTGCCCGTGGGCACGTCGTCCTCCGCGAGCAGGAACATGCGCTGCAGACCGAAGACGACGGCCTCGGCCAGGTGGTTCCGGTGCTCGGGATCGGCGAGGGCGGCCCGGTCGGCAGGGCTGGACAGGTAGCCGAGGTCGAGCCAGATGGTCGGCGCGTCCTGGGAGCGCAACAGGTCCCACTGCCGGGCGTGGGTGCCGAGATCGAGCGCCCCGGTCCGGGCGACCATCTCCTTGAGCACGAGCACCGCGGCCCGTTCGCCGATGGGGGAGTAGATCTCGGAGCGGTCCTGCTCGCCCCAGTAGTAGGAGGCGACACCGCCGGCGGCGGGGGAGGCGTTCCAGTCGCAGTGCAGGGTGACCACCACGGAGTCCGTCCGGCTCCCGGCGACGGCCTCCCGGGTGGAGTCTGCGGTCCGCACGGGCACGCCGCGGCGGTCGTGGAGCTTCCGCCCGGGCGAGACCACCGAGGGGTCGGCACCGATCTCGTGCAGCAGCTCGGAGGCGCGGACGGCGACGTCCCGGGTCACCTCGTCGGCGCGGTCGCGGAAGTCCGGCGCCGCCGAGGCCGGCGGCTGCTGACCCGCTGCCCCGGACGGGACCAGCACCACGGAGCGGCCGCGCAGGGCCGAGGTAGCCCGTTCCAGGCGGTGGTACTCGCGCAGCGAGAAGGCCTTGGAGGACGTGATGTTCTTGTTGATCCGGGCGAGCGCGGCGATGGTCTCGCGGTCCACCACTCCGGTGGCCCCGAGACCCAGACTCTGCTGGAGCTCCATGACCGCGTGGTGCGTGCTGCTGCCGAACACCCCGTTCAAGTGTCCGTAGTAGAAACCCAACCGCGAGAGGTTGTGCTGCAGCATGCTGACGTCGTCGCCCCGGAGCGGGTGGTCGTCGTCGGCGTAGAGCGGGCGGTCACCGAGGGCGTACTGCGCCTCGTTGAGGCACCGGTCCGTCTCCGGGCCCACCAGACCGTCCACGATGAGCCCGCGCTCCTGCTGGAAGGCGCGCACGGCGGCGTCGACGTGGTCGTCGAAGTAGGAGGGGTTGTTGACGTCCTGCGGGGCGAGGTAGGCCACGGTGACGCCGGCCCGGAGCAGCCGCTCCCGCAGGCTGACCACCCGGCGGCTCGTCATGGTCCGGCGCAGCATCGGTTCGGTGTCGTCGTTGTTCACGGGTGTCCCACGGGTCGGAGGGGTCGGCGTGGCGCCAGGACAGCGGCTCGTCCGCCCCTCCCCGACGGGGGAGGGGCGGACGAGCCCGGGGTGTCGCGGATGTCGGGGGTCCGCTCAGTTCCCGGGAACGAGGTAGTCGGCGAACTCCTTCTCGAGGGCGCTCTTCGGCTTCGCACCGATGGCCTTCTTGACCACCTCGCCGCCGGAGAAGAGGTAGATGGCGGGGATGGACGTGATGCCGTACTGGGACGCCACGGCGGGGTTCTCGTCCACGTTCAGCTTCACGACCTCGACGGCGTCGGCGTGCTCGGCGGCGATCGCGTCGAGGACCGGGCCGACCATGCGGCAGGGGCCGCACCACTCGGCCCAGAAGTCCACGATGACGGGCTTGTCCGATTCGAGGACCTCGGTGCGGAAGTCGGCGTCGGTGACGTTCTTGGCGGCGCTCATGTTTCTCCTTGTCCGGGTGCCGGGCGCGCGGTCGGCGTGCCCGGACCGCTCTGGGTGACGTGGTGCGGAAGGCGGATCTGGTTCGATTATGGCCCATGCCGGTCCGGGCGCCGGCGGCGCCCGGACCGGGACGGCTCAGCTGTGCAGGACCGAGCGGTCGTGCAGGGCGGCGAGGTAGTGCTCGGTGTCGACGGCGGCGACGCATCCGGAGCCCGCCGCCGTGATGGCCTGGCGGTAGGTGGCGTCCACGACGTCGCCCGCCGCGAAGACCCCGGCGAGGCTCGTGGTGGAGCTACGGCCGTCCACGGCGATGGTGCCGTCCACGGTGAGCTCGAGCTGGTCCTTGACCAGGGCGGTGCGGGGATCGGAGCCGATGGCGACGAACAGCCCCGTCACGGGCAGCTCCGAGGTCTGGTGGGACTCCGTGTCACGGACGGTGACGGAGCGGACCTTGTCCTCGCCGTTGATGCCCACGACCTCGGCGTTCCACAGGACCTCGATCTTGGGGTCGTCGAAGGCGCGCTGCTGCATGATCTCGGAGGCGCGGAAGCTGTCCCGGCGGTGGATGATCGTGACCTTGGAGGCGAAGCGGGAGAGGAACGTGGCCTCCTCGAGGGCGGAGTCGCCGCCGCCGACCACCGCGATGTGCTGCTCCTTGAAGAAGAAGCCGTCGCAGGTGGCGCACCAGCTCACCCCGTGGCCGGAGAGCCGCTTCTCGTCCGGCAGGCCGAGCTCCCGGTACGCGGAGCCGGTCGCGAGGATCACGGCGTGGGCGCGGTGCACGGAGCCGTCCTCGAGGGTCACGGTCTTCACCTCGCCCTCGAGCTCGAGGGCGACGACGTCCTCGTAGCGGATGTCGGCGCCGAAGCGCTCCGCCTGCTGCTGCATGTTGGACATCAGCTCCGGGCCCTGGATCCCGTCGATGAACCCGGGGTAGTTCTCCACCTCGGTCGTGTTCATCAGCTCACCGCCCGCGGTCACGGACCCGGCGAAGACGATGGGGTGGAGGTTGGCGCGCGCCGCATAGACGGCCGCGGTGTACCCGGCGGGGCCGGATCCCACGATGATCACCTCGTGGACGGTCTCGTCGTCCGCGCCGGCCTTCGGCTCGCCGGTCGAGGGGACGAGGTTGAGGGCGTTGATCACGGGACCGAAGTCGGGGCTCACTGTTCTGCAGACCTTCCGTACAGGGAGCGGCCGGGCACGCCGACCGCAGGGACCACTGGCACAACGGGGCGCGCGCGGCGGATATTCCGGTGCCGGACCCGCCCCGGCGGGTCCGGCGGGGGGAGCGGGGCCCTCAGTCGAGCTGGATCTCGCCGATCCGCAGGCCGTGGTTGAACCCGGCGATGGGGTTCGTCAGCTGCGGCAGCTGCGTCCAGTTCACGATCACGTACTGCTGGTCCTCGTCCTGGGCGGCCGCGGCGAGCGGAACCGTGATCTCCGGGCCCGTGAAGGAGCCGGAGGCCACCTGGTCGGCGCCGTCCAGGCTCGGGGTGTCGTTGACGTACACGTCGAACATCCCGCCCGAGCCGGCCGACTGGCTGAGCCTGAGCGTCTCCACGGGCGCGGGCTCCTCGAGCTGCACGGCGAGGCCGACGCTCGGCGTCCGGTTGCCGAAGTTCGGGTCGGAGAACCCGTAGCTGATCCAGTAGGTGGACGGGTTGCCGTCGACGATCTGGCCCAGCTGCGCGTCCTGGTCGGCCATGAAGCCCGGGTCGGTGGGCACCACCCGGGTGACGGCGCGGGGCTCCGGCTCGGCGGCCGGGGCCTCCGGCTCGGGGCTGGGCTGCACCTGCTCCGCCCCGGCCTGCTCCTCGGCCGGCGCGCTCACGGCGGGCTCAGGGCTCTCCGAGCCGGCGAAGAGTCCGCCCAGCCGGTCGAAGCTGAACACCACGGCACCGATCAGCAGGGCCAGGAGCAGGAGCAGGAGCAGCAGCAGGCCCCGGCCGCCCTTCTGCGGCCGGTCCGCGGTCGCCTCCCGGCGCGGCGGCGCGGCCGCGGCCGCCTCCTCCGGCCCGTGGGGCGTGTCCGGGTGCCCGTCGTCGTAGTCGTCGTAGCTGTCGTAGCGGTTGTCGCCGTCGTAGCCCGGGTCGATGTCCGTCCCGGCCGTGCGGACGGCCGAGGCCGCCGTGCCGCTCGCCGCCGCGCGGTCGAAGAGGGTCGAGCGGGTCGAGGTGGCGCTGACCCGCACCGGCCGGCCGAGACGGGTGCGCACCGAGGGGGCGGGCGCGGCGTCGTCGTACGAGTCGTCGTCCCGCCACCGGGTGACCTTGGGCTGGGGGGCCGCGCCGCCGAGGTCGTCGGAGGCCTCGGTCGCGACCACGGGGGTCGGGCTGGTGGGGTCCGGCTCGTCGTACACGTAGGACCCGGGGCCGCTGCCGCGCGGGGCGCCGAAGATGTCGTCGCTGAGGGACTCGTCCTCGACGTCGTCCGGCTCCACGAGCAGGGAGTCCAGCATGTCCGCGGCCGGGGTGTGCGAGGTCACGAGGTAGGTGTGCGCCTCCGCCTGGCCCAGGTCCAGGATCTGGAAGGGGGCGCCGATGCTGCCGTTGGCCATGGAGCGGGCGTTCTCCACGAGCAGGGACGTGTGCCGCTCCGCGGGCAGCAGGATCGACACGCGGCGGCCGAGGATCTGGTCCTGTCCCTCGAGCACGCGGTCGCCCTCGGCGGTGGCCAGCACGTCGGTGACGACCTTGTAGCGGCCGCCGAGGACGGAACCGAGCTTCATCGGTGCGGGCACGTTGGCTCCCTGGGGGTCGGGAATCCGCGGCGGGGGCCGGAATTCGCGGGCGGGGGTGGCCGGCGGGGCAGAAGGGGTGTTCCTGACCCACGTCACCGACCACTCAGCACTTTACCGGTCCCGGCCTCCCGCGGCCGAGAGCCTCGTCACACGGCCGGTCCGAGCGCTCGGTCCGGGCGCCCGGTCCGCCCGGTCGGGGCGGTCAGCGGCCGAGGCGCGCGAGGAGCGGGCGCACGAGGCTGTCGAGCTCCCGGACGCGGCAGAGCTTGAGGGCGCCCAGGTAGGCGATCCCCATGACGGTCCCGCCCGCGGCGACGGTCGCGATCGCCGTCAGCTGGTTGGTCCAGGGGAAGCCGGCGGGGTCGTATCCGCCGAGCAGGACCAGGGCCACGGCACCCACCGCGCCGGCGAGCAGGGACGCCACGAGGATCCGGGCGTGGGAGTCCACGATCCGGGCCACGTCGTAGTCCCCGATCCGGCGGACCAGGACCACGTGGTAGATCAGCGCGCTCAGGACGTTCTGGGCCGCGTAGCACGCGGCGACCGCGAAGACGATGAGGTCCGGCGGGACGAACGACCAGATCAGCAGCGCCGAGACCACGGTGAAGAGGGCGACGCCGACCTGCACGAGGAACGGGGTGCGGGCGTCCTCCTGCGCGTAGAACGCCCGGCCGAGCATGAAGGACACCGACATGAAGGGCGCGCCGATCGCGATCACCGTGATCACCTGGCCGACCACGGCCCCCGCGGAGGGGACGCCGCCGCTGAAGAGCATGCCGAGGGGGCCGGCGAAGACCACGAGGGCGACGGTGGCGAAGACCGTCGCCACCCCGGTGATGCGCAGGCTCGAGGACAGGGACGCGACCATCCCGGCCCGGTCCCCGTCCGTCGAGGCGGCGGCCATCCGGTTGAACAGCACCGTGGCGATGGACAGCCCGATCACCCCGTGCGGGAGGGAGTACAGCATCGAGGCCTGGTTGAGGGCCGCCACGCCCGCGATCTGCTGCGGCGGGTCCATCGCGAGGTACTCCGGGCGGTAGCCGGTGGGGATCGCCGCGACCTTGGTCAGGGTCAGGAACGCCAGGTTGGCGAGGACCCCGGTGGCGAGGGTCCAGCCCGCGAGCCGCGCCGCGGTGGAGAGGCCGATGCCGCGCCAGCCGAACTTCGGGCGCAGTCCCAGCCCGAGCCGGCGCAGCGGCCAGAACAGCACGAGGGCCTGGGCCGCGACGCCCACCGTGGCCATGGCCGCCAGCCAGAAGGTCTTGGCCGGGGACCAGTTCTCGAGGGTGTGCACCGTCTCGGCGTACGCCCCGAACTGCTGGACGAACACGAGCAGCGCGGCGATGGCCACCACGTTGTTGACCACCGGCGCCCACATGTACCAGCCGAAGGCGCCGCGGGCGTTCAGGACCTGCCCCACCACGGTGTAGAGGCCGTAGAAGAAGATCTGCGGGAACGTGAACAGCGCGAACGTCAGCCCGAGCGAGAGCTGCTCCTCGGTCCAGTCGGTGCCCATGGTCCGGATGATGGGTCCCGCCAGCAGCACCACGACCGCCGTCACCCCCAGCAGGGCGAGCACGGCGAGGGTGAGCAGGCGGGCGATGTAGTCGGCCCCGCCGTCGTCGGCGGTCCTGGAGGCCTTGATGATCTGCGGCACCAGGACGGCGTTGAAGATGCCGCCCGCCACGAGGACGTAGATCAGGTTCGGCAGCGTGTTCGCGAGCTCGAAGACGTCGGAGACGGTCGTGATGGAGCCGATCGCCACCGTGATGAGGACCGTCTTGACGAACCCCAGCGCGCGGGAGACGAGCGTGCCCGAGGCCATGATGGCGCTGGAGGCCGCGCCCGAGCGGCGGGCCGGGGCCGCCGGGGTGCCCTTCCCGGCCGGCCCGGAGGGCTCCGCGGTCTCAGAGCTGGTGGATGATGTATTCACGGGCGATGTCGGCGATGCGCCGTTCGTTGGGGAAGGAGAGCTTCCGGCCGAGGTCGTCGATGTTCACCCAGGCGACGTCCACGGCCTCGTGGTCGGGGTCGTTGTCCGTGGTGAGGTGACCGCCCGTGGCGCGCAGCAGGAAGTGGTGCACCGTCTTGTGCACGCGGTGCCCGGAGACCGTGAACCAGTAGTCGATGCTGCCCAGCGGGCTCAGCACCTCACCGGCGATGCCGGTCTCCTCCTCGATCTCGCGGATCGCGGCTTCCTCGTTGGACTCCTCGCCCTCGGGGTGGCCCTTGGGCAGGCACCACTCGAGGCGCCCGCCGCGGTTGATCCGGGCGATGATGGCCACCGGGTGGGAGGGCGCGCCGAGGTCGACGACGATCCCGCCGGCGGAGACTTCCTCGACCGTGGGCAGCGCAGCGGCCGGCGCGGTCGGCCGCTTCTTCGGTGCGCTGGGTACGGGGAAAGCCATGTCTCCTACCTTGCCACAATCGCCCGGGCTCCCGCCGGAGCGGGGGAGGGGCTCCGGCGGTCGGTTCCGGCGGGGCCGCGGCGGCCGGGTCCGCGCCCCGGGGTCTGGAACAATGGGCGGCACCATGACGCAGCTCCCCGACGCCCACGCGATCCACCCCGCCGCCCTCGACCTGGGGCGGCGGTTCTCCGCCGCCGGCCACGAGCTCTCCCTCGTGGGCGGGCCCGTGCGGGACCTCTTCCTCGGCCGGCCCTCCCTGGACCTGGACTTCACCACCGACGCGACTCCCGAGGAGACGCTCGCCGTGGTCACGGGGTGGGCGGACGCGGTGTGGGAGATCGGCCGCGCCTTCGGGACCATCGGGATGCGCCGCGGCGACGTCCAGCTGGAGGTGACCACCTACCGGGCCGAGGCCTACGACGCGGACTCCCGCAAGCCGCAGGTGGCCTTCGGCGACTCCCTCGAGGACGACCTGTTCCGCCGCGACTTCACCATCAACGCCATGGCGCTGCGGCTGCCCGGCCTGGAGCTCGTGGACCCGCACGGCGGGATCAAGGACCTGCACGCCCGGGCGCTGCGCACCCCGGGCGCCCCGGAGGACTCCTTCTCGGACGACCCCCTGCGCATGATGCGCGCCGCCCGCTTCGCGTCCCAGCTCGACGTCGAGGTGGCGCCCGAGGTGCGCGCGGCCATGACCGGCATGGCGGAGCGCATCGCGATCGTCTCGGCCGAGCGCGTGCGGGAGGAGCTCGTCAAGCTGGTCTGCGGGCGCCGGCCCCGCCGCGGCATCGACCTCCTGGTGAGCACGGGGCTCGCCGAGGTCGTGCTGCCCGAGGTGCCCGCGCTCCAGCTCGAGACGGACGAGCACCACCGGCACAAGGACGTCTACCAGCACTCCCTGACCGTCATGGAGCAGGCCGCGGCCCTGGAGTCCGGTCCGGACGGCCCCGTGCCCGGGCCCGACTTCGCGCTGCGCTTCGCCGCGCTCATGCACGACGTCGGCAAGCCCGCGACCCGGCGCTTCGAGGAGTCCGGTGCCGTGAGCTTCCGCCACCACGAGGTGGTGGGCGCGAAGCTCACGGCCAAGCGGATGCGGGCCCTGCGCTTCGACAACGACACGATCAGGACGGTGGGCCGGCTGGTCGAGCTGCACATGCGCTTCTACGGCTACGGGGACGCCGAGTGGACCGACTCCGCCGTGCGCCGCTACGTCCGGGACGCCGGGGAGTGCCTGGAGCGGCTGCACCGGCTCACACGGGCGGACGTGACCTCCCGGAACCGGCGGAAGGTGGCACGGCTCGCCGCCGCCTACGACGACCTCGAGGCGCGGATCGAGGAGCTCTCCGCGCGCGAGGAGCTCGACGCCGTGCGACCGGAGCTGGACGGCGAGCGGATCATGGCGGTGCTCGGCATCCCGCCGGGGCCGGCGGTGGGCCGGGCCTACAAGTTCCTGCTGGACCTGCGCCTGGACGAGGGGGAGCTGGGGCCGGAGGAGGCCGAGCGGCGGCTGCGGGCCTGGGCCACGGACACCCTGTGAGCCCCCGGTCCGGCGCCGGCGCCGCCGGGAACACCCTCTGCTGCCCCTGGAGTGCATATATCGGTCGAGGTATATCTTCCGACCCCGCCGCGGTCCTCCTGGCCGGGGTCGGGGTCGCGGCGGGTGTGCTGCGCGGACGGCGGGAGGGGCCGTGAGCCCCCTGGGCGGGTCCCGGGGCGGCCACCGGGCGCTGCTCGTCGGCCTGAGCCTCTACGCGGTCATGACGGCCTGGCTGCTGCGGCTGCCCTGCCGGGTGCCCGGCTGGGGCGCCGCGGAGAGCCTGCCCGCGCTGTGCGCCTCCGAGATCGCGGCCGGCGAGGCGTCCGGGGCGGGCGGGTTCTTCACGGGCGGGCCCGCGGGGGACCAGCCCGCCCTGGTCGGGATGATCACCACGGTGGTCGGCTGGTTCGCGGCCCACCTCTCCGCGCTGTTCGGGACGGACGTGGACCGGGGCGTGTTCGCCGACCTCTCCGTGCTGCTGCTGGCCCTGGTGTGGATCGGCACGGTGGCCGCGGTCTCCGCGCTCTCCGGCAGGCGCGGCGCGGACGCGTTCGTGCTGGCGCTCGCACCGGTGGCGGTCCTGGTGGGCTTCGGCACGTGGGACCTGTGGGCCGTGCTGCTCATGATGCTGGCGCTGCTGTTCCACGTCCGGGGCAGCCCCGTGCCGGCGGGGATCCTGCTGGGGCTCGCGGCGTCCGTGGCGCTGTTCCCCCTGGTGGTCCTCCTGGCCGTGCTGCTCCTGGCCGTGCGGTACCGGCAGTTCCGGGACTTCGCAGTGGTCCTGGCCGGGACGCTGCTCACCTGGGCGCTGGTCAACGGGCCGTTCCTGCTCTCCGCCCCGGACCGGTGGGTCCGGCAGCTCCGCCTGCCCTGGGACGGGCCCGTGGAGGGCTCCTCCTCCTGGGGCGTCTGGGCCCGGGTGGAGCAGGCGCGCACGGGTGCGGACCCGGCGGGGGCGGGGCAGTGGGTCCTCCTGGCCCTCGTGCTGGGTCTCGTGGCGGTGCTCGTGCTGACCCTGCTCACCCGGCAGGAGCCCAGCGTCGTCCAGATCGCGTTCCTCCTGCTGGCCGTGCTCGTGCTCTCCGGCCCCGCCTACTCCCTCGTCCACGTGCTCTGGCTGGCGCCCCTCGTGGTGCTCAGCCGGCGCAACTGGCTCGAGTTCGCCGCCTGGCAGCTCGTCGAGGTCCTGTGGTGGACCACCCTGGTCCTGCCCGAGCCGACCTGGCCGGTGCTGCCCGGGCTCGGCCTGATCGGCTGGGACGCGCAGGACCTGCTCGCGGCGGTGCGCGTGCTGCTCCTCGTCCTCCTGGTGGTCGCGGTCGCGGTCGACGTCCTGCGGGGCGGTCAGGCGCGGCGGATCGGGCTCTCCGAGGCCGGCTGAGCGTCCCGGCTCCGCCGGGAGGGGGAGGCCGGCGGCCGCCACGCCCGCACGGGTTCATCCTGACGGCGGTGCCGTCCCGCGCCGGCTCTCCCGTAGGTTGGTGGCGGAGAAGAACCGACGAGTGCTCGGAAGGAGCGCCGGTGATCGAGATCGAGAACCTGACGAAGACCTACGGCGGCAAGACGGCGGTGGACGACGTCAGCTTCACCGTCCGCCCCGGCCGGGTGACCGGGTTCCTGGGGCCCAACGGGGCCGGCAAGTCGACCACGATGCGCCTCGTCGTCGGGCTGGAGTCCGCGACCCGGGGCCACACCCGCGTCAACGGCAGGCCGTACGCCCAGCACCGGGCGCCGCTCGCGGAGGTCGGGGTGCTGCTGGACGCGAAGGCGGTCCACCCCCGGCGCACCGCGCGCGCGCACCTCTCGGCGCTCGCCGCGACCCACGGCATCGCCAAGTCCCGCGTCCAGGAGGTCGTGGACCTCACGGGGCTCGGGGCCGCGGCCGACAAGCGGGTGGGAGGCTTCTCCCTCGGCATGGGCCAGCGCCTCGGGATCGCCGCGGCGCTGATCGGCGACCCGCACACCGTGATCCTCGACGAGCCCGTCAACGGACTGGACCCCGAGGGCGTGGTGTGGGTGCGCCACCTCGCCAAGTTCCTCGCCTCGGAGGGCCGCACGGTCTTCCTGTCCTCCCACCTCATGTCCGAGATGGCGCAGACCGCCGACCACCTCGTGGTGATCGGCCGGGGCCGGATCCTCGCGGACGCGCCGATCCAGCAGATCCTCGCCGGGGGCCGCACGCGCACCCGGCTGCGCGCCACCGACCGGGAGGCGATGCGCCGCGCCCTGCAGGGCACGGACGCCGGCATCACGGAGTTCGACGACGACGGACTCCTGGTCACGGGGCCGGAGCCGCGGCGCATCGCCGAGGCCGCCCTCTCCCACGGGGTGCTGGTCCACGAGCTCACCCCCCTCACGGAAACCCTCGAGGACGTGTACATGGCCATGACCCAGAACGAGGTCGAGTACCGCTCCGGCGGCGCTCCCGCACCGACCGACCCGGCGCCCTGGGCGGGCGCCGACGCACGAACCGGAGACCGAGCATGAGCACCAGCACCTCGACCGCCCCCCACCCGCAGACCGGTACCCCGGAGCGCACCGGGCCGTCCGACCCCGCGTCCCGGGTGCGGCTGGGCTTCGGCCGGGTCCTGCACTCCGAGTGGATCAAGTTCCGCTCCCTGCGCTCGCACTGGATCCTGCTCGGCGTCGCCCTGCTCCTCTCCCTCGGCTTCGCAGCGCTGGGCGCCTGGAGCACCACGTCGCTGCAGAGCTTCAACGAGCAGGCCGCGCAGGAGCAGGTCGACGAGTCACTGGACGGACGGTCCCCGGAGGAGCTCGGGCTCACCGAGGAGGAGGTCCAGCAGCAGCAGGACGCGTTCGCCGCCGAGTCGGACCAGCAGATCGCCGCGCAGTCCGACATTGCCCTGCCGGACGGGATGGGCTTCAGCGAGTACCTGGCCATGACCAGCGCCAACAGCGGCCTGCAGCTCGTCATGCTGCTCCTGGGAGCGCTGGCCGTGCTGTTCATCGGCTCCGAGTACGCCACCGGCGCCATCCGCACCACCATGACGGCGGTGCCGCGGCGCACCCCGGTGATGCTCGCCAAGACCGTGGTGCTCTCCGTGGTCGCGTTCCTCTTCGGGGTGCTCAGCGGGCTCCTGTGCCACCTCGTCGTCCAGCCGGTCCTGGCGGGCGGGGACCTCGGCTACGACGTGTGGCAGGAGCCCGTCCTGCTCAACGTCCTGGCGGTGGGCGTCTTCTACATGGTCACCGCGTGGCTGGGCTTCGGGCTCGGGGCCCTGCTGAAGTCCACGACGTGGGGGATCGTGGTGCTCGTGGTGCTGGTGATGGTCCTGGAGATCGTGCTGTTCGCGCTGTCCTTCGAGTGGCTCGAGGACGTCAAGCCGTACTCCCCGGGGGCGGCCGGCACCCAGCTGACCACGATGTACCAGTCCGCCGACCCGGTGCTCACCCACGTGGAGTCCGGCCTCGTCTACGGCGCCTGGGGCCTGGTGCTCGTCGCGGCCGGGATCCTGGCCACCCGGAGGCGCGCGCTCTAGCGGTTCTTCCGTCCCGGCGGCGACGCCGGCCCTACGATGTGAGCTGGTGGGCCGGGACGCGGCCCGCACCGTCCGGGCCGAGTGCCGGACGGACCCCTGGGGAACGGGAGCTGCGGTGTCGGTGTCACGGGAGCGGGAGGCCGGCGAGGCCCTCTCCGCGGTCGACGCCCGGGGCCTGCGGCGGACCCTGCTGCACTGGCTGACGGTCGTGGTGGTCCTCGTGACCGTGTTCAGCTCCGTGGTCAACTGGGTCTTCGTGGACCGGGAGCCGCAGGACCCGGTGGCCACGTGGCTCGGCGGGCTCGAGAACGGGCGCTCGCGGCAGCTGCTGTCCCGCACCGAGGCCGTCGTGGCGGACCCCACCCTGAACATCTTCTCGAACCGCGTGTACCGCAACGCCGCGGGGCGGATCGGCGGCTACGAGATCCTGGGCGTGGACCGCCGCGGGAGCCGCGCCGAGATCCGGGCGCGCGTGTGGTGGGACGGACCCGACGGCGCCCGGGACCGGGAGGAGGTCCACGTCTACGGGGTGCACCAGGTGCGGCGCAGCGGTCCCTTCAACGACCAGTGGCAGCTCGACTCCCCGGACGCGGCCCCCTTCTCGATCCACCTGCCCGCCCCCCTCGACGAGCTCTCCGTCAACGGGGAGACCGTCCGCCCGGACCCGGACGACCGGGTGCCCGACCCCGAGGGCCCCGGCGGCACCTGGCGCTTCGAGGCCCTGCCCGGGAACTACGCGATCGGGCTGCCCGGGAACTCCTACTACACGGCGGACCCGCCCCTGGAGCCGCACACCGTGGCGTTCCGGGATCCGGCACCGGCCTCGGTGGCGCTGCGGATCGAGCCCTCCCCGAGGATGTGGCAGGAGGTCGACGACCGGATCGAGGAATGGCTGGAGAGCTGCACCGACTCTGACGAGCTGTCCCCCGAGGACTGCCCCTCGTCCCGGCGCTGGGCGGCCCCGCAGGAGCCGCTCGAGCCGTCCGCGGCGGCGACCGGGACGCCGGACCCGGAGATCACCGGCGTCCGGTGGCGGCTGGTCTCCCGGCCCGCCCTGGTCCTGGTCCCGGACCCGGCGGACCCGCTGCGCTGGACGGCGGACGCGCACCGGCCCGCGGAGGCGCGGCTGAGCTACGAGGAGGACGGGGAGACCGTCACGGAGCGGATCGAGTTCCCCGTCCGCGCCGCCGTGCGCTCCACGGGCCAGAGCGCCGAGATCAGCGTGGGCCTGGAGTAGTCGCGGGCGGCGCCGCCTCGGCGGGCGTCGCCTCGACGGGCGCCGCCGTGCGCGCGGGCGCGCGCCGGAGACCCCCCAGCACCCGGTCGGCCAGCACCCAGTAGGCCACCCCTGCCACGAGGGAGGCGACCACGGCCAGGACGGGCGAGACCGGCAGCAGGGCGGGATAGACCAGCCAGTGGGTGAGGTAGACGTACAGGGAGGCCGCGGCCAGCCATCCCGTGACGCGCCGCAGGCCGGCCGGAACGGGCAGCGCGGTCACCCACAGCAGCAGGAGGACACCGGTGATCACCGTGACCTCCCGCACGGTGCTGTCGAAGTACCCCGGCACCGTCAGGAGCGTGAGGAGAGTGACGAGGGACCGTTCCAGGACCGTCCGTGTCCGGGCGGCGGCCCAGCCGAGCGCGAAGAGCCAGAAGACCGGGGCGGGCTTCGGCAGTCCCGGGTCCACGATGTCGTACCGGCTGAGCAGCCCGATCGCGAGCAGTGCGAGCGGGAACGCCAGCGGGAAGCGCCGTTCGGCGCGGTCCGCCCACGGCAGCGCCATGAACGCCGTGACGGCCACGAGCACGTAGACGAGCATCTCCACGAACCAGAAGTGCCACTGCGTCGTCAGGTGCTGCGGCCCCACGATGCCGTTGAGCAGGAAGACGTTGGCCCAGGTGTAGTCGTCGGTGAGCAGGTGCGCCAGGGCGATGAACGCCGCGGAGGGCAGCACGATCCGTCCGAGGCTGCGCAGCTGGCGCCGCAGGCGCGGGAGCCGTTCGCCGTGGAGCTGGAACCGGGCGAAGTTGTAGCCGGCCACGGCGAAGAGCACATGGGCGGTCTGGAGCGTGAAGAGCTCCACATGCGTCATCACGATCAGCACGATGGCCACGGCCCGCAGCACGATGCCGGTCTCCAGGAACGACACGAGCCGTCGCCGCCGGGGGGCGGCCCGGGCCGCCAGGTCGCGGACGGAGGTGAGGTGCCAGTCCGTGGGGAGGTGCCCCAGGGCCTGCTCGAGACGGACGGAGGCCGCCACGTAGGACAGCGAGTCCCCGTCGAGGGAGACGAACGTGTCGTCGTCGCCGACGTCGGGGCGGTCGAGCACGTCGGCGAAGATCCGCCGGACGTCCTCGGGTCCCTCCGCCCGGCGCGGCACCGCCTCGGCGACGGGGGGCGGTGTGCCGAGCGCCAGGACCGCCGGGTAGTCCACCTTGCCCGTGCCCAGCCGGGGCAGCTCCTCCACGGGGTGCACCTCGACGGCAGGGCGGGGCAGGCCGATGCTCTCGGCCACGACCTTGGCGAGCAGGGCCGTGTCCTGCTCGCCCTCGGCGGCCACGACCACGCGCTCGTCGGAGCCCGCGGCGGCCCCGCTCACGCCGAGCTCGGCGAGGATCCGTTCGACCTGCCCGAGGTCCACGCGCAGGCCCACGATCTTGACGAACCGGCTGCGCCGCCCCACCACCTCGTAGAGCCCGTCGGGGTGGCGGCGGGCGAGGTCCCCGGTGCGCAGGTCCTCGACCGTGCGCCCGGCGGCGAGGTCCTCCGGGCGCTCCGCGTAGCCGAGCATGACGTTGGGCCCGCTGTACACGAGCTCGCCGTCCGGCAGTCCGTCCACGGGCTCGATGCGGAACTCCCCGCCCGGGATCGGCACCCCGATCGTCCCGGCCCGCTCGGCCGCCAGCCCGGGGGGCAGGTAGGCCATCCGGGCGGTGGCCTCCGTGGCCCCGTACATCACGACCAGGTCCCAGCCGGCCCGCTCGCCGGCTCCGGCCCAGTGACGGACCTTCTCCGGGGCGAGCCGTCCACCCGCCTGCGTGACGCAGCGCAGGTGCGGCAGGTCCATCTCCGCGAAGCCGACGCGCTCCAGCAGCTCGAAGGTGTAGGGCACGGCCGCGAAGGACGTGGCCCGGTGGGCGCGGACGAGGTCCCAGAAGCAGGGATCGACCACGGAGTGGTCCGTCAGCACCACCGCGGCGCCACGGCAGAGGTGGCTGTTGAGCACCGACAGCCCGTAGCAGTAGGACATCGGCAGCGTGGTCGCGGCGCGGTCGTCGGGGCCGATGCCGAGGTACTCGGCGATCGCCTCGGCGTTGGCCGCCAGGTTCTCGTGCGAGAGCCGCACGAGCTTCGGGGAGCCCGTCGAGCCGGAGGTGCTCAGCAGCAGGGCGAGGTCGGGGTGCAGCTCGTGCCGGGTGCCCGGGCGCCGTTCCTCGACGACCGGGGTCCCGTTCCCGGCGCTCCGCAGCAGGACGTCGGGGTCGTAGGCCGCCACCAGCGCCTCGACGGCTGCAGGCTTGTCCGCCGGGACCAGCAGGAGCGGGTGACCGGCCGTGAGGGCCGCAAGGTAGGCCACGAGGGAGTCGACGTCGTTGGACGCGGTGAGCACGGCCAGCCGGCGCTCCGTGCCGAGACGCGCGGCCAGGTCCTCGACCCGGGCCGCCAGTTCCCGGTAGCTCAGGACGTGCTCGCCCGTGAGGACGGCGGGGCGGTCCCCGTGGCGGGCGAGATCGGCGGCGAAGGCGACCCGGGCAAGGTCAGGTTGAAGGCTCACCCGCACTACGGTAGAGAAGATCTTTAGCGAAGGAAAGTATTGCCTAATTCGTCCGACATGCGGGATCGCCGGTTCGACGTCCCGTCGGCGGACCGCGGGGGCGGGGCGGTGACGGCCCGGTCGTCGACGAGCAGCGTGGGGGTGGTCCCGGGCGTGACCGTCACGGCGACGGGGGTCCCCACGGGGTGGCGCACGTTGTGGGGCTGCCAGGAGCGCAGCGTGCGGCCGGAGGCCAGCCGGACGTGGTGCAGCACGAACGCGCCGTGGTACTCGACCGCACTGACCCGCGCCGGGGACTCGGGGTCCGGCTCCAGCGCCACCTCGTGGGGGCGCAGCACGACGTCGACGTCGACGTCGCTGTTGGCCCATCCCGGCACGGTGGAGACGATGCCGATCTCGCACGTGAGCAGCGCACGGTGGACGCGGGCGGGCAGGAAGTCGGCGTCCCCCATGAAGGACGCCACGAACCGGGTGGCGGGCTGTTCGAAGACCTGCTCCGGGGTGTCGGACTGCTCGATCACCCCGTCGTGCATGACCACCACGCGGTGGCCGACCGAGAGGGCCTCCGTCTGGTCGTGGGTGACCAGCACGGCGGTGGTCCCGGTCTCGCGCAGCGTGGCCACGGTGTCCCGGCGCACCTGCGCACGCAGCGACTCGTCCAGGCTGGAGAACGGCTCGTCGAGGAGCATGACGGCGGGGCGGGGGGCCAGCGCCCGGGCCAGGGCCACGCGCTGCTGCTCGCCGCCGGAGAGCTCGTGGGGATAGCGGTGCGCGAGGTGTCCCAGCCGCACGAGCTCGAGGACCTCACCCACACGGGCCTGCCGTCCGGCGCGCGGGAGCCGGTCCAGGCCGAAGGCCACGTTCTTCGCGACCGTCAGGTGCGGGAACAGGGCGTGGTCCTGGAAGACGAGACCCACCCTCCGCCGCTCGGGCTCCTGGAAACGGTGCCGGCCCGCCACCACGTCCCCGGCGATCCGGATCGTGCCCTCGTCCGGCCGTTCCAGGCCCGCCACGAGGCGCAGCGTGGTGGACTTGCCGCAGCCGGAGGGGCCGATGAGCGTCACCAGCTCGCCGGGCGGGACCGTCAGCTCCAGTCCGCTGACGCCCACGGAGGACCCGTAGTGCTTGCTCAGCGCCTCCAGGACCAGGGCGGGCACGGCGCCGTCGCTGCCGGACGCGGTGCGAGGGCTCGTGGTCTGCACGGTCATGAGGACACCTTTCCGTGGCGGTCCGCCCGGTGGGCCTGCCGGACGAGGAAGAACACGGGCACCACCGCCGCCGCCACGATCACGAGCGCCGGCAGGGCGGCCTTCTCCCAGAAGTTCTCGCGCGCCAGCTCGTAGACCCACACGGAGGCCGTCGTGAAGCCGAACGGGCGCAGCAGCAGCACGATGGGCAGCTCCTTCACGGCGTCGATCATCACGAGGACGAGGGCCGTGGCGACCCCCGGGCGGGCGATGGGCAGGTGCACGCGGGTGAGGACGCGGAGCGGGGACGCGCCGAGGCTCTGCGCGGAGAAGGTGACGGTGGGGGAGATCTTGGCGAGACTCGCGTCCACGGCCTGGTAGGCCGGGGCGAGGAAGCGGATCACGTAGGCGTAGAGGATGCCGAGCACCGAACCCGTCACCAGCAGACCCGTGCCCCCGGGCACGCCCGCCCGTTCCAGCGCCGTGTCCAGCCCGGCGAAGGCGATGAGGACGCCGATGCCCACCACGGCCCCGGGAACGGCGTAGCCGAAGGTCGTGAGCTGCGCCGCGAAGGCCACCGCCCGGCCGCCGCCCATCCGCACCCCGTGGGCGACGGCGAGCGAGAGCGCCACGCAGGCCACGGCGGCGATCCCGGCGACCACGAGGCTGTTGCCGAGGTACTGCGCGAAGCGCGGGTCCGAGAGGGAGGCGGGGTTGCCGACGGCCTCCCCGACGGCCCACACCAGCAGCTGCAGCACGGGTACGAGGAATCCGGCGGAGAGCGCGGCGAGGGCGAGCAGGGTGGCGCCCCACGCGCGCCACCCGGTGAGCCGCTGCGGCTGCAGGCCCTGGCCGCGGCCGCCCCGCTGGTGGAACCGGGCCCTTCCCCGGAGCAGTCGCTCGCCGGTCAGCACGGCCACGGCGAACAGCAGCACGAGCACGGCGAGCTGGGTGGCGGAGTGGAAGTCGAAGGTGCCCTTCCAGACCAGGTAGACCCCCACGGAGACCGTCTGCACGTTGAAGTACTGCACCGTGGCGAAGTCGGTGAGCGTCTCCATCATCACGAGCGCCAGCCCGGCCGCGAGCGAGGGCCGTGCCAGGGGGACCAGGACCCGCCGGAGCGCGCGCCCCCGGCCCGCACCCAGGGTCCGTGCGGCGTCGTAGGTCCCGGTCGTCTGCTCGACCAGTGCGGAGCGCGCCAGGAGGTAGACGTACGGGTAGAGGGTCAGGGACATCACGAGCACGGCTGCGGGCAGCGAGCGGACCTCAGGCACCCACACGTCCGGCCCCAGAACGGAGCGCAGGGCCCCCTGCACCGGTCCGGCCACGTCGAAGACGGAGAGGAACACGAAGCCGAGGATGTAGGCCGGCATGGCCAGGGGCAGGACCAGCAGCCAGACCAGGACGTCCCGCAGGGGGAAGCGGAAGGCCGTCACGAGCCAGGCGAGCCCGCCGCCCACCACGAGGGTGCCCGCGCCCACGCCCAGCATCAGCAGGAGCGTGGTGAGCACCATCCGGCCCAGGTCGCGGGGCGGGGCGGCGGAGCCCAGGCTTCCCAGGCCGTCCACGACCAACGCCAGGACCGGGGTGGCCACCACCACGGCGACGAGGACCACGAGCGCCGACCACGCCGGGCGCCCTGAACCGGGCGCCCGGCGTGGTCGGCGGGCCGATGTCCTCGTCGGTGCGAGGACGGCGGGTTCGGTCACTGATACCCGGCTTCGGCCAGCAGGTCGACGGCCTCGGCGTTGAGGTCCCCGTAGGCCTCGGCGTTCAGGGGCATCCGCTCGAACTCGCCGAAGGCCGCGATGCTGGGCGCGGGCTCCACGGAGGGGTTGACCGGGAACTCGTGGTTCGCGTCCACGAACGCATTCTGGCCGTCGGTCGCGAGCCACTCGATCAGCCGCTGGGCGTCCTCGGCGTTGTCGGAGCCCTCGACCACGCCGGCCCCGGAGATGTTCACGTGCGTCCCGGCACCCTCCTGGCTGGCCCAGAAGAGGTCGACCTTCAGGTCCGGGTTCTCCTCGAGGGTGCGCGCCAGGTAGTAGTGGTTGTTGATGCCCACGTCGCAGGTCCCGGCGTCGATCGCCTCGAGCAGGAGGATGTCGTTGCTCATGATCTGCACGCCGTTGTCGACCCAGCCCTCGACGATCTCGAGCGCCCGCTCCCGGCCGTGCAGGTCGATCAGACTCGCCACGAGGGACTGGGTGTAGGCCGAGGTGGCGTCCCGCATGCACAGCCGGTCCTGCCACTTCGGGTCGGCCAGTCCCGCGTAGGTCTCCTCGGGGTCGAACTCCGCGGTGTCGACGTTGTCCGGGTTGTAGGTCACGGTGCGCGCGCGCATCGCCAGGCCGTACCACCTGCCCTGGGGATCGCGCAGGTCCTCCGGGACCGCCTCGTCGAGGGTCGCGGAGTCCAGTGCGGCCAGCTCGTCCTGCCGGGCGGCGTTCCAGAGATTGCCCGCGTCCACGGTCATGAACACGTCCGCGGGGCTGTCGTCCCCCTCGGCCTTGAGGCGTTCGAGGAGCTCGGCGTCGTCACCGGTGATGAACTCGACGCTGATGCCGGTCTCGTCGGTGAAATCGCCGAAGGCGCCCTCGAGGTCGTAGTGGCGTGCCGAGTAGATCTGCAGGTCGGCGGGCTGCTCACCCAGACCGAGCGTGCCGCACCCCGTGACCAGGGTCGTCAGCGCGGTCAGGATGCCGGTGGTGACGTACAGGGAACGACGACGCATCGGGGCCTCTTCCGGAGGGCGCGGCGCTCGGGGACCGCGCGACGATCATTTGGCAACGAAAGCGTATCCTAATCGGACCCCTCGGGTCGCTCCCGGTGGGCGGGGCACCGCCGCCGCGGCACCCTGTGCAGCTCGCCGCCCGTGGCGGCCCGCACCGGAATAGCCGTCCCGGACGGGCCGTTGCACTGGTCGGGCCGTTGACCGTGGACGGCACCCGTCGAGACCCCTCCGCCCCGAAAGGATCCGCGTGGCTCCCGAGCCCGAGTACTACCGCCCCGTCCCGCTGAACAACGACCCCGGCCGCGCCGGGTACTCCCGGGCGCCCCACGGGCAGCCGTTCGGCGGGCAGCCCTTCGGCGGGGGCGGGCGCGGCGCCCCGTACCTCGGGCCGCCCGTGGTCAACGTGGTGGGCGGGAAGTCCGTGGTCCTCGCCTACGTCCTGTGGCTCTTCCTGGGCTGGCTGGGCATCCACAAGTTCTATCTGCGCCAGCCGATCTGGGGCCTGATCTACCTGTTCCTCGGCGGCCTGGGCTGGACCCTCGCGGGGGTCGGCGTCGGGATCCTGTTCCTGATCCCGTGGATGCTGCTGATGTTCGTGGACGTCTTCACCATGCCGTTCCGCACGGCCCTCGTGAACGCCTCGATCGCCCGCAGCGCCTACCGGTACTGAGCCCCCGTTCCCTGACCACCGCGGTGACCGCGCACGCCCCGTTGGGCGCGGAGCCGCGGGTGTAGTAGTGTTGTGAGGTCTGTGTGCCCGCCGCCCGACGTGCGGTGCCGGCGCGCGGACGACGCTACAGAACCTCCTGCTGCGGAAGGACCGCAGCCGCTCAGCCCGAAGGAGGTGGGTTCGAACATGCGTGAGTACGAACTGATGGTGATCATCAACCCCGAGGTCGAGGATCGTGCCGTGGAGCCGACTCTCAAGAAGTTCCTCGAGGTCGTCACCAAGGACAACGGGACCGTCGACACCGTCGACATCTGGGGCCGTCGTCGCCTCGCCTACGAGATCCAGAAGAAGACCGAGGGCATCTACGCGGTCGTCCGCTTCACCGCGACCCCGCAGACCACCCAGGAGCTCGACCGCGTCCTGAACCTCAACGAGGCCATCATGCGCACCAAGATCATCCGCCCGGAAGAGCAGAAGATCTCCGCCGAGTAAGGACTTCACAACTGATCACCGAGGGCGCCCCGACCGGGCCCCCGGTGAGATGCTTGAGAGATCCCAGCACGTCCCGCACGACCGCGAACATCCTCGACCCGGGAGGTCCACATGGCTGGTGACACCGTCATCACCGTAATCGGCAACCTGACCGCTGACCCCGAGCTGCGCTTCACCCCGTCGGGTGCGGCGGTGGCCAACTTCACCGTTGCGTCCACGCCCCGCACCTTCGACCGCCAGTCCAACGAGTGGAAGGACGGGGAGACCCTGTTCCTCCGCTGCTCCGTGTGGCGCGAGGCGGCCGAGAACGTGGCGGAGTCGCTGCAGAAGGGCATGCGCGTCATCGTCCAGGGTCGGCTCAAGTCGCGGTCCTACGACACCAAGGAAGGCGAGCGGCGCACCGTCACCGAGCTCGACGTCGACGAGGTCGGTCCTTCCCTGCGCTACGCCTCCGCGAAGGTCAACCGCAACGCCCGCTCCGGCGGGCAGGGCGGCGGCTTCGGCGGCCAGCAGGGCGGCGGTCAGCAGGGCGGCGGCTTCGGCGCCGGCACCCCGGCCGGCGGCGGATTCGGGGGCGACTCCGGGTTCGGCGGCGGTGGCGGCGGCCAGCAGGGCGGCGGCTCCGGCTTCGGCCAGGGCGGCCGCTCCGGCGGCGGACGCCAGCCCGCTCCGCAGGCCGCACCCCAGAGCGACCCCTGGAGCCAGTCCTCCGGCGGGAACTACGACTGGGGCAGCGGCCAGGACGACGAACCGCCGTTCTAGACCTTCCGCACTTTTCCCATCCACCCCATCCCGCGGTGACAAGCCGCGGGCTCCACTCGAAGAACAAGGAGCACCACGATGGCCAAGGCTGAACTCCGTAAGCCCAAACCAAAGCAGAACCCGCTCAAGGCTGCCAAAGTCACTGAGATCGACTACAAGGACGTTGCGCTGCTGCGCAAGTTCATCTCCGATCGCGGCAAGATCCGCGCCCGCCGCGTCACCGGTGTGACCGTGCAGGAGCAGCGCAAGATCGCCCTGGCGATCAAGAACGCCCGCGAGGTCGCGCTGCTGCCCTACTCCGGCGCCGGCCGCTGATCAGAGAGGACAGACACTCATGGCAAAGATCATCCTGACGACCGAGGTCACGGGTCTCGGCGCTGCCGGTGACGTGGTCGAGGTCAAGAACGGGTACGCCCGCAACTACCTCTTCCCGCGCGGCTTCGCGACCCCGTGGTCGCGCGGCGGCGAGAAGCAGATCGAGAGCATCAAGGCCGCCCGCGCCGCGCGCGAGGTCGCCTCGCTCGAGGACGCCCAGGTCCTGGCGCAGAAGCTGACCTCGGCCACCGTGACCATCCCGGTCAAGGCCGGCTCCGAGGGTCGCCTCTTCGGCACCGTCAAGGCCGAGGACGTGGCCAAGGCCGTCGAGGCCGCCGGCCTCGGCTCCGTGGACAAGCGCAAGGTCGAGCTCAACCAGCACATCAAGACCACCGGTGTGTACCAGGCCTCCGTGCGTCTGCACGAGGACGTCAACGCGAACGTCGAGTTCGAGGTCGTCCCCGCCTGATCGGTTCCTCCGGTCCGTGCAAGCACGGAAAGGGCCCCCGCGGTGCGCCGCGGGGGCCCTTTCCGCATGTCCGGCGTCTCCAGCGGAATCGGCCGGCGGGATCGCTCAGCGGGGCCGGAGGGCCTCGACGACGACGTCGAGCGCGGTGTCGGTGGTGCGCACCTGCTCGGCGCGCAGCAGGTCCAGTCCCTTGCCCTCGAGCACGGCGACGGTCTCCTGGAGGGTCGGCCGGGGCACGGTCGGGGGCGGGCCCTCGACGCTGCCGGGGGCGTGGGTGATCCACAGCAGCCGGCCGCCGGGGACGAGCCACTCGGCGGCGCGGCGCAGCAGCGCCAGGTCGTGCTGGAAGTACGCGGCGACGATCAGATCGAACTGCGGGGGCACGGCGTCGGGCCCGGAGCGCTGCTCCTGCTCGGGCGTCCAGGTCCGCAGGTCGGCGACCAGGGCGCGGCCCGGCAGGCCGCGCTCCGCCAGCGCCCCGGTGATCGTCCGCACGGCACTGGGGGAGAAGTCCACGGCGGTGGGGTCGTAGCCGGCCGCGGCCAGGGCCAGGGTGTGGCGGCCGGTGCCCGCGCCCAGGTCGAGGGCGGTCGGCGGGCCGCCCGTGCGCTCCCGGGCCGGCCGGTCCAGGAGGGCGGCCACCTCGGGGTGCGGCTGGGCGCCGTCGGGGGAGGACCCCCCGGAGGCGTACCGGTCCTCCCACATGCGCTGGTTGTCGTCCACGGGGATCTCCTGGAGGGGTCGGGTGCGTCGGTCGGGCGTTCGGGCACCCGCGGGCCGGTGCGGCGGTGCCGTCGGGTTCCCCGGGAGACAATGGGTGCATGCCGTCCCTGATCTCCCGTGTCTCGCCGTCCGCCCTGTACTGGTTCGGCGTGGGATGCCTGCTCTTCACCGTACTGGCTTTTGTCGTGGCGTTCCTGGGCGGGAACTCCGCAGGGCCCGAGACCTCCATGGCGTTCTTCGTGATCGGCTTCGTCGCGGCGGCGGTGGGGGCCACTGTGACGGCGGTGGTGGCTCTCGCGGGGGCCATCGGGTTCGCGTCCGACCGGGTCCGGTTCCTGGTGCTGCTGGGGCTGTCGGTGCTCTGCCACCCGCTGCTGTGGCTGGCGCTGCTCGCCTCGGTGTCCTGAGGGCGGGCGGAGGCCTTCTCCGGCTCCAGGAACAGGGCGTGCCGGGCCGTTGCGCCCACGTGGTGCTCGGGGCGGTCCGGGGTGCGCGGTGCTCGTGACGGACCGGCCTCCGACGTGGGCCGGAACACGAGTCGGAGAACACGGTGCTGTGGACGGCAGCGGTGCTGTCCGGGTCCGCCCTGCACAGGGTGTGCATCACCGTCGCTCCTGGTCAGAGCGGGATTTGTGGAACCCTGTGCATAACTTTCCACAGGGTTCTCCCCAACCTGTGCACAGCCGTCCACGGCGTTTTCCACCGGTTGTCCACAGGGTGGAAAACCCCGTCGGCTGATAGGGTCTTCCATCCTTCCCGAGCTGGTCCGGCCACGGGTCCGGCACCCGGTCGGGGAGTCGCCCTCCGCGGCCGGCGGGCTAGGCTCGGGGCACCCGGCCGGTCCAGTGCAGTGGCCGGTCCCCGGCGGGAGAGGAGCGGCGGATGTCCCCACGCACGCGCGTGGCCCTGGCGCTGGGCAGCGGCGGTGCCCGCGGCTACGCCCACATCGGCGTGATCGAGGTGCTCGAGGAGCGCGGCTACGACATCGTGACCGTGGCAGGGAGCTCGATGGGGGCGCTCGTGGGCGGCCTCCACGCCGCCGGGCAGCTGGAGGCGTACGCGCAGTGGGTGCTGGGTCTGAGCCAGCGGGACGTGCTGCGGCTGCTGGACCCGTCCCCCTCGGCGCCCGGGGTGATCCGCGCGGAGAAGATCATGGCGAAGGTGCGCGAGCTGCTCGCCGGCCGGCTCATCGAGGACCTGCCCATCCCCTTCACGGCGGTGGCCACGGACCTGCTCGCCCGCAAGGAGGTCTGGTTCCAGGAGGGCCCGGTGGACGTGGCCGTCCGCGCGTCGATCGCTCTGCCGAGCATCATCACCCCCGTCATGCTCAACGGCCGGCTGCTCGCCGACGGGGGGATCATGAACCCCGTGCCCATCGCCGCGACCGTCGCCACCCGCGCGGACGTGACGGTGGCGGTCTCCCTGTCCGGGGGGCAGCAGTCCGGGGAGGGCAGGGTCCCGGCCCACGAGACGTCCGCCGTGCGGCCGTCCGAGGAGTGGGCGGAGCGGTTCCGGCGCAGCGCCTCCCACGTCCTGGACCGCGAGCTGACGCGCAGCGTCCTGGAGCGCTTCGCGGAGACGCGCGGCCGCAGCACCCCGTCCCGGTTCCTGCGCCCCGCCGGGTCGGCCCCGGTGGACGCCGCCGAGGCCCTCGTCCAGGACGCCGTCCGGGACGCCGTCCAGGACGTCGGTCAGGACGCGCTCGTGGACGCCGCCGAGGAGACCGCGGAGGAACTCGCCCAGGACGGCTTCGGCGCCCTGCCGGCGGGGCTGCGCACGCTCGACGTCATGCAGCTCTCCCTCGAGGTGCTGCAGTCCATGGTGCTGCGCTACCGGCTGGCCGGCTACCCGCCCGACCTGCTCATCACCGTGCCGAAGAGCGCCGGGCGGCTGCTGGACTTCCACCGCGCCGGGGAGCTCATCGAGCTCGGCCGGCGGATGACCGAGGAGGCCATCGACCGCGCCGACGAGTTCCCGCCGGCGCGGCCGCGGTCCTAGTCGGCCTGGACGATCTCGTCCAGGTTCGCCTCGGTCTCGATCACGTCGTACTTGAGCATCAGCTCGGCGAGCGTCTCGAGCTCGTCGCGGTCCACCTCCGCGTCGAACTCCTCCAGCCGCAGGTCGGTGGCGACCTCCTCCGGCATGTTGAGGAAGCTCACGATGGTCTCGCGCACCCGGTCGGGGTTCTCCTGGGCGAACTGGAGCGCCTCGTCGATCGCGGCGTTGTAGTCCTCGAGGACCTCCGGGTTCTCCTCGGTGAACGCCGTGCTGCTGAAGGTGACCATGGTGTCCAGGCCCGGGACGGTGTCCTGGTAGTTGTAGCCGACCAGGGCGGTCTGCTCGCCGTTGATCAGCTGGGTCAGGAACGGCTCCGGGACCCAGGCGGCGTCGATCTCCCCGCGCTCCAGCTGAGCCGGCATGTCCTGGAAGGGCATCTCCACGAAGTTCACGGCGTCGGGATCGCCGCCGGCCTTGCTCACGGCCTCCTTGATGGTGAGGTCCCCCTGGCCGTTGATCGTGTTCACCGCGACCCGCTTGCCGGCCAGGTCGGCCCAGGACGCGATGCCGGCGTCCTGGTTGGCGGCCACGCCGGTGATGTCCTCGCCCTCGGCCATGGAGCTGCTGTAGCCGCTGAGGATCTTCATGTCGAGGCCCTGGTCCTTGGCGAGGATGACCGAGAGCGGGTTGCCCACGCCGATGTCCATGGAGCCGCCCGAGACTGCCGGGAGCATGGCGGCGCCGCCCTGGGCGGTCTCGATCGTGACGTCCAGGCCGTGCTTCTCGAAGATGCCCTCGTCGAGGGCGAGCTGCACGGGCGCGGAGGGTGCGATGGGGATGACGCCGATGGTGAGCGGCTGCAGCTCCTCGCCGCCCCCGCCGCCGCCGGTGGTCCCCCCGCCGCCGCAGGCGGTCAGGGCGAACGTCAGGACGGTTCCGACGGCGGCTGCTCTGGCGAACGGGTGCTTCATGGGGGTCCTCTTCCTCGGGTCGGTCCTGCCGGCGCCCGGCACCGGCGAATCCGCTGTGAGATGCATCACGCACATCGGTGACCTCACCGTAGAGGGCGACCGTTGGACTCGTCAACGGTTGTAGCTCTGAATTGTTGCGGTGTCCCCCGAAAAGCACCTCGGCGGCTCACTGGTCGCGCAGCAGCGCCTCCACGGTGCGGGCGAGGTCCAGCAGCACGGCGTCCGCCCCCGGTCCCGCCGCGAGCTCCAGGCCCACCGGCAGGCCCTCCGCGGTGCGCCCGGCGGGGAGACTGATCCCCGGGGTGCCGATGATGCCGGCGAGGTCAGAGTGGCGGGTGAAGGTGTCGAAGGTGGGCACGCGCCGGCCGTTGAGCTCGACGGTCTCGTCGTCGCCGATCGGCCGGGCCGTCAGGGGGCACGTCGGCTGCACCAGGGCCGTCACCCCCTGGGCCTGCATCGCCCCCGTGTACAGCCGCATTGCGAGCCGGCGGTCCTCCTGGGCCGCGCGGTAGTCGTCGTCGGCGGCGCGGAACACCTGCGCCAGCTCCCAGATCCGCCGCACGTCCGGGCTGCCGATCCCGTCCCGCACCTCGTCGAGGGAGCGCCCCGTGCCGCGCGCCTCCAGATAGGACTGGAGATCGGGCAGGAACTCGTGGAGGGCGATCGTCATGCCGGCCGCGGCGGCCAGCTCCCGGGCGGGGCGGACGTCGACCGGCACGAGCTCCGCGCCGGCCGCCTCCAGCGCTCGCAGGCCCGCGCCGAAGACCGTGTCCACGCCCGGCTCCAGGTCCTCGAGGAACAGCTCGGGCACGCCGAGCCGGACGCCGTGGAGCGGGCCGGGGCCCTCGTCGTCGAACTCCAGGTGCCGCGCGCCCGGCGCGCCCAGCGGGTGCTCGCCCGCGAGCAGGGCGTCCAGCAGCACGATGTCGTCCACGGTCCGGGCCATGGGGCCGATCGTGTCCCGCGAGTGGGCGATCGGGAGGACGCCCGACGACGGGTAGCGGCCCAGCGTGGGCCGGAAGCCCACGATCCCGCACAGGGCGGCGGGGATGCGGGCCGAGCCCCCGGTGTCCGCGGCGACCGCGGCCGGGACCAGGCCCACCGCCACGGCCACCGCCGAGCCCCCGCTGCTGCCGCCGGGGCTCAGCGCCGGGTCGGCGGGGTGGCGCACCGGCCCGTACGCGCCGTTGTTGGAGGTGATGCCGAAGGACAGCTCGTGCAGGTTGGTCTTGAGGGCGAACAGGGCCCCGGCCTCGCGCAGGCGGGCCACCGCGGGGGCGTCCCGCGCCACCACGTCGTGCTCCAGCGACCGGGTCCCGCCGGTGGTGGGGAATCCCGCGACGTCCACGATGTCCTTGACCGCCAGCGGGATCCCCGCCAGCGGGCCCCGCGTCTCCCGGCGGTCCAGCGCGTGGGCGAAGGCCCGGGCCAGCTCCGGGTCCGCGCTGATCACCGCGCCCAGCCGCTGCGCCGTGGGCAGGCGCTCCAGCAGGGCGTCGAGGTGCTCCACGTGGCTGATCCGGCCCGCGGCCAGCTCCGCCCGGGTGGTCCTGATGTCCCACGAACAGGGGCCGCTGAGGTCTGTGGTGAGCGTCATGATCCATGGTGTCCACGGACGGGCCCGGGCGGCAAGCGGTGTCCGCGGTCGGTGCGAGAATGGAGGGGCTGCCCGGAAGATCGGGGCGGCGTCGTCGTGTGCGCGCTCCGCTGTCCGCGGGTGCGCGGGGAGAGGTGGACCAGGTGTCGATGGTGTCGGAGCGCTCGTCCGGGAGCGACCGGGAGTACGGCCGGACCCCGCCGCAGGACAACGTCGCGGAGCAGTCCGTGCTCGGCGGGATGATGCTGTCCAAGGACGCGATCGCGGACGTGGTGGAGGTCCTGCGCGGCGTCGACTTCTACAAGCCCGCCCACGAGTCCATCTACGAGGCCGTGATCTCCCTGTACGGGCGCGGCGAGCCCGCGGACGCCATCACGGTGGCGGACGAGCTGACCAAGCGCGGCGAGATCGAGCGCGTCGGCGGTCCCGCGTACCTGCACACCCTCATCTCCTCCGTGCCCACCGCGGCCAACGCGGGCTTCTACGCCGAGATCGTGCGCGAGCGCGGCGTGCTGCGCCGGCTCGTGGAGGCCGGCACCAAGATCGTGCAGCTCGGCTACAGCTCCGACGGCGAGGTCGACGACATCGTCAACGCCGCCCAGGCCGAGATCTACCAGGTGGCCGAGCGCCGCTCCTCCGAGGACTACACGGTGCTCAAGGAGGTCATCGAGTCCACGGTCGACGAGATCGAGGCCGCCGGCTCCCGCGGCGAGGGCATGCGCGGCGTGCCCACCGGCTTCATCGAGCTCGACGAGCTGACCCAGGGCTTCCAGGGCGGCCAGATGATCGTCATCGCGGCCAGGCCGGCCATGGGCAAATCGACGCTGGCCCTCGACGTCGCGCGGTCCGCGGCGATCAAGCACAACCAGACCACGGTGATCTTCTCCCTCGAGATGAGCCGCAACGAGATCGCCATGCGCCTGCTCTCCGCCGAGGCCACGCTGAACATGCAGGACCTGCGCAAGGGCCGGCTGCAGGACGAGCAGTGGGCCAAGATCGCCACCACGATGGGCAAGATGGACTCCGCGCCGCTGTTCATCGACGACTCCCCGAACATGTCCCTCATGGAAATCCGGGCGAAGTGCCGCCGGCTCAAGCAGAAGCACGACCTCAAGCTCGTGGTGCTCGACTACCTGCAGCTCATGAGCTCCGGCAAGAAGGTCGAGTCCCGCCAGCAGGAGGTCTCGGAGTTCTCCCGTGCCCTGAAGCTGCTGGCCAAGGAGCTCGAGGTCCCGGTCATCGCGCTGTCGCAGCTGAACCGTGGTTCCGAGCAGCGCCAGGACAAGAAGCCGATGGTGTCTGATCTTCGTGAAAGCGGATCCATCGAGCAGGACGCGGACATGGTGATCCTGCTGCACCGCGACGACGTCTACGACAAGGAGTCGCCGCGCGCGGGTGAGGCCGACGTGATCGTGGCGAAGCACCGCAACGGTCCCACCAAGACGATCGTGGTGGCGTTCCAGGGCCACTACTCCCGGTTCGCGAACATGGCGCACGAGGGACTCTGACCCGCGCCCGGCTCGAGGAGCGCTCCTCGGCTGTTCACCCCCGGGTCCGCGCGGAGCGGCACGGCCGTGCCGCTCCGCCGGGTCGGTCCCCAACGATTGCCTAACGGACGTTGTCGGGGCTGCCGGCCGGGGGGACCATGGTGGTGTCGGATCCCGAGCACGAGGAGCCTGCCATGACCGCACCGACCGCAGACGCGACGGCCCCGGGGGAAGGCCCCGGGGAGCCCAGCAGGCGGGTGCCCGACGAGCCGGTCGCCGCGATCAACGCTCACGACATTGCCGGCTTCGCCTCCTTCTACGCCGAGGACGCCGTGGTCGTCGACCCGCAGTACCCCGAGCCCCTGCGGGGCCGGGCCGCGATCGAGCGGGACATCGCGGACTTCCTCCGGGCCTTCCCGGACCTGGGCATGGAGGTCACGCGCACGGTCGTCGACGGCCCGGTGACCGCGGTCGAGGCGACCTTGACCGGCACGCACGACGGACCGCTGGCACTGCCCACCGGGGAGGTCCCCGCGACCGGACGCCGGCTGCGATTCCCCATGGCGTTCTTCGATCGGCTGGACGAGGAGGGCCTGATCGTGGAGGAGCGGCGCTACTACGATCTCGCGACCCAGCAGGAACAGCTCGGCCTGAGCTGAGCACGCGGACACGGGAGGTGCCCATGCCGGGCGTCCACGTCGAGCACTGGGGCGCCGGTCCGCCCGTGCTGCTGGTCCACGGCAGCGTCACCGGCGGGGCGATGACCTGGGACGCCCAGCGGCCCCTGGCCCGGCACTGGCACCTGGTCGTGGTGGACCGGCGCGGCTACTTCCCCAACCCGCCGGCCGAGGCCGAGGACTTCGAGGTCGACGCCGGGGACGTCGCCGAGCTGCTCACCGAGCCCATGCACCTGGTCGGGCACTCCTACGGCGGCGTCGTGGCCCTGCTGGCGGCGGCTCGGCGCCCCGGGATGGTCCGGTCCCTGACCGTCAACGAACCGCCGGCCTTCGGTCTTCTGCCCGACGATCCGATCGTGCGCGACTACGCCTCGGGGCTGCGGGAGCTGTGGGACCAGGGGCCGGCCGATCCCACCGCGTTCCTGCACGCGTTCATCGCCCACGTCGGCAGCGCCGTCACCCCGCCGGACCCGCTGCCGCCCGCGCTGCTGCAGAACGCGCAGCTCCTCCGGCACGAACGCCTCACCGACGAGGCCCGGATCCCGGTGAGCGCCCTGCGCGAGGCGCCCTTTCCGAAGCTGGTCGTCTCCGGCGGTCACAGCCCGGTCTTCGACGTCGTCTGCGACGTCCTCGAGCGAGATCTCGAGGCCCAGCGAGCTGTCGTGCCCGGTGCCGGCCACAGCGTCCAGCGCACCGGGGCGCCCTACAACGAGGTGCTCCACCGCTTCCTGACCGCAGCGCACTGACGCGAGAAGCGGCGCTCCACTGCCGGGAACGTGCGGGGCTGCCCACCGGTGTGCTCTGCCGGGTCGTCGAAGTGTCGGGTCACAATGGTGCGGACCCTCCGGCGGATCTGGAGAATGGTCCTTCGGAGCAGAGCCCCCGTGGGGTGGGCCCTGGGCGGGAGGCGGTGCTGACTCATGGGTGAGGTGTTCCGCCACGAGCTCACGATCCTGGACCCGGAGGTGCTGCCCGCGCTCGGCGAGCGGACCGGCATGCGCTTCGGCTACGGCTCCACCGATCCGGGGTTCTCCTACCGGCTGTCGAGGGCGGGGGACGACCAGGTCGCCATGTCGGCGGTGCACGTGGGCGGAACGATGTCCCTGTGGGGGGACACCGAGGTCTTCACGGTGGCCCATGTGCGAGGCGTCCGGTACGACTGGCAGATCCGTTCGGAGATCGGTGCTGCGGCCGCGGGCTCATCGGTGCTGTTCCGCCCCGAGCACCCGTCCCTGGTGGTGGCGCAGGACGTCGACGTGACCATGGCGCACCTGCCGGTGGAGCTGGTGCAGGCCACGGCCGACACCGTCTACGGCCACGAGACGCCGGTGGACTTCAGCTCCTCGGCACCGGTCAGCGCCCGGCTCGGCGAGTACTGGTCGGGCCTGGTGCGCCGTGGAGCCGACATGCTGGGGTCGGGAGCGTTCGACGAGCCCATGGTGCGGGCCGACCTGACCCGCCACCTGGCCGTGGGCCTGCTGGAGTGCTTCCCCCTGCTCGGGGACCGGGAGGAGCGGTACCTGTCCATGGAGGCCCAGTCCCGCCGCTACCGGATCGCGGTGCAGTTCATCGACGACCACGCCTCGGACCCGATCACCGTGGAGGACGCCGCCCGCGCCGCCCGGACGACCACGAAGGTCCTGGTGCGAGCGTTCCGGGCCAACCATCCCCAGGGTCTGACCCCGGCCCAGTACCTGCGCCGGACGCGGATGGACGCCGCCCACCGCGACCTCCAGGACGGTGACCCGGCTCGTGGGGACACCGTGAAGGGGATCGCGGCCCGATGGGGCTTCACCCATGCGGGACGCTTCGCGCAGTACTACCGCCAGATCTACGGGACGACACCGAGCCGCACCCTGGACCGCTGAGGGCCGTCGTCGGAACGACGGGCCCGCGCCCGGCGGCACGACGGCGGCACCGGCCGCGGCGACTGCCGCCACGCCCTCGGCCTGCCAGGAGCGGACCACGCCGACGAGCTCATGAGCGGTTCAGGACGCCGGGCCGGAGGGGCGGTCGTCGCTCTTGAGGGTGGTCCCGACCGTCCACAGTTCCGGGTCGACCTCGTTGACCAGCACCCGTACGGAGGACAGCGGGGCGTCGAGGGTGCGCGAGACCGTCCTGGCGACCTCGCGCAGGCAGTCCTGGACCACGGCGCGGTCCCGGCCGGCAACCATGTTGATGGTGACGATGGGCATGTTGTCTCCGTTCTGCAGGCTGTCGAGAGCCGGCGGTGGTGGGTGGTGCTGCCGGCCGGTTCGGCCGGCGTCGGTCACGGATCGCGTGGACGGTTCGGGGGCTGCCGCCGCCGCCGGGCTGATCTCCGCGGAACCGGGCCCGCGCCGGTCGTCGGCATCCGGAGAGGTGGCCTCAGGCAGGGTGTGCGGCGGGGGGCCGGGCGGTGGACTGGCGCGGAATCAGAGTGGGGGTGACCACCCGGCGTGGCTCGCCGAGGGCGCCGGTGCGCTGCTGGGTGAGCAGCTCCACGGCGTTGGCGGCGATCTGGTCGAAGGGCACCCGCACGGTGGTCAGGGCCACGGGCAGGCGGGCCGAGACGGGGATGTCGTTGTAGCCGACCACCGACAGGTCCTCGGGCACGGACAGCCCGGCGGCCTGGGCGGCGGCCAGCACGCCGATGGCGGTGTTGTCGTTGACGGCGAAGATCGCGGTGGGCCGGTGCGCGCCGGCCAGGACTGCGCGGGCGACGGTCTCCCCGGAGTCCATGCCGAAGGTCGACTCGTGGACGAGGTGGTCGACCTCGGTCAGGCCGGCCTCGGACATGGCGCGGCGGTAGCCGGCCTGTCGGGCCACGGCGGTGGAGGCGTAGGAGGGCCCGGCGACCAGGGCGATGTCGCGGTGGCCAAGGTCCAGCAGATGGCGGGTGGCCAGGTACCCGCCGAGCTCGTCGTCGCCGGTGACCGAGGGGCTGATGTGATCGGTGCGCAGCGCCAGGACATGCGGCACCCCTTGTGCCCGCAGCTGGGCGGCGACGGGGTCCTCCAGGCGGGCGGTGGTCAGGATCAGCCCGTCCACGCGCTGGCGCAGCAGGGTCTCCACGGTGGCCTTCTCGGCCTCGGGCCGGTCCTCGGTGGTGGCCACCATGGCGAAACCGGCCTGACGGGCACATGCCCGGGCGACCTCTTCGAAGAACACCGCCATCACCGTGTCCGACAGCCGCGGCACCAGGACCCCGACGGTGCCGGTGTGCTGGCGGCGCAGCCCGGAGGCGTAGGCGTCGGGCCGGTAGCCCAGCTCGGCCGCGGCCGCCCGGACGCGCTCGGCCGAGGGGGACTTCGAGGGCGGATGCCGGTCGTCGAGGACCCGGGAGACCGTGGAGGTGCTCACTCCGGCCACGCGGGCGACGTCACGGATCGTGACGGTGCGCGAGGCCGCCTGCTCAGTCATGCCCGTCCTGGTCCATGGCTCGGACGATACCAAAGCCCGTGGCGGCACGGGCTGGGAGCGGGCTGCTCCCAGCGGGGATCCATGAGCCGCATCACAAAAGTTCCGGCGGGGGTGTTGACAGGTGTCATGGCTCACATCATAGTTGAAAACGTTCCCGCAAACGTTCCCAACACAGGAGGAACCCCAATGTCACTCGATCTCCGCGGTCTCGTTCCCGCCCCCGTCACCCCCTTCACCGCCGACATGGAGGTCGACCACGACGCCGTGGCGAACCTGACCCGCTGGCTCGCCTCCGTGCCGGGCGTGAAGGGCTTGGTCTGCCTCGGGCACGCCGGTGAGGGCACCTACCTCACCGCCGAGGAGCAGGTCGACGTCATCCGCACCATGGTCGACGCCGCCGGCGAGGTGCCGATCATCGCCGGCATCACCGGCGAGGGCGACAAGGTCGCCGGCCTCGAGGCCGCCCGGGCCCGCGAGGCCGGGGCGAAGGCCGGACTGGTCTACCCCTCCCACGGCTGGCTGCGCTTCGGCTACCAGGACGGCGCCCCGCAGCAGCGCTACCGGATCATCCACGAGGAGTCGGACCTGCCGCTGATCCTCTTCCAGTACCCCGATGCCACCAAGGCCAGCTACAACCTCAGGACCCAGCTCGAGATCGCTGAGCAGCCCGGCGTGTTCGCCACCAAGAACGGCGTGCGCAACATGCGCCGCTGGGACACCGAGATCCCCGTGCTGCGGAAGGAGAACCCGGACCTGCAGATCCTCACCTGCCACGACGAGTACCTGCTGCACACCATGTTCGACGTCGACGGCGCCCTGGTCGGCTACGGCGGACTCGCCCCGGAGCCGCTGATCGAGCTCATCGCCGCCGGCAAGGCCAAGGACTACACCGCCGCCCGGGCGCTGCACGACAAGCTGCTGCCGGTCACCAAGGCCGTCTACCACCGCGGCTCCCACATGGAGGGCACCGTGGCGCTGAAGATGGGCCTGGTCGAGCGCGGGGTCCTGCCCAACGCCGTGGTCCGGCCGCCTCTGCTGCCCCTGGCCGAGGGGGCGCGCGAGGAGATCTCCGCCGCCCTGACCTCCGCCGGGCTCGTCGGTGACAACGCCCAGTACACGACGACCCGCGGCTTCCAGGCCACCAGCGTGGTGTGATTTCCCAACCAGGACGGTGGAGAACGACGATGACCAGCATGACTGCTCGATCCAAGAAGTCCGCGCACCGGGCCACTCACGAGGTGGCCGGCTCCGGGACCCCCGCTCCCGGCGCTGAACCCCCTGTCCGGCCCACCCGCCGATCACGGCTGCTGGGCGCACTGGCCCTGATGGGCCCGGGGTTCATCGTCGGGGCCTGGCAGTTCGGCCCGGGCAACCTGACCTCGGCAGTCCAGGCCGGCAGCCTCCACGGCTACGACCTGATCTGGGTCATCGCCGTCTCCACCATCCTGATGCTCGGCTTCACGGACATGAGCGTGCGGATCGCTCTGGCCTCCGACCGCTCCCTGATCCAGATGATCAAGAAGCGCCTCGGCAGGGCCACCGGGGTGGCCGCCGGCATCGGGGTCTTCCTGATCACCTTGATGTTCTCCGTGGGCAACGCGGTGGGCTCCGGGCTGGGGATGTCGATGGTCGTCGGCGGCTCCCCGACCCTGTGGACCCTGGCCTGCACGGTGCTCGTGGGCGTGGTGGCCTGGGCGCCGAACTACTACAAGGTCTTCGAGCGCGGGCTGCTGGCGATCATCGCGCTGATGGCCTTCGGGTTCCTCGCCTCGGCGGTGCTCACCCGGCCCGACTGGGTCGAGGTGTCCGACGGCTTCATCCCCTCCCTGCCGCCCGGGGCCGGGATGCTGCTGGTGGCCCTGGTCGGCACCAACTTCTCGATCAATGCCGCCTTCTACACCGGCTACGCCTCCCGGGAACGGGGCCTGCGCCCCGAGCAGTACAGGGCCACCACCCTGGCCGACACCATCCCCGGCATCGTGGCCCCGGGCGTCATGACCATCCTGGTCATCGTGGTCGCCGCCACCGCGCTGCAGGCCACCGGCGGCACCGCCGCCACCCTCGGGGACCTGTCCAAGGTCCTGGAACCCCTGGCGGGGCCGGTCGGCGTGACCGTCTTCGGCCTCGGGTTCACCGGGGCGGCGTTCTCCTCGATGATCGCCAACGCCACCGCCGGCGGCACCCTCATCTCGGACACGCTGGGCTGGGGCAACAAGCTGGACCGGCACCGGGTCAAGGCCATGATCTGTGTGGTCCTGGCCTTCGGCCTGGCGGTCACCCTGCTCGCCCAGGGGTCCCCGATCCAGCTGATCATCACCGCCCAGGCGCTGACCGTGATCGTCGCTCCGCTGCTGGGCGTCCTCCTGCTGGTCATGGCCACCCGCCGTGACGTGATGGGCCGACACGTCAACCGATGGTGGCAGACGGCTCTGGGCCTGCTCGGCCTGGTCGCGATCCTGGCCACCTGCTACCGGCTCCTGACCGCACTGCTCGGCTGAGCCGCAACTCCAGCCCGTGGAGCACGCAGAGGGCGGGAACCACACCGGTGGTTCCCGCCCTCCCGCATCGGCTCCGCACCTCGAGCCCGGCCGCCGGGCAGCGGCCGGGCTCGAGCGCCGCCCGGGAACGATCAGGGGACGGCGGTGATCAGGGGACGGCGCGGGAGGGGGCCGTCGTCAGCGGTCGCTCTCGAGGGCCGGGGCCTCGACGTCGAGCAGGAACAGGTCCCACCCGCCGCCGCGGTGACCGAGCCGGGCGACCATGCTCCGGTCGCCGTTGCGCCACCGCAGGGCTCCGCCGGCGGCGTCCACCCGGTACCCGCACTGGTCGGCGATCCACACCGACTCCTCGACGGCGCGCGCGCGACTGTCGGACCACCGTCCACGATCGATCTCGGCCAGGGCCGCCAGGGCCACTCCGGAGATCGCGACCAGGAGTCCCGACAGCGCCGGCAGGGCGGGCGTGGTGAAGGAGAGGGCCGCACCGATCACTGCGACGAACATGATCGTCACCGCGTGGTTCCACCAGGCCGGCGCCGGGGTGCGCGGGGTGCCCGCCACGTCGGCGAAGACCCGCACCGAGGTGGCGGTGGTCCGGCTCCGGCCGTGGTCGTCCAGGAACTGCTTCACACTCAACGGGGCTCCTCCGGGCACGGGCTGGTGGGGAAGGCGAACAGCGAGGAGAGCGGCGGCGCGCTCCCGGGGCGGGGCCGGGATCTCGGTCACGGGCGCGAGTGCGCCCCCGCGGACACGGCACCTCGCCCGGCAGGGGACAGGAGGTCCCAGCGGGCCGCGCCGCACCCACAGTGCACGGTTTCTCCCTCACCTGGTCTACCACCACGGTGCGGAGTGACGCATCGGCGAGCGCTGTCTCCTTGCTCACACCCCTGCCGGTGACGCACGTCCGTGGGAGAGTGGGGGCATGCGCGCAGTGGTGATCGATGCTGTCCGGGGCCGGCCGGAGGTCCGTGACGTCGCCGAGCCCACGGCCCCGCCCCACGGGGTGGTCGTCCGGGTGGAGGCCACCGGCATGTGCCGCAGCGACTGGCACGCCTGGGCCGGGCACGACGAGATCGCGCTGCCCCACGTCCCCGGGCACGAGCTGGCCGGGGTGGTGGTCGCGGTGGGCGCGGGCGTGCGCCGGTGGCGCACCGGGGACCGGGTGACCGTCCCCTTCGTCTGCGGCTGCGGCCGGTGCGAGTGGTGCCGCTCCGGCAACGCGCAGGTCTGCCCCGCTCAGCAGCAACCGGGGTTCACCCACTGGGGGTCCTTCGCCGAGTACGTCGCCCTGCACGGGGCCGACACGAATCTCGTGGCCGTCCCCGAGCACGTCGACCTCCCCACCGCCGCCGCGCTGGGGTGCCGGTTCGCCACGGCGTACCGGGCCCTGGCCGACCGGGCGCGCCTCGCCGCGGGGGAGTGGGTCACCGTGGTCGGGGCCGGCGGGGTGGGGCTCAGCGCGGTGATGATCGCCCGGGCGCTGGGTGGACGCGTGATCGCGGTCGACCGCAACCCGGAGGCGCTCGCCCTCGCCCGCGAGCTCGGCGCGGAGCACACGCTGCGCGCGGACGGGGCCGACGTCACCGACGTCCCCGCGGCGGTCGCCGCCCTCACCGGCGGGGGCGGCCACGTCGCCGTCGACGCCGTGGGCAGCGAGCAGACCTGCGCCGACGCGGTCATCAGCCTGCGCCGGCGCGGGCGGCACGTCCAGATCGGCCTGCTGCCGCCGGTCGAGGGCCACCCGCGGGTGCCGATGGCGCGGGTCATCGGCTGGGAGCTGGACCTGCTCGGCAGCCACGGCATGGCCGCGGCCGACTATCCGGCCATGATGATGCTCATCGAACAGGGGGCACTGCAGCCCCAGAAGCTCATCGAGCGCACCATCGGGCTCGACGAGGCGGCGGCGCTGCTACCGGTGTTCGACACCGCTCCGGTCGCCGGCATGACGATGATCGATCCCGCGCTGTAGACCCGCTCGGAGGCGGTGTGCGAGGTCCCCGCGCCCCGAGGCCGGGGCCCACCTGCCTCTGCCCGGACCCCGACCCCGCGTCCTGACAGCCGATTTTCGTGGATCGCGAAGAATCGGCAATGTTCTTCCGGAAAAGAGGGGCGTACCCCCTTCCGTCTCGGGCAGAGTGATCTGCACCACTCGGGGGACGCGAACTTCCCCGGTGCATCGCGTGAAGGGCGACCGCCGTTCACCCCGGTGTCCGCCGCTCCGATCCCGGTCGGCTCCACCGCCACCGTCCAGCTCCGCAACAACTCACCAGGTGCCCCCGAAAACGCTTCGGGCCTGAACTCCTCCCTCCGACCGGCCAGGCGGCGCCGCGTGCGCCCGCCACCCGGCACGGAGCGAGGACCTCATGATCGAACAGGAGATGACAGCATGAACCGACAGGCCGTTCATCTGAATGCGCACGAGGTGACTCCCGTAGGACTGTGGAGCCTTCGTGCCAGTGCGCCCACCGTGGCGACCGTGGTGTCGCTGAACTTCCCGGGCCTCACCCCGCAGAACCGGGACCTGATGCGCCGCCACACCCGCACCGCGCTGCAGGGCCTGGTCAACACCGGAGCCCGGCCGATCCTGGTCGACTCCAGTGCCCGGCAGCTGCCCGACCCGGCCGTCATCGCGTCCGCGGACGCGGTGCTGGTGCTCGGAGGAGGGGACGTGGACCCTGCCCTCTACGGGGCGGACGGGCCCGTGCCCAACGGGTACGGGGTCGACCGGCGCGCCGACCTCTACACCATGGACCTCCTCGAGCGGAGCCTCGACCGCGACGCCCCGCTGCTGGCGATCGGGCGGGGATGCCAGCTGCTCAACCTGGCCTGCGGGGGGACTCTCGTCCCCGATCTCGGCACCGGCCACGGCCACCGCGGCGCACCGGGGGACCCGGTGTGCCCGGAGGAGGAGGTCGCCCTGGAGCCCGGGAGCCGGCTGGCCGCCGTCTTCGGCGCCCGCCGGCTCACCGTCCGGTCGGATCACCATCAGGCGCTGGGGGTCGTGGCCCCCGAGCTGCGCGTCACCGCGGTGGCCGAGGACGGTGTGGTCGAGGGGACAGAACACCTGGACCGCACCTGGGCCGTCGGGGTGCAGTGGCACCCGGAGGACTCCCACGGCTCGGCCGCGGACCGGGTGCGCCTGTTCTCCGCGTTCGTGGAGCAGGCCGGGTCCGGGCGGCGCCGCGCCCCCAGGCCGCGAGCGCTGGCCGCGTGAGCCGCTCCGCCTCTTGTCCGCGCCGCGGCGTGGCGCTCCGCGGCGCGGACAAGAGGCTCGGCAGCCGGATCCCGAGCGGGTGGGCCTGCTCGAGGAGGCGTCGTCGACCGGCAGGCGTCACCGGGAGGCGGGCGGTGTGACGTCCTCCGCCAGGCCGGCCAGCCACGCGGCGCACAGCGCCGGCCAGGACGCGGGCTCACCGGTGCCGCCGGCCAGTCCGAGACCGTGCGGTCCGCGGGGGAAGAGGTGGAGGGCGTGGGGCACGCCCCGCCGCGCCAGCGCCTGGGCCAGCAGGTAGAAGTGCTGCACCGGCACGGACGCGTCGTCGGCGGTGTGCCACACGAAGAACGGCGGAGCGGCCGGGGTCACCAGCCGGTCGAGGGACGTGGCCGCCCGCGCCTCGGCGGAGGGCCCCGGGCCCAGGAGCTCCTCCTGCGACCCCCGGTGCGTGTCGAGCTGCATGGACACCACCGGGTAGCCGAGGACCACGGCGTCGACCCGTTCGGGCCCCGAGGGCGGGGCGGTGAGCGCGGCGTGCCCGGCCAGGTGCCCGCCGGCGGAGAACCCCAGCAGGACGACCCGCTCGGCCCCGGCCGCCCTGACCCGGCGCACCTCGGCGCGCACCGCGTCCACGGGGGCGGGGTGCCTGGTCTGCACGGGGTAGCGGAGGACGCCGGCGGAGAGGCCGAGGCCACGGAGCCACGCGGCCACCGGCTCGCCCTCGTGGTCCGCGTGCCGGGCGTACCCGCCGCCGGGGAGGACGACGACGTGCGGCGCGGGCGGCGGCGCGGGCGGTCTCGCGACCGCCGGCCCGGCGGGCGGGTGAACGGGATCCATGCGGGGTGCCTCCTGGTCGGTGCTTCCTGCTCGGTGCTTCCTGCTCGGCGGTGGACGGTCCGGTGCCGGAGCGGCCCCCGGCGCCGGGCGCGCACCACCGGCTTCGCGGAACGGCAGGACATCGGTGCCCGTTCGCCCCGCGCGGGAGCATCCGGGCGCCCGAGGCCCTACTCTGTCATCATGCTGATCACCACCGCGGCTCCGCCCGCCCCTGTTGAGACCGCGCCGGAGGTCCTCCGATGAGCGGCGGTCTGATGGCCCTGCTGGACGACGTCGCCGCCCTGGCCCGCGTCACCGCCGCCTCCGTGGACGACATCGGCGCGGCGGCGGGCCGGGCGAGCATGAAGGCCGCCGGTGTCGTCGTCGACGACACCGCCGTGACCCCGCAGTACGTCCAGGACGTCTCCCCGGCCCGCGAGCTGCCCATCATCTGGCGCATCACCAAGGGCTCGCTGCGCAACAAGCTGATCTTCATCCTCCCGGTCATCCTGCTGCTGAGCCAGTTCGCGCCGTGGCTGCTCACCCCGATCCTCATGCTCGGCGGCAGCTACCTGTGCTTCGAGGGGGCCGAGAAGATCTGGTCGAAGGTCTCGGGCCACGGTGCCAAGACCAAGACCCCCGTGGTCGAGAAGGGCAAGGACGCGGAGGACACGATGGTCGGGGGCGCGGTGCGCACCGACCTGATCCTCTCGGCCGAGATCATGGTCATCTCCCTCAACGAGGTGGCCGACGAGCCGCTGCTCTCGCGGGCGGCCATCCTGGTGGTCGTGGCCCTCGGCATCACCGTCCTGGTCTACGGGGTGGTGGCGCTGATCATCCGGATGGACGACTTCGGCCTGCACCTGGCCGGACGGTCCTCCCCGACCACGCAGAAGATCGGCCACGGCCTGGTGAAGGGCATGCCCGGGCTGCTCACGGTCATCTCGGTCGTGGGCACCGCCGCCATGATCTGGGTGGGCGGGCACATCGTCCTCGTCGGCCTGGACGACCTGGGCTGGCACGCCCCGTACGAGGCCGTCCACCACGTCGAGGTGCTCGTGCACGACGCCGTCCCCGGCGGTCTCGGCGCGGCGCTCGCCTGGCTCACGAACACCTTCTTCTCCGCGGTCCTGGGCCTGGCCTGGGGCGCCGTCCTGGTGCTGGTGTGGGAGCTGCTGCCCTTCGGCAAGGGCGAGCACGAGGCCGAGCACGCGGCCCACGGCACCCACGAGGCGCAGGGCGAGCACCACGGGAAGCACTCCTCGGCGGAGGAGGGTGCGGGTCCGTCCGGCCCGTCCGACCCCACCCCGCCGGCCGACGGGGGCTCCACGGCGGCCCGCTGACCGGGCTCGGCGGGAGTCCGCTCAGAGGTCGTCGGGGTCCCCGGCGCGGGCGTTGAGGTACTCGTCCAGGACGGCGGAGCCCAGGTCCCCCGGGTCCGGCGCCACCACGCGCCCGTCGATCCGCTCGGCCATCCGCCGCAGGAACCGCTCCAGCCCCGGGTCGTCGCCGAGCCGGAAGAAGGTCGCCTGGGCCCCCATGCGCCCGAGCCGGTCGAGCTCCTCGACCGTGGCGCGCAGGGTCTCCGGCTCCGTGGGCCAGGAGAACCAGCTCTCGCCGTCGGGCAGCAGGTGCGCCGTGGGCTCCCCGTCGGTGACCACGAGCAGGACGGGCTGCATCGACGGGTGCTTGCGGAAGAACCGCGTGGCGAGCAGCAGCGCGTGGTGCAGGTTGGTGCCCTGCTCCCGCACCGGCGGCAGCCCCGTGAGCTCGTCGACCGGCAGGGCGCGGGCGTAGCGGCCGAACGCGACGATCTGCAGCTGGTCCCCCCGGAACCGGGTGGAGACGAGGTGGTGGAGCGCGAGCGCCGTGCGCTTCATGGGCACCCAGCGCCCCTCGGCGGCCATGGAGAAGGAGGTGTCCACAAGGAGGACGACGGCGGCCTGCGTGCGCGCCTCGGTCTCGGCCACCTCGATGTCGCGGACGTCGAGGCGCAGCCCGCGCCGGGCGTCGCCGCCCTCGGCGGCCGTGCGCCGGATCGCGTTGGTGATGGTGCGGGTGGTGTCCCACGGCTCGGCGTCCCCGAACTGCCACTCCCGGGTGGCGCCGGAGGGCTCGCCGGCCGCCCCGGCGAGGCGGGTGTCGCGCTGACCGGTCCGGGAGGACAGGTTCTGCGCGGCGTCCCGCATCAGCGCCTTCCCGATCCGGCGCACGGCGCGGGGCGAGAGCCGCAGGTCCCCGTCGGCGCCGCGCTGCAGGTAGCCGCTGTCCCGCATCGCCCGCTCCAGCTCGGCGAGGGTCCGGGCCGAGACGGCGGCGTCCTCGCCCAGCTGGCGCGCGAGCGCGTCGAGGTCCATGTCGTCCAGGTTGGCGCCCCGGTGGTGCTGCGCCAGCTGCTCGGCGAGGGTGTCGAGCTCGGCGATGTCCTGGAGCACGCCCGTCCCGTCGCCGAGGCCCAGGCCGTCCTGGCCCTCGAAGCCCTCCGACCCGCCCCAGTCCTCGCCGGGGCGCAGCCCCTGCAGGTTCGCGTCGAGCCGGCCGAGCTGGTCCATCAGCCCGGGGGAGCCGAACACCTGGGCGGAGAGCTGCATCAGCTCCTGGCGCTGCTCGGGGGACATGGAGTTCAGCATCCGCTGGGCCGCCGCGGCGCGCTGGGCCAGGGCGTCGATCAGCTCGTCGACCGACTGCGGGTTCTCGGGGAAGTGGTTCCCGTGCTTCGCCATGAAGTCCTGGAAGTCCTCCTCGGTGTCCTCGCCCCGCCCGTGCTTCTCGAGCAGCTCGTTGAGGTCCCGGAGCATCTCGGCCACGGCCTCCCGGTCGGCGTCCGTGGCGTTCTCCAGGGCCTGCTTCATCCCGGCGAAGCGCTGGTCGAGCAGCTCGCGGCCGAGGAGGTCCTTGATCTGCTCGTACGTCTCCCGGGCGGACCCGGACTGCCAGTCGTAGGACGCGAGCTCGCTGACGGCGGCGGCCGTGGAGCTCGGCAGGCCGTCGAGCTGCATCTCCCGGAAGGAGCGGTCCATCGGGTCCATCCGGGCGTCCCGCAGGAACTGCTCGCGCTCCAGGCGCAGCGCCTTGTCCAGCAGCTTCTTCGCCTCCTCGAGCGTGCCGCCCAGGCCGTGGCGCTTCAGCAGCTCGCGCCGGCGCTGCTGCAGGCGCCGGGACAGGTCGTCCAGGCCGTCGCGGCCGCGGCCGCCCCGCCGGAGGAACTCGCGCAGCGCGTCCTCCGGCGAGTACCCGGCCATGACGTCCTCGGAGACGGCCTCGAGCGCCTCGGACAGGTCCACCGGCGGGGCCAGCGGATCGGGTCCTCCGGTGTACCGGCCGTACCTCGAGGACCGGTGGTGTGCGGGCATGACGCCCCCTCTGTGTCTTCTCTGTGTCCCGGTGCGGGTCCTGGTGCCTGCCGTGCGGTCAGCCGTAGACGGTGCCGGCCCCGTCGGCGTCCTTGGAGATCTTCTGGGCGAGGTAGAGCCCCTCCAGCGCCAGCTCGATCGCGCTGGCGCGCTGGCCCGGCGTGCTCGCGCCGAGCCGCGCGGCGATCTCGTCGTAGGCGGTCGCGGCCCCGTCGTCGTCGTGCCTCAGCTCGGGGAGCCCGGCGAGGAAGTCCTGGGCGGAGACGTCGTCGCCGGTGGACACGGTCGTGCGGCCGTCGAAGGCCTCCACGACCGGCCCGAGGTCGAGACCGCGGAAGCGGCCGCGCACGGTCTCGGCGGTGGCCCGGCGGAGCAGGTGGTCGAGGATCGCGCGCTCGCGGCCCTCCTCGCCGGACTCGAACTCGATCTTGCCGGCCAGGACGTCGGTGGCCGTCTCCATGTCCACCATCCGCGCGACCGCCTCCGCCTCGCCGCGGATCGTGGCGCGGCGCAGTGCCGCGGCCGCGACCGTCTCCGCGCCCGCGATGGCGAAGCGCGCCGACACCCCCGAGCGCTGGTCCACCGCGGAGGACTCCCGCAGCAGGCGGGTGAACCGGGCCAGGGTCTCCAGGATCGTGTCCGGGACCTCGGCGATCAGCTCGGCCTCCTGGCGGATCACGGCGATCTCGTCCTCCAGCTCGAGCGGGTAGTGGGTGCGGATCTCGGCGCCGAACCGGTCCTTGAGCGGCGTGATGATCCGGCCGCGGTTCGTGTAGTCCTCGGGGTTGGCCGTGGCCACCACGAGCACGTCCAGCGGCAGCCGCAGGACGTAGCCGCGGATCTGGATGTCCCGCTCCTCCATCACGTTGAGCATGGCCACCTGGATGCGCTCGGCCAGGTCGGGCAGCTCGTTGATCGCCACGATCCCGCGGTGCGAGCGGGGCACGAGCCCGTAGTGGATGGTCTCCGGGTCCCCGAGCCGCCGGCCCTCGGCGACGCGCATCGGGTCCACGTCCCCGATGAGGTCCGCCACGGAGGTGTCCGGGGTGGCGAGCTTCTCGACGTAGCGCTCCGACCGGTGCCGCCAGACCACGGGCAGCTCGTCGCCCTCGAGCAGGATCCGGCGCCGCGACGCCTCGGTCAGCGGCTCCAGGGGGTGCTCGTTGAGCTCCGACCCCTCGATGGCCGGGGACCACTCGTCGAGCAGGCCGGCGAGGGTGCGCAGCAGTCGGGTCTTGCCCTGGCCGCGCTCGCCCAGCAGCACCACGTCGTGGCCGGCGAGCAGGGCCCGCTCGAGCTGCGGCAGGACCGTGCGCTCGAGCCCGTGCAGGCCCGGCCAGGGGTCACCGCCCTCGGCCAGCGTGCGCAGGAGGTTCTCGCGGATCTCCTCGCGCAGCGTCCGGTGGGTCACGCCGGCGGCGCGGAGCTCGCCGAGCGTGCGGATGTCAGGGTGATCGGTGCGATCAGTCACAGCGCCAACCTAACCCCGGCGTCAAGAGGGCGCCCGACCACGACGGACCCCGGGCCCCTGTGGCCCCGGGCCCCCCGCCAGTACGCTGGTGCATCATGGTCACTCGCAAGGCACCACGGAGCACCCTCGTCCTGCTCGTGCGGCACGGGGAGACCCCCACCACGGGCAAGGTCCTGCCGGGGCGGGCCCCCGGCCTGCACCTGTCCGAGCGCGGCCGGGCCCAGGCGGACCGGGTGGCGGAGCGGCTCGCGGGCGTGCGCGTCGACGCCGTGTACACCTCCCCGCTCGAGCGCACGCGCGAGACCGCGGCGCCGACCGCGGCCCGGACCGGCCGGGAGGCCGTCGTGGAGCCGGGACTGCTCGAGTGCGACTTCGGGGAGTGGACGGGCGAGGAGCTCGCCCGGCTCTCCCGGCTCAAGGCGTGGTCGACCGTCCAGCGGGCGCCCTCGACCTTCCGCTTCCCCGGCGGCGAGAGCTTCCCCGAGATGCAGGCGCGCACCGTGGGCGCCGTGGACCGGGTGCGCGCCGCCCACGAGGGCGGGGTGGTGGTCTGCTTCTCGCACGCCGACCCCATCAAGGCGGCCCTCGCCCACGCCCTGGGCACGCACCTGGACCTGTTCCAGCGGATCGTGGTCAGCCCGTGCTCCGTCTCGGCGATCTCGTACGCGCCGGGGCAGGCGCCGGCCGTGCTCACCGTGAACTCCACGGACCAGCCGCTGGCCGGCCTGAGGGTGTCGTGAGCGGACGCTGATGGGCGAGCTCGTGCTCCTGACGGAGGGCCGGTTGGAGCTCCTCGGACTGATCCGGGAGAGCAGCAACTCGGCGCTGCTCGTCGAGGTCACGCTCGAGGAGGAGACGGCCTGGGGGATCTACAAGCCGCTCGAGGGCGAGCGGCCGCTGCTCGACTTCCGCCCCGGCCTGCACCGGCGGGAGCGCGCCGCGTACGTGCTGAGCGAGTTCCTGGGCTGGGGCATCGTCCCGCCCACCGTCCTGCGCCAGGACGGCCCGTTCGGCACGGGGTCCCTGCAGCGGTTCGTGGAGCACGACCCCCGGCAGCACTACTTCACCCTCTACGACACCGCCCCCGAGACCCACGACGCCCTGCGCCGGATCGCGCTGTTCGACCTCGTGGCCAACAACGCCGACCGCAAGGGCGGCCACGTGCTGCGGGGCGCCGACGGCCGGATCTGGGGGATCGACCACGGTCTGTGCTTCGCGGCGGCGTTCAAGCTGCGGACCGTCGTCTGGGACTTCTCCGGCGAGCCCGTGCCCCAGGACCTGCTCCGGGACATCGCCCCGCTGGCCGACGACGTCCCCGCCGAGCTCGCCGAGCTCCTCGACGCCGAGGAGGTGGCCGCGCTGCGGCGGCGGGTGCGCCGGCTCCTCGACGAGGCGGTCCTGCCGGTCGACGTCACCGGCCGCCGGATCCCCTGGCCGCTGCTCTAGCTGGACGTTCAGCGGCGCAGGGTGGCGGCGGGGTTCTCGCCGTAGGCCTGCCGGTGGCGGCGCGCGAAGTCGCCGGTGTGGGTCATGCCCCAGCGCCGGGCGATGCCGCGCACGGTGTCGCCGCGGGCCGGGTCCCCCCGCACCAGGTCGTCGTGGGCGGCCACCAGCCGCAGCTCGCGCAGATAGGCCCCCGGCGTGGTCCCGGTGTGGGAGCGGAAGACCCGGACGAGCTCCACGGTGCTCACCTCCGCGTGGCGGGCGACGTCCTCGACCGTGATCGGCGAGGACGCGGCGGCGTGCAGGAACTCGACGGCCCGCCGGTAGGCCGCCTGCTGCCCGGCGGCCGACGCGCGCCGGGCCACGGGCTCCCCGGTCAGGACGAACGCCTCGAGGGTCGCCACCGCCATCCGCCGCCGCAGGTCCGCGCGCAGCAGGGGGACGGAGGCGACCTCGGGGTCGGCCAGGACCTGCTGCACGAACGCGAAGGTGCTCCTCCAGTGCCTCTCCCGGGCGGGGGAGTGCGGGCGCGGGCCCTGGAAGGCGACCTCGAGGGACTCGTCCCCGTGCGCCGTCCGGGCGGTCTCCCGCAGCGTGGACAGGCCGATGGTGAGCGAGTCGACCAGCAGCTGGTCCACCTCGCCGTAGTACTCCTGGCCCGGCTGCAGCAGGAACACCCCGAGCCCGCTGCCCGTCCGGCCGTCGATGCTCCAGTCGACGCCCCCGGCGCGGGGCAGCACGACCGAGAACACGTCGTCGAGCACCATCCGGCCGGCGATGCTGCCGCGGAAGGTGAGCCGGCCCAGACTGAGGTCGGTGTCGCCCAGCACGTCATGGCGGTACAGGAAGGACGACTCGTCGGCGACCGTGCCCATGCGCGCACTGGTGTAGATCTGCTGCAGCGCCTCGTTGGCCACCTCCGGGTCGGTGGTCGCCACGTGCAGCTGGACCGGCGTCCCCGGCGCCCGCTCCGTCTCCTGGGGCATCCCGGTCAGCTCCGCAGGGTGGTGGCGGGGGCCTGGCCGTGCCGGTCCCGGTAGGCGGCGGCGAAGCGGCCGCGGTGGCCGAAGCCCCAGCGCGCGGCGACCGCCTCCACGGTCGAGCCGGTGGTGGGGTCGGCGGCCAGCAGCTCCCGGTGGACGGCGTCGAGCCGCGCGGCGCGCAGGTAGGCCATGGGGGTGGTGTCCAGCTCCCGGCGGAAGGCCGCCTGGAGACCGCGCACGCTCATCCGGGCGGCGGCGGCGATGTCGGCCGGTCCGATGTCCGCGGCCACGTGCTCCTCGATGAAGGCCACCGCCCGCCGCACCCCGGCCGGAGCCGGGCGGGTCTGCCCGGCGGCCGTCCCGCTGCGGTCCAGGAAGGTCCCGGGAAAGGTGTGCAGCAGGACGGTGGCGAGGGAGCGGGCGGCCTCGGACCGGATCAGGGGGCTGCTCAGCGCCCGGTCGTCGGGCAGGAGGTCGCGGGCGAAGTGGGAGACCGTCCCGCGCCAGTACTGGGTCATGGCCGGGGACACCGGGCGGGTCCCCGTGAACTGCAGCCGGAAGCCCTCGTTCCCCAGCAGCCGCCGGGCGTGGTCCTCCACCGCGGCGGGGTCCAGGGACACGGTGGTCGCCTCGAGGTCGTCCCACCAGCTGGTGAAGGTGCGCTGCGGGAACAGGAAGGGCCCGGTGCGGGGGAAGCGGTCGCCGGCGCTGGTGGCGCTCAGCACGCCCCCCGTCACGTGGCACACCCGCAGCACGCCGGCGCCGTCCGTGCGGCCGGTGCACGAGGAGCCCTTCAGCCGGACGCGCTCGTAGGCGACGAAGTCGATCCCGGTCGAGGCCAGGGTCATGTCGAAGCCGCCGTCCGGGGACCGGCGCACGCCCCGGATGGCGAAGACCTCGTCGAGCACCGCGATGCCCTCGGCCGGGTCGCGGGTGCTGAACACAGCCCGCTGCACCTGGGAGTCCATGGTCCGCAGGCTACGCCCGACCGCGGCGGGAGTCGACCGCGGACCGCCCGGTGGGCGGGTCCGCCGGGGCCCTTGCCCGCCACGCCCGCCCGGGCGTACCTTGGTGGCCATGTTCCTGTCCTGATGCCCCGGCCCGCGTCCGCGGCCGGCACCGTCGATCCGAGCCCAGGAGGCTCCGCGCATCCGGTGCCGCACTCGCCCGGCGGGCCCGACCCCCAGCATCGACAGGACCGCACCATGACCACCACCGCGCCCTCGGCGGAGACCGCCGCCCCGCACCGCCCCGCCCACCTGCGCCTGGACGGCATCGGTGTCAGCCACCCCGGCCGCCGGGTCCTCACTGACGTGTCCCTGACCGTCGCCGCCGGTGATCGCACCGGCCTGATCGGGGAGAACGGCGCCGGCAAGACCACCCTGCTGCACGTGGCGGCCGGAATCCTGGTGCCGGGCACCGGCACCGTGCACCGGCCCGAGCGCACCGGACTGCTCCACCAGGAGCTCGACCTCCCCGCCGCCACCACCCTGGAGCAGGTGGTCGAGCAGGCCGTCGGAGAGGTCCGCGCCCTGGAGCACCGGCTGGCCGCGCTCGCCGCAGGCATCGCCGCGGCGCCCGACGACCCCGCGACGGCGGACGCCTACGACACCGCGCTCCGGGACGCCGAGCGCCACGGGCTGTGGGCCCTCGACGCCCGCATCGAGACGGTCCTGAGCGGGCTCGGGCTGGCCCGGCTGCCGAGGAGCCGGGCGGTCGGGGAGCTGTCCGGCGGGCAGCGGCGCCGTCTCGCGCTCGCGGCGCTGCTGCTGGCCCGGCCCACGGCGCTGCTGCTCGACGAGCCGACGAACCACCTCGACGACGACGCCGTCGACTTCCTCGCGGCCGAGCTGGCCGCCTGGCGGGGCCCGGTGCTCCTGGCCAGCCACGACCGGTGGTTCCTGGACGAGGTGGCCACCGGGGTGGTCGACCTCGACCCCGCCCTGGGCCCCGACGAGTCCGCCGGCGGCCCGCCCCGGCAGGGCACGGCGTCCTCGGGCGGCTACAGCTCCTACCTCCGGCAGCGGGAGCTCGCCCGCCGCCGCTGGGCCGAGCGCTTCGCCGCCCAGGGGCAGGAGCGGGAGCGGCTGCGGGAGATCGCCGAGGTCTCCGGCCGGGAGGTCTTCCACACCACGGCCCCGAAGTCCGAGGGCCGGATCACCCGGAAGTTCTACAGCGACCGCGCCGCCAAGACCATCGGCGGGCGGGTGCGCTCGGCCCGCCACCGGCTGGCCGAGCTCGAGCGCACCGCGGTCGGCGCCCCGCCGGCGCCCCTGCGCTTCGCGGGCTTCGACCGGGGCGCGGACACCGGGGCCGACGCCGATGTCCCGCTGGTCCGACTGACCGGGGCACATGTGGACGGGCGACTGGCGCCGACCGACCTCGAGCTGCGCGCCGGGGACCGACTGCTGGTCGAGGGCCCGAACGGCACCGGGAAGTCGACGCTGCTCGCCGTGCTGGCGGGGGAGCTGCGCGCCGACGGCGGGACCGTGGAGCGCCAGGGCCCCGTCGTCGTCGGCCGCCTGGCCCAGGACGACTCCTGGCCGGACCTGGCGTGCCCGGCCGAGGCGGCCTTCCGCTCCCGGCTGCGGGACGGCAGCGGCGCCCCGACGCTGGAGGAGCTCGGCCTCCTGCGCGCCGGCGACGCCTGCCGCCCCCTCGGGGAGCTCTCCCCCGGGCAGCGCCGGAGGGTGGCGCTCGCGGCCCTGGTCGCGGAGCCCGCCCCGCTGCTGCTCCTGGACGAGCCCACCAACCACCTGTCGCTGGCCCTGGCCGAGGAGCTCGAACGGGCCCTGGAGGCCTACCCGGGCACGGTGGTGCTGGCCACGCACGACCGGTGGGTCCGGCGGCGCTGGCGGGGCCGGGTGCTCCGGGTGCGCTCCGGGACGGACTGACCGCCCGCAGCACCCGCCTACGGTGCCGCGGCCGGGCGGGGGGAGGTGCCGGTGTCCTCCCGCACGTACGCCTCGATCTCCCGCCCGGCGTCCCCGAACCAGGGCGCCGACTCCTCGTAGTCGGACCACCCGTCGGTCAGGACGGCGACGACGTAGTCGTGCCCGCCGAGCTCGACGATCCCGGCGTCGTGCGAGACGTCCACCAGCAGACCGGTCTTGTGCGCGAAGCCGACGTCCGGGGAGAAGCCCGAGGAGAGGGCGTAGTCGAGGTGCTGCTCCTCGAGGAACCCGAGGAGCAGGGCGGTGGAGGGGCCGGAGAGCAGCTCACCGCGGCGCAGGCGCTCCAGGAGGGCGGCGACGTCCGCGGGAGTGGTGGTCATCGCGACGACGTCCTGGGAGCCGGTGTCGGGGTCGAAGGTCGTGGCCGTGAAGCCCTGCCCGTGCGCGAAGGCCTCGACCTGCTCCCACCCGAGCCACTGGCCCAGTGCCGCACCGGAGGCGTTGTCCGACCAGCTGATCATCACGTCGAGGGCCTGCTCGACCGTGAGGCCCAGTCCCGGCACGACATCCGAGAGGGCGAGGGCGCCCCGGTCGGCCCGGTCGAGGACCGCATGGGCCAGGAAGAGCTTGTACAGGCTCGCGCTCGTGAACGGGCGGTCCGCGTTGCGGGCCACCACCTCCCCGCCCTCCGGGTCGAGCAGCACGACCCCGAGCTCCCCGGGCACCTCGGCGGCGAGCTCTTCCAAGTCCGCCGCCAGGCCCGCGGCGGCGGCCTCGGCCGTCGGGGCGGCGGCCGGCACGGCGCCGTCCCCGCCGCAGGCGCCGAGGAGGAGGGCGAGGGCGAGGCCCAGCGCCGCGGCGCGGCCGGATCGGGTCCCTCGACAGCTCGTGCGCACGGTGCGCCTTTCGTTCCCGGACGGACGGGGACGCGGGCGGTTCGCCCCGGCGGCAGGCGCCGGTCCCGTTCCCGACCGTACCGGCGCCGTCCTGGTTTTCTGCTGAGCATCTTCCGTCAATCCTGTCCCCTCTGTTGCACCGGTTTGTGAAGCGTGCTTACCTTTGAGGCTCATGCAGAACCACCGAGGAGGGGTCATGACAGCAGTTGCGGGCGAGGGCTGGTGGCGCAGGACGCTGGCGATCGGGTTCCTGTCCTTCGCCGCCCTGGGACTCGCGGGGTGCGACGACCCCGGGTCCGGCGGCGAGGAGGGCACGGAGCAGGAGGCCCCCGCCGGAGGCGAGGAGACCGCCGAGGACGAAGCCACGGACGCCACCGAGGAGGAGAACACGACCGGGCCCATCAGTCCCACGGAGGGCGAGGGTCCCATGGAACAGGATGACGAGCAGGAGAACGGCTGATCCGGCGGCTCCCTGGCCGGCGGCGCCGGGGCTGCCGCGCCCCCACCTGATGGACCAGCGCTGGGAGGACGCCGTCTTCCTGCACTGGCGGATCCCCGTGTCCGCCGCGGCCGCGCGGATGCCGCCGGGCGTCCGGGCTGACGTGGTCGACGGCTCCGCCTGGGCGGGCCTCGTCGGCTTCCGGATGCAGCGGATCCGGCTCGGCGCCGCGGTGCCCCTGCCCTACTGGGGAAGCTTCCCCGAGATCAACGTGCGCCTCTACTCCCGCGGGCCGGACGGCACGCGCGCAGTGGTGTTCCTGTCCCTCGACGCCCCGCGGCTCGCGGTGGTCCTCGGCGCCCGCACGGCCGGTCTGCCCTATGTGTGGTCGCAGTGCCGGGCCGTCGCCCCCGACGGGGCGGGGCCGGGTTACGGGTACGACGTCGTCCGGCGCCGCGGACGGACGACGTCCTCCTTCGCCGTGCACCCGGACCGCACTATCCGCGCCGACGACGAGCTGTCGCTGGAGCTCACCGCGCGGTTCGGTCTGCACAGCCGGTTCGCCGGCCGCACGGTGCACGTCCCCGTCTCGCACGAGCCGTGGCCGCTGCACCCCGCGGCGGTCGTGCACCTCGAGGACGGACTGCTGGCCGCGGCCGGTCTCGACGTCGACGGCCCGCCCGAGTCCGTGCTGTTCTCGCCGGGCGTCCGGACCCGGATCGGGCGGCCCCGGACGGTGCGCAGCCCCTGATCCACCGGTCCGGCAGCGTCCGCCGGACCGTGCCTGCCCGCGCACCGTCCGCGGCCCTCCGTCCCCCGGATCGACCCGTCCGGTGCCCGACAGCCCCACAAGAGTGGGCAGGCCAGGAGCGCGTGAGAGGTCCAGGATGGAATCAACTCCCGCAGGAGCGACCGGGGGGACTCCGGTCGAGGTCGCTCCCGGAGCCGCTCACCGCCGGGACCGTTCCACCGGGGGAGCCGCATGCGAAAGGCCCGCCGTGACCACTCCGCTCGTTCCCGAGCTGCCCCAGCTGCCCGACTTCTCCGCCCGGTCCTCGGCCGAGCCGGGCGCCGCCCGCCCCGGTCGCGCGTTCGAGCCCGCGGCCACGGGCGCCCTGCTCCTGCTCCTCGCGCTGACCGTGGTCCTGGCCGTCCTCGTCCGCGCCGTGCCCCTGGGGCCGCTGCTCACGGTGGTGCTCCTGCTGCTCGTGTCCGTCGGTGCGCTCGCGCTCGGCGCCCGGGGCGGCGGCGACCTCCCGGCGGAGCCGCCGGAGGACCCCGCCGACGGGACACCGGAGACGCAGGGGGTCTACTACTACGACCGGCACGGCCGGCCGGTGGCCATCGACGACGCGTTCTGAGCGGCGCCCCGTCCGGCGCCTCCCGGTCCGGCCCGGTGTCCGGCGGCCGCAGTGGCACCGGCACCGTGTCCGAATCGTGTCCGTCATCTTCACGCACGGGGGCCGATGCACCCTGACCTGCGCCTACGTTGGTGACGTCGTACCAGACACGGGGCCCGGGGGCGTTCGGGGGAATGCGCCGCGGGCCGGCACCAGTCGCGAAGCGCTTCTCGCTTCTCCACCGGATGGGACAGAACCATGAGAAGAACCACCAGGGCAGTCACGGCCGCCGCCTTCGCGGCAGGAATCGGTCTCGTCGCCGCCGCACCGGCGCAGGCGATGGAGATCTACGAGATCAGCGACGCCACGCGGATCGCCGAGGGGGCGGCCGTCGAGGGCACCTACAAGGTCTCGTGCACGGCGGGGAGCAACATCTTCGTCTCCCTCAGCGTGACCCAGCGGGTCTCCGAGGGGCGGATCGCCAACGGCAGCTATTTCCAGCAGTGGGTCTGCGAGGGCGGCGAGGTCGAGCTGGACTACCAGGCCGTGGCCTTCAACATGGCCTTCGACGAGGGACCGGCCGTGCTCTCCGGGTTCATCCAGGAGTGCCAGGCGGAGTTCTGCGGGACCGGCACGAACCTGCCGCTGCAGGTCATCGAGATCGCCGACTAGCGGGACCGGTGGACGGGCCCGTTCCTGCGCCGGCGCAGGAACGGGCCCGTCCCGCGTCCCCGGCTGCGGAACTCTGCCTGAAAGTCCAGTGACCGGCACCACCCCCGGTCCTATAGTCGAAGTCATCGACCGCACATCTCTCCCCCCACGCCCCCCGCAGCGGCTCGACGCCCCCGCCGTACCCGTCCTCCAGGAGGAGATCCTCACGAGGCGGCCGGCGCGCGTCGACGTCGTGAGCGGCGCCGCCCCTGCCGTGAAGGGCTACCGCACGGTCTGCCGGGAGCTCCTCGAGCGGGCCGGGCTGTGAGCGCCCCCGCCGTCGAGCTGCGTCGCCCCGAGGGCCGGTGGCACCGCCACCGGGAGCCCGTCTGGGGCACCACCGTGACCGTCGACGTCCGCGCCGGCGAGGAGGGCCTGCCCCCCGAGCCCGCCGTGCAGCACGCTCTGGACACGGCCGTGGCCAACATGCGGTGGGTCGACGCCGTCTTCTCCACCTACCGCCCCGACTCGCTCGTGACGGCGCTCCGCTCCGGCCTGCTCGACGAGCGCCGGCTCAGCCGGTGGGACGCCGCCCAGGGCGCCCTCCTGGACGTGCTCCGGCGCTGCCGGGAGGCCCGGGAGCTGACCGACGGCTGCTTCGACCCGTGGGCCGTGCGCGGGGGCTTCGACCCCTCCGGCTACGTCACGGCGTGGGCCGCGGAGCGGATCGCCGACGACCTCGTCCGCGCCGGGTGCGCGAACGTCTGCGTGGAGGCCGGCGGGGACGTCGTGACCCGCGGGTCCGCCGGACCCGGGAGGCCCTGGACCGTGGGCATCCGCCACCCCGAGGACGCCGGCGCCGTGACCTGGACCGTGCTGCCCGGCAACGGCGCGGTGTCGACCTCGAGCACCGCCGAGCGCCCGGCGCACGTCGTGGACCCGCGCACGGGACGGCCCGCCGCGGGCGCCCGGTCCGCGACGGTCGTCGGCCCGGACGCACGGCTCGCCGGCGTGCTGGCCACAGCCCTCGTGGTCGCCGGCCGGGACGGGGCCCGCTGGTTCACCGGCCTGGACGAGTGGTCCGCCTGGGGCGTGGACCCCGCTCCCGCGGACACGGCCTGGTCGATCGGCCGGGAGCACCACCTGGCCCGCTGAGTCCGCCCACGGCCCCGCCGGTGGCTAGGGTGGAGGCGGTGAGCACCCACCCCGACACCGACCCGGCCCCCGACACCGTCCCCGGCACCACCCGCACCGGCATGGTCCGGGTCCGGGGAGCCTCCGAGAACAACCTGCGCCACGTGGACGTGGACGTCCCCCGCGACGCGATCGTCGCCTTCACCGGCGTCTCAGGGTCCGGGAAGTCCTCCCTGGCCTTCGGCACCATCTACGCCGAGGCGCAGCGGCGCTACCTCGAGTCCGTGGCCCCCTACGCACGGCGCCTGATCCAGCAGGGGCACAACCCCGCGGTCGAGGGAATCACCGGGCTGCCGCCCGCCGTCGCCCTGCAGCAGCGGCGCGGCGCGCCCAGCTCGCGCTCCACCGTGGGCACCCTCACCACGCTGTCCAACTCGATGCGCATGCTCTTCTCCCGGGCGGGCACCTACCCGGACTCCGCCGCGGGCAGCCTGGACTCGGACGCCTTCTCGCCCAACACCGCCGCCGGCGCGTGCCCCCGGTGCTCGGGCCTGGGCACCGTGCACGACGTCACCGAGCCCTCCCTGGTCCCGGACCCGGGGCTCAGCATCCGGGACGGGGCCGTCGCGGCGTGGCCCGGCGCGTGGCAGGGCAAGAACCTGCGCGACATCCTGAGCCACCTGGGCCACGACGTCGACGTCCCCTGGCGCGAGCTGCCGCGGGAGGAGCGCGACTGGATCCTGTTCACCGAGGAGCAGCCGGTCGTGGAGATCACCCCGCAGCGGGACCGGGTGGCGAAGCCGTACAAGGGCCGGTTCTGGAGCGCGAAGAGCTACGTCCTGCACACCCTGGCGGACTCCGCGAGCCAGCAGATGCGCGAGCGCGTCCTGCAGTACGTGGTCACGGGACCCTGCCCCGCGTGCGCCGGCAGCGGCCTGCGTCCCGAGGCGCTCGCCGTGACCTTCGCGGGCCGGAGCATCGCCGAGCTCAACGGGGCGTCCCTCGGCGAGCTGGCCGAGGTGGTCCGGCCCACCGCCGCCCTGGAGCACGCCGGGACCGCCTCCCGGGCGGTGTCCTCGGGGGAGCGCAGCGAGGCCGCGGTGACCATCGCCAAGGACCTGCTCGCCCGGCTGCAGGTGCTGCTGGACCTGGGGCTGGGATACCTGAGCCTGGACCGGTCCACGCCCACGCTCTCCCCGGGGGAGATGCAGCGGCTGCGGATCGCCACTCAGCTGCGCTCCGGGCTCTTCGGTGTGGTCTACGTGCTCGACGAGCCCTCGGCGGGCCTGCACCCGGCCGACGCCGAGCCGCTGCTGGCCGTGCTCGAGGAGCTGAAGGCCTCCGGGAACTCGGTGTTCGTGGTGGAGCACGACATGGCCGTGGTGCGGCGCTCCGACTGGGTCGTGGACGTGGGGCCCCAGGCCGGGGACCGCGGCGGCGCGGTGCTGTACAGCGGCCCCGTGCCCGGCCTGGCCGACGTGGCGGAGTCCGCCACACGCCCCTTCCTGTTCCCGGACGGCCCCCCGCACGGTTCCCCTGACGGCTCGCCCGACGATCCTCCGGGCGGCACGGCGGCGGAGCGCACGCCGCGCCCGGTCGAGCGGCGGCTGCGGCTGCGCGGCGTCACGCGCCACAACCTGGTGGACCTCGACGCGGAAATCCCCCTGGGCGTGCTGACCGCCGTCACCGGGGTCTCCGGCTCGGGCAAGTCCACGCTGGTCAGCCAGGTCCTGGCCGAGACGGTCGGCCGGCACGTGCACGGCGGGGCGGCGCCCGTCGACGCCGAGGACGACGCCGCGCCCGCCGCCGGGGCACGGGTGGGTGCCGTCGAGGGCCTGGAGCACCTGGACCGGCTGATCCGGGTGGACCAGCGGCCCATCGGCCGCACCCCGCGCTCCAACCTGGCGACCTACACGGGACTGTTCGACGCGGTCCGCAAGCTCTACGCCGCCACCGACGAGGCGCGGGCCCGCGGCTACGGGGCCGGACGGTTCTCCTTCAACGTGACCGGCGGCCGGTGCGAGACGTGCCAGGGCGAGGGCTTCCTGGCCGTCGAGCTGCTGTTCCTGCCCGGCACCTACGGGCCCTGCCCCGACTGCCAGGGCGCCCGCTACAACCCGGAGACCCTGGAAGTGACCCACCGGGGGCGGAGCATCGCCGACGTCCTGGGCATGCGCGTGGAGACCGCCGCGGAGTTCCTCGCGGACGTCCCGGCCGCCGCGCGCAGCCTGCGCACCCTGCTCGACGTGGGGCTCGGCTACCTGCGGCTCGGCCAGCCGGCCACCGAGCTCTCCGGGGGCGAGGCGCAGCGGATCAAGCTGGCCACCGAGCTGCAGCGGGCCCGCCGCGGCCACACCCTGTACCTCCTGGACGAGCCCACCACCGGCCTGCACCCGCAGGACGTGCAGCTGCTGCTGCGCCAGCTCAACCGCCTGGTGGACGCCGGCAACACCGTGGTGGTGGTGGAGCACGCCATGGACGTGGTGGCGTCCTCGGACTGGGTGATCGACATGGGCCCGTCCGGCGGCGAGGCCGGCGGGCGGATCGTGTGCGCCGGCACCCCGGCCGAGGTCGCCGCGTGCCCGGCCAGCCGCACGGCGCCCTACCTGGCCGCAGCGCTGGCCTGACAGGCCGCGGCCCCGCGCGCCGGGAGGCGGGCGGGGCCGAGGTCAGCGGCCACGGATCAGTTCTGCTGCTGGTCCTTCTCATCGGCGCCGAGGAAGCCGCCGGCCTTCTCCTGGGCCTGGTCCACCTGGCCCTCGTACTTGTTGCCGGTGCGCTCGTCGACGGCGTCGCCGCCCCGGTCGATGCCCTGCTGCACCTGGTCCGGGTGCTGGTCCGCAAGGTCCTTCGCCTTGTCCGCGAATCCTCCCATGTCCACCATGATCGTTCCTCTCGTCGAACGGTTCCGGCGGGCGCCGCCCACCGGAGGTACCCCTCCATCCTGGTCCCCGGACGGGGCCCCTGGCCACCCCGCGCCGAGATTGCGGCTGACGGCGACGCAACCGGGCGCGGTGGCCGTCAGCTGCGACCTCGCGGGTCGGTCCCGGTCCGGGCGAGGTGCAGCCGGCGGTGCAGGTCACGCACCGCCGGCGCCAGCTCGTGGCAGGGGCCGTCCACGGGCACCCCCGGGGCCACCTGGGTGATCGGCAGCGCCGCGACGGGGGCGGGCGGGGCGCCGAGCTCGTCCAGCCACCGTCCGAGCTGCGCCGAGGAGGAGGCGTGGACGATGCGGCCCAGCCCCACCCAGGCGTGGGCCGCCGAGCACATGGGGCAGTGCTCGCCCGAGGTGTAGACCGTGGCCGCGGAGCGCTGCTCCGGGGTCAGGTGGGCGGCCGCCCACCGGGCGATCTCGAACTCGGGGTGGCGGGTCGCGTCACCGCCGGCCACCCGGTTGCGGTCCTCGAACAGGACCTCCCCCCGCGCCGAGACCAGCACCGAGCCGAACGGCTCGTCCCCGGCGTCGAGGGCCTCGCGGGCCAGCTCCACGCAGCGTCGCAGGTGTCCGCGGTCGGTCTCCGAGATGCCCATGGGCCCAGCCTACGGGCGGGGGCGCCGGCTCACCGGAACGCGCGGGCGGGCGGGCGCCTGCGGGAGAGGTCCCGGGCCACCGGACGGTAGGCCAGAACCAGCAGCAGCAGGGCGACCGGCGCCCGCGCCCAGCAGACCATCGGCCAGATCAGGCGGTGTTCTCCGTCACGTCGACGACCCCCTCGAGCACCTCCACCACCACGGCGCGCGCCCGCGCCTCGGCCTCGGCCGCGTTTCCGGAGGCGACGGCGGCGGCCGTGGCCTCGTGGTCCTCGAGCGCGCCGGGGTCCGGGGAGCGGGGCATGAGCCCGAGCGCCGTGCGGCCGGAGAGCACCTCGGCCACCACGTCCTGCAGGGCGGCGAGCATCGGGTTGCCGCTCGCCTCCAGCAGCAGCGCGTGGTAGGCGGTGTCCACCTCCAGGTACTCGGGGTCGGTGCCGCGGCGTGCCTCGCCGAGCTCCCGCAGCCGGGCGGCGAGCTCCACCAGGCGCCGCCGGGTGGGTCCGTCGGCCCGGACCGCGGCCAGCCGGGCGGCCACGGGCTCGATGGCGGTCCGCAGCTCGGTCAGGCTCCGCAGCTGCTCGTCGCGCCCCGGGCCGCCGAGCCGCCACCGGATCAGCCGGGGGTCGAACGGGTTCCAGTCCCGCGGCGGGCGGACGGTGACGCCCACCCGCCGCCGGGACTCCACCATCCCCATGGACTCGAGCACGCGCACCACCTCCCGCACGAGCGTGCGGGAGACCCCGAACTCCTCCTCGAGGGCCGCGAGCGTCAGGACCGTTCCCGGCGCCCGCGCCCCGGAGGCGATGCTCTCGCCGAGCCGGTCCAGCACCCCGCTGTGCTGCTCCACCCCGTGCATGGACGCTCCGTCCGTCATGTGCGGCGCGGTCGCGCCCACCCTGTTGCCAAAAGTATGATCTTTCTGTCAGCCTAGCGTGTGTCGTGGCTCACGACGAGACCCCAGGGCCTGCCCGCAGGCACGAGATCAACGGAGAAACTCAGTGGAAGACTGGACACAGACCCTCGGCACCGCGCCGCTGCTGACGATCGCGGCAGCCGCCATCGCACTGATCCTGGTCCTGGTGATCAAGTTCAAGCTGCACGCCTTCCTCACCCTGATCCTGGTGGCGCTGCTGACGGCGTTCGCCACGGGCATCCCCACGGGGATGATCGTGGACACCGCGGTCACCGCCTTCGGCGGCACGCTCGGCTCGGTGGCCCTGCTCATCGGCCTCGGCGCCATGCTCGGCAAGCTCGTGGAGCACAGCGGCGGCGCCCGGGTGCTCGCGGACAAGCTCGTGGACATCTTCGGCGAGAAGCGCGCGCCCTTCGGGCTCGGCATCGCCTCCCTGATCATGGGCTTCCCGATCTTCTTCGACGCCGGCCTCGTGGTCATGCTGCCGATCATCTTCGCGGTCGCCCGCCGGGTGAGCGGCAACAACGTGCTCCTGTACGGCATCCCCGCCGCCGGTGCGTTCTCGGTCATGCACGTCTTCGTGCCGCCGCACCCCGGTCCGGTGGCCGCCACGGAGCTCTACGGCGCCGACCTCGGCATGGTCCTGCTCATCGGTCTGCTGCTGGCGTTCCCGCTCTGGTACGTCTCCGCGTACCTCTGGGGCAAGCGCGTGGGCACCAAGTACGTCCTCCCCGTCCCGGGTTTTTTCGGCGACGTCGACGACGACCAGCCCGCCAACCCGCCGCGGGTCGGCACCATCATCGCCCTGCTGCTGCTGCCCCTGGTGCTCATCTTCATGAACACCGGCCTGGACTTCCTGCGCGCCGCCGGCGCCGTCTCCGAGGACGCCGAGTGGTTCCAGGTGCTCTCCGCCCTCGGCGAGTCCCCGGTCGCCCTGCTGATCTCGGTCCTCGTGGCCCTGTTCGTCCTCGGCACCCGCCGCGGCGAGCACGGCACCGCCCTGGAGAAGGTCATCGACTCCTCCCTGGGCCCGGTCGCCTCCGTCATCCTCATCACCGGCGCCGGCGGCATGTTCGGCGGCATCCTGCGCGCCTCCGGCATCGGCGACGCGCTGGCGTCCTCGCTGGACGGCATCGGGCTGCCCGTCATCTTCGCGGCCTACATCATCGCCGTGGTCCTGCGCCTGGCCCAGGGCTCGGCCACCGTGGCCCTCGTCACCGCCGCCGGGCTCATGGCACCGGCCGTGGCCGCGGGCAACTTCAACTCCGTGGAGGTCGCGGCCGTGGTCCTGGCCACCGCCGCCGGCTCGGTCTTCGCCGGGCACGTCAACGACTCCGGCTTCTGGCTCGTGGGCCGGCTCATGGGCATGGACGTGAAGACCACGCTGAAGACCTGGACGGTCCAGCAGGCCCTCGAGTCCGTCCTCGGCTTCGCCGTCGTCCTCGTCATCTTCTACATCGCCTGAGGCCCCGGATGCGCAACGTCTTCGACATCACCGGCCGGCTCGCCCTCGTCACCGGCTCCTCCCGGGGGCTGGGACGGGCCCTGGCCACGGGCCTCGCCGAGGCGGGCGCCCGCGTGGTCCTGCACGGGCGCGACGCCGACGTCCTCGCCCGGGTGCGCGACGAGATCGCCGCCGGCACGGGCACGGCCCCGGTCACGGCGGCCTTCGACCTCACCGACGCCGAGGCCGTCCGGACGGGGATCGACGCGGTCCTCGCCGAGCACGGCGTCCCGGACATCCTGGTGAACAACGCCGGGATCCAGCGGCGAGCCCCGTTCGCCGAGTTCGCGGCCCAGGACTGGGAGGACATCGTCGCGGCGAACCTCTCGAGCGTGTTCCACGTGTCCCGGGCCGTGGTCCCCGGCATGCAGGAGCGCGGCTCGGGCAAGATCGTCAACATCGGCTCCGTGCAGTCGGTGCTCGCCCGGCAGACCATCGCCCCGTACTCGGCCACCAAGGGCGGGGTGGTCATGCTCACCAAGGGCATGGCCGCGGACCTCGCCCGGCACAACATCCAGGTCAATGCGATCTCGCCCGGGTACTTCGCCACCGAGATGAACCAGGCGCTGATCGAGGACGAGGCGTTCAACCACTGGGTGGTCGAGCGCACCCCGGCCCGGCGCTGGGGGCAGGTCGAGGAGCTCGTGGGCACGCTGGTCTACCTGTGCTCGGACGCCTCCAGCTTCGTCTCGGGGCACAACGTCCTGGTCGACGGCGGCATGACCTCCGTCCTCTGACCCGGGTCCGCCGCACCACCCGCCCGGCGTGCACCGACGGGCACACATCGTCCCGCACCTCGCCGCGAGGCTCCGGGACGCACCAGGAGGAGAGCTCATGAAGGCCATCGTGATCCACGGCAAGGACGACCTGCGCGTCGAGGAGGTGCCCACCCCGGAGCCCGCCGAGGGACAGGTCCGGCTCCGGATCGCCTACGGCGGGGTGTGCGGGTCGGACCTGCACTACTGGGCCGAGGGCGCCAACGGCGAGTACGTGGTCCGGGAGCCCCTCGTGCCCGGGCACGAGGTCTCCGGGACGGTGGACCTGGACCCCGCCGGCGAGCTCGCCCCCGGCACCCCGGTGACGGTCCACCCGGCCACGTTCGGCACGCCCCAGCCCGGGATCGAGGACCGGCGCCACCTGTGGCCCGGCGGGGCCTACCTGGGCAGCGCCTCCACCCGGCCGCACACCCAGGGCGGGATGAGCGAGTACCTGCTGGTCCGCCGGGACATGGTCCGGGTGCTCCCGGCCGGCCTGCCGCTGCGCCGGGCCGCGCTCGCCGAGCCGCTGGCCGTGGCCCTGCACGGGCTCACCGTGGCCGGGGACGTGACCGGCCGGCGCGTGCTCGTCTCCGGGTCCGGGCCGATCGGCCTGCTCACGGCCGCGGCGGCCCTGGCCCGGGGCGCGGCCGAGGTCGTGGCCACCGACGTCCTCGAGGGCCCGCTCGAGCGGGCCCGGGCGCTCGGCGTGCACGGCACCGTCCGGGTGGGGGCCGAGCAGATCCCGTCCGGGGCGTTCGACGTGGTGCTCGAGTGCTCCGGCGTGCCCGCAGCCGTGAGCCCCGCGCTGGTGGGCGCCCGCCGCGGCGGCGTCGTCGTCCAGGTGGGGATGGTGCCGGACGAGGCGCGGCCCGTGAACCTGGCCCCGCTGGTCTCCAAGGAGCTCCAGCTGCGCGGGTCCTTCCGGTTCGACGACGAGATCGACGAGGCGATCGGGCTGCTCGCCGACCGCCCCGGGATCGAGGACGTGGTCACGCACGAGTTCCCCGCCGACCGCGCCGTGGAGGCCTTCGCCACGGCCCGCGACTCCGCGGTCTCCGGCAAGGTCCTCGTGTCCCTGGCCCCGGGGGAGCCGCGCTGATGCCGGGGCCGGCCGGCACCGGGCACCCGGATCCCGTGGTGGTGGGCGTCGACATCGGCACCACGAGCACCAAGGCCGTGGCCTTCGCCGTGGGCGGTGAGCAGCTCGCCGCCGCCTCGGCCGGCTACCCCCTGGAGGAGCCGCACCCCGGCCACGCCGTGCAGGACCCCGAGCTGATCCTGCAGGCGGTGCTGGACACCGTCCGCGCGGTGGTCGGGGAGGTCGGGGCGGAGCGCGTGGCCGGGCTGTCCTTCAGCGCCGCGATGCACAGCCTGCTCGGGCTCTCGCCCGAGGGCGAGCCCCTCACCCCGCTCGTCACCTGGGCCGACACCCGGGCCAGCGTCCAGGCGGAACGGCTGCGCGCGAGCGCGGGCGGCCTCGCCCTGCACCGGCGCACGGGCACCCCGGTGCACCCCATGTCGCCGCTGCCCAAGCTCGTGTGGTTCCACGACCAGGAGCCCAAGCTGTGCGAGCGCGTCGCCTTCTGGGCAGGCATCAAGGAGTTCGTGCTGCTGCGGCTGTGCGACGCGCTCGTGGTGGACCACTCGGTGGCCTCGGCCACCGGTCTGATGAACATCCACGAGCTGGCCTGGGACGGCGAGGCCCTCGCCCACGCCGGGATCCTGCCCGAGCAGCTGCCCGAGCTGGTGCCCACCACCCACGTCCTGCCCGGGCTCACGGACGAGGGTGCCCGGGCGACCGGGCTGCCCGCCACCGTGCCCGTGGTGGTGGGGGCCAGCGACGGCCCGCTGGCCAACCTCGGCCTGGGCGCGGTCCGGCCCGGGGTGGCGGCCTGCTCGATCGGCACGAGCGGCGCGCTGCGCGTCGTCGTCGACCGTCCCGTGGTGGACCCGCTGGGACGGGTCTTCTGCTACGCCCTGACCCCGGGGCGCTGGGTGGTCGGCGGGGCGATCAACAACGGCGGCGTGGTCCTGGGCTGGGCCGGGGACGCCCTCGCCCCCGACCTGGGGGAGGAGCCGGAGGAGGAGCTGCTCGCGCTCGCGGGGAGCGTCCCGGCCGGGTCCGGGGGGCTGCTCATGCTGCCCTACCTGCTGAGCGAGCGCGCCCCGCACTGGAGCTCCCTGCCCAAGGGCGCCTACGTGGGGCTGACCCGCGCCCACCGCCGCGCACACCTGGTGCGCGCGGCCCTGGAGGGGGTGTGCCAGCAGCTCGGCCTGGTCCTGCAGTCGATGCGCTCGGCCGGTCTGGCCGTGGAGCAGATCCGCGCCACCGGCGGCTTCGCCCGCAGCCCGCTGTGGCGGCAGCTGCTCGCCGACGTCCTCGGCACGGACATCTCCTTCGCCTCGGGCCACGAGGGCTCCGGGTTCGGCGCCGCGCTGCTCGGGATGCAGGCGCTCGGGCTGATCGAGTCCGTCGACGTGGCCGCCGACCTGGTGGGGGTCGAGTCCGTGGTGCGCCCGGACCCCGCCGACGCCGCGGTCCACGCGTCCCTGCAGCCGGTGTTCGAGCAGCTGTACGAGGCCCTCGTGCCCACGTTCACGTCCCTGCGCCGGCTGGCGCCCGCCCTGCCGCTCGAGCGCGACTGACCCTCCCGGCGGCCCCGCGCCGGCCGTGCCGGCCGGGCCGTGCCCGCCGGCGCCCCGTGACGATTCCGTGCACGGCCCGGAGGGCGCATCGGCGGGCCCGCGTGGGAGAATGGAGCTGTTCTGCGGCGCCTGCGGGCCCGAGCGGTCCCGCACCGCGGATCGCCGGTGCCGAGGGGGCCCGCGATGATCTCGAGAACGGACGTGGAAGAACTCCACCGGCAGGTCCGCGGCCCGGTCCTGCTGCCGGACGAGGCCGGCTTCGCGCAGGAGGTCGCCGGCTTCAACCTGGCCGCCGTCCACCACCCGGACGCGGTGGCGGGCGTGACCGACGCCGCCGACGTGGTGGCCGTGATGCGGTGGGCCGCAGCCCACCACGAGCCCGTGGGGGTGCAGTCCACGGGCCACGGCGCGGACCAGCCCATGGAGGGCGGACTGCTCGTCACCACCCACCGGATGCAGGAGATCGAGGTCGACCCCCGCCGCCGGACCGCGCGGATCGGCGCCGGCGTGCGGTGGCGCCGCGTGATCGACGCGGTCGCGCCCCACGGGCTCGCGGTGCTCAACGGTTCGGCCAGCGACGCCGGGGCGGTCGGCTACACCCTGGGCGGCGGGCTGCCGGTGCTCGGGCGGATCTTCGGCTTCGCCGCCGACCACCTGCTGGGCCTCGAGGTGGTGACCCCCGACGGGCGGCTGCGCCACGTGGACGCCCGGCACGAGCCGGAGCTGTTCGCCCTGCTGCGCGGGGGCAAGGGCAACCTGGGCCTCGTCACCGCGATGACCATGGGCCTCGTCCCCCTGGAGGAGCTCTACGGCGGCGGGATCTTCTACCCCGGCACCGACGCCCAGGAGGTGCTGAGCGCGTTCAGCCGGTGGGCGCCCACCCTGCCGGAGCGCGCCTCGACGTCCGTGGCCCTGCGCTGGATGCCGCACGACCCGACCGTCCCCGAGCAGCTGCACAAGCGGATGCTCGTGCACCTGCGCTTCTGCTGGGTCGGTCCGGAGGAGGAGGGCGCCCGGGTCCTCGCGCCGATGCGGGCGGTCTCCCGGCCGGTCCTGGACCTGGTGGGGCCCATGGACTACCGGGACATCGACCAGGTGCACATGGACGCCACCGAGCCGGGTCTCTACGTGCTCACCGGGGAGTTCCTGCGGGAGTTCGACGCCGCCGCGGTCATGACGCTGCTGCAGAGCGCCGGGCCCGGCAGCCGGTGCCCGCTGCCGGAGGTGGGGATCCGGCTGATGGGTGGAGCCTTCGCCCGGACCGACGGCGTCGAGGACGCGGTCTCGGGGCGGGACGCGGCGTTCTTCCTGGAGCTCATCGGCTGGCTCGCGCCCCACGTGGCCGCGGCGACGCCCCGGGCGCTGGCCGAGATCCTGCAGGCCATGGCCCCGTGGTCCACGGGGCGGGCCTTCGTGAACATGCACGGGGTCCCGGGCGGGGAGAGCGAGCACGCCCGGGCGTGGTCCGAGGAGGTCTACGCCCGTCTGGTCCGGGCCAAGGCGCTCTACGACCCGGACAACCTGCTGCGCTTCCAGCACGTGGTCGGCCAGGAGCGCCGGCCTCCCGGCCTCGGCCAGCCGGCGGACAGCTCCGCGTGATGGACTGGCGGCAGCACCGCGGCGCTCCCGCGCGCGGTGACCACTCTCGGAAGGAGACGTGATGGTGAACTTCAAGGGGCTCACGGCCAAGGCCAAGCAGCTCGCCCAGCGCAACCCGGACAAGGTCGAGAAGGTCCTCGACCAGGCCGGCAGCTTCGTGGACAAGCGCACCGGGCGCAAGTACGAGCGCCACGTGGACACGGTCCAGCAGAAGGCGCGCCAGTTCCTCGGCGGGGGCCGCGCCCCCGGCGACCGGACGTCCGGCGGCCCCACCACGGGCGGCCCGGCGAACGGCGGCCCCACCACGGGCGGCCCCGCCGCCGGCCCGCGCCCGGACGGGCAGCCGGGGGGACCGGCCGCGACCGACCGCCCCGGTGACGTGCCCGGCCACGAGAGCCCCCGCCACTGACGGGTCCCGGGTCCCGGGAACGGGGCGGACCCCGCCCGCCGCGCCTCGAGCGCACGGCGAGCGGGGTCCGTCGTCGTCCCGGGCGGCGGAGGACCGTCCCGCCGGGGCGGCGCGGCTACCGGGCGAGGAAGTCCAGCAGCGCCTCGTTGACCTCCGCGCCGTGGGTCCAGAGCAGCCCGTGCGGGGCGCCCTCGATCTCGACGTACTCCGCCTGCGGGAGGGCCTGGTGGAACTGCCGGCCGGTGGCGTCGATGGGCAGGATGTTGTCCGCGGTGCCGTGCACGATCAGGGCCGGCACGTCGATCTTGGGGATGTCGGCCCGGAAGTCCGTCAGCCAGGTGGGCTGGGCGGCCACCGACGCCACGGCCCCGGAGCCCCAGGCGATGTTCCGGCAGGCGTCCACGACCTCCTGGCTCAGCCGGTCCGTGCCCAGGAACGTGTCCGTGTTGAAGAAGTTGTCGAAGAACTGGGTGAAGAACGCGTAGCGGTCGGCGGTCACGGCCGCGGCCAGGCCGTCGAAGACCTCCTGGGGCACGCCCGTGGGGTTGTCCTCGGTCTGCAGCAGGTACGGCTCGAGCGAGCCCAGGAAGGCCGCCTTGGCCACCCGGGAGGATCCGTAGGTCCCGAGGTAGCGCCCCACCTCCCCGGTCCCCATCGAGAAGCCCACCAGGACCACGTCGTTCAGGTCGAGGGTGCTCAGGACGGTGTCGAGGTCGGCGGCGAAGGTGTCGTAGTCGTAGCCGGTGGTCGGCCGGCTCGAGCGGCCGAAGCCGCGGCGGTCGTAGGTGATCACGCGGTAGCCCGCTCCGAGCAGGGCGGCGGTCTGCTTCTCCCAGGACGAGCCGTCCAGCGGATACCCGTGGATGAGGACGACGGGCTGACCGCTGCCGTGGTCCTCGTAGTACAGCTCGATGTCGGTGCTGTTCTCGGTGCCGACGGTGATGTGACCCATGGAGGCTCTTCCTCTCGCTGGTGCGACCTCTCGCTGGTGCGACAGATGCAGAGAACGGCCGTTCCCTGCGCAGAAGCCTATGGAAGGGTCGTTCTCCGCGCGAGGCCGGGGCGGTGCGCACCAGCGCTCGTTCCCAGGGCTGCGCCGCTCAGGGCACCAGGGACGCGTAGACCACGTAGTTGTCGTCGAACTCCCCGGTGGCCGGGTCGAAGCCGTCGCAGGTGATCAGCCGCAGCTCGGACCGCTCCGTGTTGCCGTAGACCTCGAGGGTGGGGAAGTCGTCCTTGCCGTACTGCTCCCCGCGGTCGACGGCGAAGACCGCCGTGGACCCGTCCTCCCGGGCCACCTCGATCGTGTCGCCGGGTTCCAGGGCGCGCAGCCCGGCGAAGACCCCGGGGCCGCCGCCCGTGGCGTTGACGTGGCCCAGCAGCACGGCCGGGCCACGCTCGCCGGGGGTGGGGGACCCGGTGTACCAGCTCGCCGGGGAGCCGGGCCCCTCGGGCGGGACCTCGAGCGAGCCGTCCTCGCGCAGGCCCAGGCGCAGCAGCTCGGACTCGGTGCCGGTGGCCGGGACGGACAGGGAGACCGGCTCCGACGCGCCCAGGACCGCGGGGCCGTCCGCTGGACTGTCCGTTGCGGCGGCGGTCTGCCTCCCCCTCGCGGACGGGGCGGACGCCGCGACCGAGGGCGCCGAGGTGCTCGACGGCGAGGCGGTGCTCGAGGCCGTCGGCGGGGTGCTGCCGGCAGCCGGCGCGGCGCCGTCGTCGGACGCGGCGCAGCCGGTGGCGAGCAGGACGGCGGTCGTGGGGGGGGGGCCCCCCCCCCCCCCCCCCCCCGGGGGGGCCCCCGGCGACCCAGCCACCCCACCCCCCGGGAAACCCCCC